>NZ_JBHNYL010000003.1:0-331453 GCF_054960735.1 Pseudoalteromonas sp. RWi3
CAAGAAAGCCCGACTCGAAAGAGCCGGTTTTTTTTACGTCTAAGAGAAAATAAAATACGTAGGTTAACCTGACCACCGTAGCGTGGGTTGAGTATTTGATACCCACGGGTAAAAGAACGTCACGAACACCCAAGAGCCCGGTGAGTCATTATTAAAGAATATCAATCATACGTTGCATATGAAGTAGGTCATCCTACTGCGTAGCGCACCATGGCTCCAAATACAAGAAAGTTATCGAGTAGAACATTGTCAATCAATACACCGTAGCGTTGGTTAAGTAATTGATACAAAAAGAGAAAGGAGCGCGAAGACAAACGCGACGACTACTTCAGAGCCCTGTGTTTTACTTTGAAAATTTGATTCATTTGAACGAGTATATCTTGATAGTTCTACAAACACATAAATTGCCCTCAACTGTTATCAACTATCATGTTAGAATTTTATTTTACTAACACAGACAAGACAGAGAGTGAGAGCTATATTGGTTTATTCTGATTACCAACAAGTGTTAAATGAAATTACAGCTGAGGTACAGCCATTACTTTCTCAAGGAAAGGTCGCTGACTATATTCCTGCTTTAGCTGAAATTGAAGCCAATCAGTTCTCTATGGCTATTCACACTACTGATGGTGAGACGTTCTGCGCAGGTGATTGTTCAGAGCGCTTTACGATACAGTCGGTATCAAAAGTAATGACCCTTACACTTGCTTTGCAGCGTTATGGTGATGAACTGTGGCAAAGAGTTGGTAAAGAACCTTCGGGCACAGCATTTAATTCTTTAACACAACTTGAATTCGAAAAGGGCCTTCCTCGAAACCCATTTATAAATGCTGGTGCAATTGTTACATGCGATGCACTTTATAGTCGTCTTTCAGCTCCTATGCATTCTATGCTTGAAACCTTTCGTTTATTATCTGGTAATCCAGCGATAATGATTGATAAAAAAGTAGCAAACTCAGAATACGAGTTTCGACACCGTAATGCTGCTATGGCGCATCTGATGAAGTCTTTTGATAATTTTGACAACGAGGTGGATGATGTTCTGTGGGCTTATTTTAACTTCTGCGCAATAGAGCTTAATTGTGTTGAGCTTGCTAAGGCTTATAACTTCTTAGCTAATAAAGGGGTTGATAATACAACAGGTAAAGTGGTTCTTTCTAATCGTCAAAGCAAACAGTTAAATTCATTATTATTTACGAGTGGTTTATATGACGCCGCAGGTGATTTTGGTTATCGCGTTGGTATGCCAGGTAAATCGGGAGTGTCAGGAACTATACTGGCTGTTTTGCCTAATAAGTTTACTGTGGCTGTTTGGTCACCGGGCTTAAATTCGTTCGGTAACTCAGTAGCGGGGATAGCAGCATTGGAGCTGCTATCAGAAAAGCTAGATATATCTATTTTTTAAAACTTTCTAAGTGGTTTACTGTTCCCAGTAAACTTGTTCTAGGCAGTCTTCTCGCTCAGGCAATCCACGTGATAAACGCGGTGAGTGCTGCACCAATACTTCATAACTTGCGCGGTTAGCATACTTGCTAATTTGCGCCAGTGATGAATAGGTCATTGCCGGTTGCTGGTGTTTAGCTGAGTTACCGACATTGAGCTTATGATACACGTTTGCTGATAAGTCATGTAATACAGCTGCTAATGCGCAGTCACCCGCACCATTGGTGTTCTTAATACTGTCTGGACCACCCATAAATGGCGCTGTATGACTATAAGCTTTAATAGGACTTTCACAATCGACTTTACGCATTGCGCGTGAAAACTCAAAACGATTAAAGTCAGCTATTGCACCAGGCAAAAGTGGGTATTCTGTTTCTCGTTTGAATTTTTCATCAACGTGTCCTGCCATAAATAGGCCTTTTTCGCCCGCTGTGCAAATAACCAAATCGACCCAGTCTAGGGCTTTATCAGCCGCTAGCAATGGATCTTCAAAGCCTGTAATTGCAAGGCCTTCTTCTTCGTTCATTGCTAAAATATCAACGTGTTCTTTTACAAAGTTAGCCCACCAGGTTGGGTCTTGTTCGATTAAAAACTTGGTGCCAAGTGTAAGCACAACCGGTACGCACGCATCATTAGCATATTTGACTGCTTGCATGGTCGCTTCAGTCATCGTTTCATTACCTTGAGTACGCATTAAATATGCACTGATAACGAGAGCAGATGAGTTTTCGATAAGTTCTTTATCGATTGACTCTGGGCGTAAGTGATTCATTAAGCCTGCACTTATTGCAAATGTTCGCTCGCCGCTATCATCAATTAAGGTGAAACAGCGCCCAATTGGGCCATCAACTGGTTGCAAGTAATCAAGATCAACACGGCTAGAGGTGTTACATAAAAAGCGATAGGCGTAGCTGCCTATTTTTATGTTTTCACTCATAACGCCTAATAGTACTGAGCGGTCGTCCGCTAGCACTGAGTAATTGTGCATGGTGTTACCTATCGTGCCACCGGCAAATTCATAATCGACCATGTCGTTTAATTTAAGACGATCGTATAGAGCGTTGGTAATATCACTATCAATAACTTGCGACATTCCTCGGCGCAGGTGGAATTCGTCAAGGAAAGCTTGATCAACTTTTGCTTCGATATCAACGACAATTTGATCTATTCCAGTAATATAGCTGCGCTGCAGTCTATCACTAGCATTTAGTTGATTCGTTAGTGGATCTTTGGCTTCCACCGGAAAATAATGTTTATGCCTGCGGCGTCCAGGAAATTTCATTTGCTACCCGTGTGTTGTGAGCTAAATAAAAAAAGCGGGAGATTATAGCGCAAATCACAGTCACTGAGCCATGGCAAAGCACCTTTAATTTGTTTTATTTTTGTCACTAATCCACATGTTTAGCACTTTTTTGTTCTAAGTAGGTATAATAAAACAATAATTAAAGAAAGGTTGAGAAAGATGAGTACCTTGCACAGTGACCAATATTGGATGGAAGCTGCGTTAGAATACGCAAAAGAGGCTGAAAAGTTGAACGAAATCCCTGTTGGAGCCATTATTGTAAAAGATAATCAGCTAGTTGCGGCAGGTTATAATCGTTCGATAACTGACAATGATCCATCGGCTCATGCAGAGGTGATTGCGATTCGCGAAGCAGGTCAAAAGCTTCAGAATTACCGCTTAATTGATTGCACCCTTTATGTAACGCTAGAACCTTGCTCTATGTGTGCAGGTTTGTTGGTACACAGTCGCATCAAACGTGTTGTATTTGGAGCGACTGACTTAAAAACGGGATCCGCAGGGTCGATAATGAATCTACTTCAGGAGCCAAGGTTGAACCACCAAGTTGATATCACTGCAGGAATACTAGCGCAAAAGTGTGGGCAGACGATTTCTGACTTTTTCAAGCGGCGTAGAAAAGAAATTAAGGCTAAAAAGCAAGCCGAGAAAAATTTAAATCTTAACTCTTAGGGTCTGATGCATCATTCAATTCAGACATTAATTGCATTGCAAACATACGGCGACGCCATATTGTTTTTTTGTGTAAATTGCGCAGCATTATCCTACGACGAGTAGCTGTTGAAAATATAACGTTGCGCTTAAATGCGTGCGTACGCCGACGTTTTAGCATGGTTTCTCCTAAGTGTGAGAGTGAGAAGTAATTAATTTAGCTCACATTAGTGATCATTTAGTGACAAGTAAACATATATTTTAATCAAACTCAGGTGCTCACCACCTTTGTAAAATTATTATCTTATTGAGCACTATCTTCTGTTATAGGTTTAGAGGGAGTGTTTGGTTCACTTTTTGCTACAGATTTTTCCATCGCATTATTTTCATCTAACCAAACAAGTGCATCATAGTAACGACGAATGTTATCTACGTATTTAACTGCTACGTCACCTCTTGAGTAGCCGTACTTTGTTTTTCTGTAATAGCGCTTTTTAATTAACAGCGGCAAACGTTTTTTTACATCAGCCCATTTGTCGGGGCTTGCCCCTTGTTGTTGGGTAATAATACGGGCGTCATTAACATGTCCCCAGCCAATATTATATGAAGCTAATGCAAGCCACGTGCGGTCGGGCTGTGGAATACGCTCAGGAATACGCTTTACTAATTTAGCTAGGTATTCCGCTCCCCCTTTTATATTTTGTTCTGGTTCTAGTCGGTTTGTTACGCCAACTTGTTTTGCTGTCGCCCGAGTAAGCATCATGATGCCACGCACACCGGTTGGTGATTTTGCTCTGGGGTTCCACATAGACTCTTGGTAACTTAGAGCAGCAAGTAAACGCCAATCTAAACTACCAGCGTATTGTTCAAACCAAGGTCGGTATTTAGGTAAGGTTTCTTTTATTGCTTCAATATAGGCGAGGGTGTTTACATAATTGAATTGACGAACATGGCCAAAATACTTTTCTTCGAGCACATAAAGTTGGTTATTTTGTTTTACTTCGCCAAAAAAAGGCACCATCAGCGCATACAAAGAGTCGTCATTGTCTTTTCGCATTAGCCAAGCGATAGGGTCGTTGCGAGTAACGGAAAAGCCAATACTTAAATTTGGATGGTAACGACGAAACAGCGATAAAGTATGCGAATCGGCAAGAGTATAATCAATCTCACCATCAATCACAGCCTGTAATAGCTCTTCTTCATCTAGGTCTTCAGTTTCATTCCAGTTTAAGTTGGGGTTTGTTTGTTTGATTTGTTGAAGTGCAAGCGAGTGGCTGCTTTTAGCCAGCACAGTTAAGTTGCCTGTTAGGTCATCGAAATTGCGGGGACGAACTCTACCTTGTTTATATACTAGTTTTTGGCTAATGGTTCGATACGTTGGACCAAAACGGTAATTTTGAGCGCGTACTTTGTCATATGTTAAGCCAGACGCAATAATATCTAAATCGCCGCGGTCTAAGCGGGAAAACATATCTGTTAGGCTAAAAAAAGGCACCATTTCTAGTTCAACACCCAAATGTTCGGCAAACTCTTGTGCTAATTCATATTCAAAACCTTGTTCGCCTTGAACAGCCTGATAGTAATTGCTCGCACCAGCTAAAGTACCGACTCGGATTTTGTTTTGCGTTTTTATTTGGCTTAACTGTGACTGTTGCTGCTGCATATCACAGGCACATAAAAACATGATTAACGTAATGATTGTTATTAACTTTTGTTTAATCATAGTGTGCCCCTTTGATGCCCTACAACACTTATAGCAAAACTTTAACATCGCGTCACTTGTCGATTGGTTTTATTGTGTTTATTCATGTTCATAGATACTAGAAAAGATAATTTTACGAAAAGCGCAATTTTGAGTTAAATCTAAGCGCTATTTGCACTATAATAGCCACCTAAAATATCGTTCAATCCCTAACCCCGGATGAAAATACCTATGTTGATCCTTCGTGGTGCACCAGCACTTTCCGATTTTAGAGTTCAGAAAATTTTAGCCCGTTGCCAACAGGCGCAACTTCCAGTCACCAACGTTTACGCCGAGTATGCTCACTTTGCTGATTTAACAGCTGAGCTTTCAAGTGATGAGAAAACTAAGCTTGAGAAGTTACTTACCTACGGCCCAACGATCGCAGAACATACACCAGCAGGTACTTTGGTGTTAGTAACGCCGCGCCCTGGCACTATCTCGCCATGGGCTTCAAAAGCAACGGATATTGCTCACAACTGTGGTTTAACTCAAGTTCACCGTGTAGAGCGTGGTATTGCTTACTATGTTGAAGGTGATTTGAACGCAGAGCAAGTTAGTCAGGTTGCAGCACTTCTGCACGACCGTATGACTGAAGCAACGCATAGCTCGCTTGAAGCTGCTGGACAGTTATTCCGCACTGATGCACCAAGTGAAATGTCATCAGTTGACATTTTAGGCGGTGGTCGTGAAGCACTTGCAAATGCTAACGTGGAGCAAGGTTTTGCATTAGCGGATGATGAAATTGACTACTTGGTAGAAAACTTCCAAAAGTTAGGGCGTAACCCGAACGACATCGAATTATTTATGTTTGCACAAGCAAACTCAGAGCATTGTCGTCATAAAATATTTAATGCTGATTGGACAATCGATGGCATAGAACAGCCTAAATCATTGTTCAAGATGATCAAAAACACCTACGAGAAAAACCCTGAGAATGTTTTATCAGCTTATAAAGATAACGCAGCAGTAATGACGGGTTCTAAAGCTGGTCGCTTCTTCCCCAATGCTGAAGGCGAGTACAGCTATCATCAAGAAAACATTGAAATTCTGATGAAAGTTGAAACCCATAACCACCCAACAGCGATTGCGCCATTTTCTGGTGCTGCAACAGGCTCTGGTGGTGAAATTCGCGATGAAGGTGCAACAGGCCGTGGTTCTAAACCTAAAGCAGGTTTAGTTGGTTTTACCGTATCTAACTTACGTATTCCTGGTTATGAACAACCTTGGGAAACTGATTTTGGTAAGCCTGCTCGTATTGTTAATGCTCTTGATATTATGACAGAAGGCCCACTAGGTGGTGCTGCATTTAATAACGAGTTTGGTCGTCCTAACTTAGTTGGTTATTTCCGTACTTATGAAGAGCAAGTAACCAGTCATAATGGTTTTGAAGTACGTGGTTACCACAAGCCAATTATGCTTGCCGGTGGTTTAGGTAATATTCGTACCGACCACGTGCAAAAAGGGGATATTCCAGTTGGCGCTAAGTTAATCGCTTTAGGTGGCCCTGCAATGAACATTGGTTTAGGTGGCGGCGCCGCTTCATCAATGGCATCGGGTCAATCTAACGAAGATTTAGACTTTGCTTCAGTACAACGTGAAAACCCAGAAATGGAACGTCGTTGCCAAGAAGTTATCGATAAATGCTGGCAGCTAGGTGATGCTAACCCAATTGCGTTTATTCACGATGTAGGTGCTGGCGGTTTATCAAATGCATTCCCTGAGCTTGTAAATGATGGTGGCCGTGGTGGTAAATTCCAACTACGCGATATTCCAAATGATGAGCCAGGCATGGCACCACACGAAATTTGGTGTAATGAATCACAAGAACGCTATGTGCTTGCTGTAGCTGTAGAAGACTTTGACCGTTTTGAAGCGATTTGTAAGCGTGAACGTGCGCAGTACGCTGTAATCGGTGAAGCGACAGAAGAACGTCACTTAACGGTTGCTGATAGTCACTTTGATAATAGCCCAGTTGATTTACCGCTAGATGTGTTATTAGGTAAAGCGCCTAAAATGCACCGTGAAGCGAATACGCAAAAAGCTGTGAGCGAAGCGCTTGATACGAGCAAAATTGACGTAGCTGAAGCGGCAACTCGTTTATTACGTTTGCCTACGATTGCAGAAAAAACCTTCTTAATCACCATTGGTGACCGCTCGGTAACAGGCCTTGTTGCCCGCGACCAAATGGTTGGCCCTTGGCAGGTGCCAGTTGCTAACTGTGCCGTTACAGCGGCAACTTATGATACTTACCACGGTGAAGCAATGTCGCTTGGTGAGCGTACACCTGCAGCACTACTTAACTATGGCGCATCAGCACGCTTAGCTGTGGCTGAGTCATTAACGAATATTGCGTGTGCCAATATTGGTGGTCTTGAAAATATTAAGTTATCTGCAAACTGGATGGCTGCAGCAGGTCACCCAGGTGAAGATGCGGGCCTTTATGAAGCAGTTAAAGCAGTAGGCGAAGAGCTCTGCCCTGCGCTTGGCTTAACCATCCCAGTGGGTAAAGATTCGATGTCGATGAAAACTCAGTGGGATGAAAATGGCGAGCAGAAATCAGTTACTGCGCCGTTATCTTTGATCATCACTGCGTTTGGTCGTGTTGATGATGTACGTAAAACTGTGACTCCACAATTACGTACTGACAAAGGTGAAACATCACTTATCTTAGTTGACTTAGGTGCGGGTAAAAACCGCATGGGCGCGTCAAGCTTAGCGCAAGTTTACAAGCAACTTGGTGATGTAACCCCTGATGTTGACAGCCCTGAGTTATTAAAAGGCTTTTACAATGCAATGCAGGCGCTTGTCGCTGATAATAAGCTACTTGCTTATCATGACCGTTCAGACGGTGGTTTATTTACGAGCGTAGCTGAAATGGCGTTTGCAGGTCACACGGGTGTAACTGTAGACCTTGATGGTTTAACTGGTTCAGACATCGAAGCACTTTATAACGAAGAGCTCGGTGCTGTTATCCAAGTTGCTAATAGCGATTTAGAGGCTGTGAATGCGGTATTTGCTGAGCACGGTATTGCTGCTATTAGCCATGAAATTGGTACACTCAATAACGATGATACAGTGGTATTTAACCGTGCAGGTAATGCTGTACTGAATAATACACGCACTGAGCTTCGTACAATTTGGGCCGAAACAACGTATCAAATGCAAGCGCGTCGTGATAACCCAGACTGTGCTAAGCAAGAATTTGATGCTAAGTTTGATGCGAAAGACCCTGGTCTGAACGTTAAACTAAACTTCGACTTAAACGAAGATGTAGCAGCACCTTACATTGCTACAGGCGCTAAGCCTAAAATGGCTATTTTGCGTGAGCAAGGTGTTAATTCGCACCTAGAAATGGCTGCGGCGTTTAACCGTGCTGGTTTTGCTGCGGTTGATGTACACATGAGCGATATTCTTGAAGGGCGCTTGAGCCTTGAAGAATTTAAAGGTTTAGTAGCATGTGGTGGTTTCTCTTACGGTGACGTATTAGGCGCGGGTGAAGGTTGGGCTAAGTCAATCTTGTTTAATGATATGGCGCGTGACCAATTCCAAAGCTTCTTTGAACGTCAAGATTCATTTAGTTTAGGTGTATGTAATGGTTGTCAGATGTTATCAACATTAAAAGAGTTGATCCCTGGCACTGAGCATTGGCCACGTTTTGTAACCAATAAATCAGAGCGCTTTGAAGCACGCTTTAGCTTAGTAGAAGTACAAGAGAGTCCATCTGTATTCTTCAAAGGCATGGCAGGTTCTCGTATGCCAATCGCGGTTTCTCACGGTGAAGGCCATGCAGAGTTTGCCAATGACGCAGCTGTTAAAGCAGCGCTTGATTCAGGCACTGTGGCGGTTAAGTTTGTAGATAACCACGGTAATCCAACAACGCAATACCCTAATAACCCAAATGGTTCGCCTGAAGGTATTACCGGTATTACATCATCGGATGGTCGTGCAACAGTTATGATGCCACACCCTGAGCGTGTATTCCGTGCAGTGGCTAACTCTTGGCACCCAGATGAGTGGAAAGAGGATAGCCCGTGGATGCGTATGTTTAGAAATGCGCGTAAAAATGTAGGTTAAGCTGCATTTATACACACTAGATTCAGAATCTAGTTGTAAAGTAAAAGGCTGCATTGTGCAGCCTTTTTTGTTTACACTGTTCAAGGTTCAAGGTTCAAGGTTCAAGGTTCAAGGTTCAAGGTTCAAGTTAAGGATAGTATGATCAAACGCATCGCATGGGGAATCGTGTTTTTATTACTGAGTGTTTTAACACTTGGTTATGTATTTCGTATGCCTATAACTCAATGGGCAATAGCTCCGTCTTTGAGCCAATCTGGTGTTGAATTACATTGTTTAGATTGGTCACTCAATGCAAATGTTAGCTTAAACGTATCGCGTGTATGTCTGACTTATCAAGGCCATCAAATTGAGCTTGGTGGTATAGTCGCTGATACAAATAAAATAACCGTTGATCGCGCTAATCTTCGCTTAAATAATAGCGAGAGTGATTCATCAAGTAATGATTCCTTCAAAAAGCTGGCACTTAACTTACCCAAAGAGCGACCTAAAATTGAGATCAAAAGGCTGCTAATTATCCACCCACAACTTCATGATGAACTGGCGGTTAGCGTTGCTGAAAAAAAGCTAAATACATTTGTGATTTCAGGTGATGTAATTGCTGAAATCGCAGTCAACAATAATAAAGTTGCTGGTCGTTTTAATCTAGCTGATGGATTACTAACAAAGATAAAGCCGATACCCGCGCTTACACTAAGCAGTGAGCATGAGTTCATTTTTGACGGGGTATCCGTTGATATAAAATCAAATATAGATGCTGAGTTTACTCAAGAGTTTAGTAAATGCCCAGTAACGGTAAATGCTTTCGGTGATATGAATATTTACTATCACTTTAACGATAAAAAAGCCTTGTTAAACGCACAGCAATTAACCAGCTTGGTAACGTTTGATAGTGGCTGTTTGGCGCTAATAAACAATCAATCACAGCGTGAATTTATAGCAAAGCAGTTGCCTTTAAAGTGGCAAATCATGCTAAGTGATACAATGAAATTTGAAAATGAACAACTTGTTATGCCGTCAATGTTATTAAATGCTAAAAATAGTGATACGAAGCTCAGCCTGACAAACTTTGCAATCAATGTTCACCAGCCATTAGAACAAGCCAAAGGCGATATCAAGGTGTTATTTATCAGTGAAAATATTGAGCAGATAGAAATAAATGCAGCTTTAAAAAACTTGGCTATGAATGGCGATTACCAATTAAGCATCGATGAACTCCCTAATTTTTTGCCCGCATCAGCTAAAAAGATAGCAAGCACGGGTCAATTTAAAATAGCGAATGTTTTACAACTTCAACAGAATGTAAATATAACCAGTGAGCTTGCTTTTGCTGAGCTTAAGTTTGATAAATTAACAGCAAAGGATTATAAAGCCCAGTTCACGACTGAACTTGATGATAAACAAAATATAAAAGCTAGTTTAAATAGCCAATTAAGCTCAGTGGCTTATGAGCAATATCAATTGCTTGATGTTAATAACCATTTATCAGCATCATCAAGTTTGGCTGTTGGAGAATTGTTTGTTGATTTAAACAGTGAAACTAAACTTGCTCAATTTAATAGTGATTTTTTAAACCTGAGTAATATTCGTATAAGCTCAAAAGGCCTGCAAAGTCGGGCATTGCAAGCCTCGCATCACGTTTTTATTGATGGTGTTGAATTAGTCGCCAGTCATCATGTATCTGCTGTGGAGCATCCATTTGAGATAATAATTGCAGAGCAAGCCGCGACTAAACTTAATCCTATTTTACAGCAGTTTGAGCCACTAGCAACGCTGACCTACGGTAGCTTTAATGGTGTTGTTAGCGGAGATGTTAATTTACAGCAGGCTGATTTTACATTACAAATAGACCAGCTAAGTGGTTTATACAACGATTATTTAGCTAAGAATTTTAGCAGTCGCCTAACGGGAGCTTATGATTCAGGGCAGCTTAATGTAGCTCCCACTACATTTGAACTAAATGAGTTACGTGCGGGTGCTATTGTGAATAACATCGCAGGAAATTTAAGTGTTGATAACTCTGTTGCACGCGTTTATCAGTTAACCGGTGATGTGCTGGGTGGCCGCTTCGCTTTGGATAGCTACATAGTGACTCAAGAAGCTCAGCAGTCCTTGGTCACATTTGAAAGTATTGATGCCAGTAAATTAATTACCTTAGATGATAAATCAGGCATTACATTAACAGGTCAAGTGAATGGGCGTTTACCCGTTTACTTTGATCAACAAGGTATTTCAGTAAAGTCCGGTGAGTTATCAAATAAAGGAGCAGGTAAGCTAATAATTTCTGATAATGCTGCCTTTGATGCGGTTAAAACTCAGCAACAAGAGTTGAGCCCGATTTTAAGTTTGTTAGAGAACCTAGACATTCAGAGTTTAAACAGTAGTGTCGAATTAAAGCCTGATGGTTGGCTCTATTTAGGTGTAAACTTAAAAGGGTACAATGAAGAACAGGCACAGCAAGTTAACTTCAATTACAACCATGAAGAAAATGTATTTACACTCTTAAGAGCATTGCGCTTAAGTGATGAAATTACTCAAAAAGTTGAACAAGAGTATTCAACAAAAGGAACTAAAAATGACTAAATGGCTGGTAATATTTACAGCGCTGGGTTTACTTAGTGCATGTACGCACCGTGTTGAAGTGGCGGCGAAAGAGCCTATCACTATTAATTTAAACGTGAAGGTTGATCATGAAATTCGAGTGAAAGTTGATAAAGAGCTAGATGATCTATTTGGCGATGACAGTGAGTTATTCTAAGGAGCAATTATGAGTTTATTAAAAAATAAAAAGTTAAACGTGATCACACTGTTAAGTGCCGCTTTATTGTCATTCTCTGCTTGGGCAATCAGTTTAGATGACGCTAAAAATCAAGGGTTTGTTGGTGAAGATAGCTCAGGTTATTTAGGTCTAGTAGTGCAAAGTGCAGAGGCGAAAGCGGTTGTCGATGAAATTAACGCAAAGCGTAAAGCACAATATTTAAAACTTGCGAAAAAGAACAATTTGTCACTTGCTCAAGTAGAAGCATTGGCAGCAGCAAAAACCATTGAAAAAACCCGAGAAGGGCACTTTATTGAAGTAAATGGTGAGTGGGTTAAAAAATAACTCTGCGCATTATTAAAAACCAAAAACCGAGTTTATACGCTCGGTTTTTTGCAATTTTCAAGTAGCTGCTGCCAAAAGTGAATGCCTTTTCGGCGTGCTAAATTGATATTGTGCTCAGGAATTGACTCTGGCTCATTGTATTCATCTAACGCCGCGCTCATGCTTGCTTCACGTATTAAATGCAAAGTAGGGAAAGGCGCTCTGTTGGTATAATTAGCGGCATCGTTTTCATCACTATCAGCAAATACATAATCAGGATGAAAGTTCGCTATTTGGTACTTCCCTTCAAATCCCTGTGCAACGAGTAAGGCATTCGCTAAATCTACTAAATCTAAAAACTCTTCAAAATCAATAAAACCTTGCTCAAACATGATAAGCGTTGTTTCACGCTCAGCTAAGGAATTAAGTTGATTACACTGTTCAAGCATTTCCATCACTGCATCATCAATGCTAATACTTTGGCTAGTATAATAATGAATACAGTTATTCTCGACTTCTTTACGAGCGAACGGGCAGAAGTTGTATTTGACTATAACATTTGAGACCCATTGACGAGTTTGTAGTTCTGCTAACGTGACGGTTTGATTGTTCATGATTTAATATACTGATTAATTATGGTGAGTGTATTTGCAATAGCGCCTTGATTATTCATTAGGCATTTATTGGCCTGTATGCCGAGTGTTTTACATAATTGAGGTTCGTTTGCATAGAAGCAAAGCTGTTTGTAAAGCTCGTCGCTAGTTTTAATTTGTATGCAGCCGCCAAGCGCTTCTAGGTCCGGGTACACATGGTTAAAATTATAGGTGTGCGGACCAGATACTACCCCTACAGAAAATGCGGCTGCTTCGAGCGGGTTATGACCGCCGCGCTCAATTAAACTACCCCCGATATAACTCACATTAGCCATACCATAGAGACATTGTAACTCACCTAGGGTATCGGCTAATAATACTTGCTCATTCGCATAATTATTCTCGCTTCTGCGACTAAATGTAAGGGCTGAATCAGTGAGTAGGTCGGCAACTTTATTAAATTGTTCTGGGTGGCGTGGGGCGATAACAAGTAATGCATCAGGAAATTGCGTCAGTAAATGAGAGTGAACATGTAAGATAAGTTCATGTTCAATCGGGTGAGTCGAGCCCGCAACCCAGATAAAACGGTGATGATTGTACTGAGCTTTTAATTTAGATACTTTTTCAAGTTGCTCTGTGTTTGGTTGAATATCAAATTTAATTGAGCCGGTTACGACTACTTTATCAGGCGCTAAGCCGAGCTCAATAAAGCGTTGCGCATCTTGTTGGTTATGACTTGCAAGGCGTGTTATTGAGCTCATTATGACGCGGGTTAGTGGTTTTACTTTGTTATAGCCTTGCTGTGATTTTGCCGATAAACGTGCGTTTAATACTAGTACTGGAATATGCTTATTGTGGCACTGCGTCATCAAGTTGGGCCAAAGTTCGGTTTCTAGTATACACAGCGCTTGTGGTTGAATATTTTTTAAAAAACGAGCTGTTGCAGATGGGAAATCAAGTGGCAAGTAAAGTGTTTGTACTGAGTCTTTAAAGTTACTTTTTATTTGCTCACGACCGGTGGGGGTATTGCAAGTGATGATAATAGCTAACTCAGGATGCTGTAATTGCAGCTGTTTTATTAAAGGGGTTGCAGCGAGCACTTCACCCACGGAGGCACAGTGAAAGATCAAAGGGGAGTTTTTTGCTGCGGTTACATCCCCAAAGCGCTCTGCAAAGTTGCTACGATACGCTGGATTTTTTTTACCTCTTATTCCATAGAGGTAAAAAACAATCAGTGGGCTTAATAGATAAAGAATAAGCGAATAAAAAAAACGTGCCATTTTTAAGCCTCAAATAATAAAGAGTAATAATAACGTGGATACCTAATAAGCTAAATATGAAATTGTTAAAAAGCGTTATTTAAGAGAGTTTTCAGTGTTTAGTTTGCCCTAATTTGGTAATATTTGGCCACTTATTAGAAAATGTGTGATGTTATGGAATTCAAATTTATTAAAGCTGCGGTAGTAGCTTGTTTTTTAGGGGGCACATTTCCAGCTATTGCTAGTCCCACAGCATATTTACCAATAGGCATGGATGCGCAGCTTGATCACCAGCTAGATACATTATTTGCATTAACATCTGGCACGCCGATGACTAAGCCGTATCGCCTTACAGAGGTTGAAGCTGCGCTTAGTAAATTACAAAGCACAGAGCCCGCTTTAGTCAGTGCAATCCGCAGTAAAATAAAGCCTTACCAAGGCGCTGATAATATCACTCGTGTCGGTGTGAAACTCAAAGTGGATGGTGATAAAACAGTAAAACTTGCCAATCAACGTGGAGTTAGCTCTGATGAATGGGGGCAGGTATTTTTTGAAGGTATTTGGCGACCAAATGATTATATGTTGATGCAAGTTGGCGCCGATTACCGCGCCAAACAAAATAAATTTACCAACTATAATAGCTTTATTAGTTTTGCTGGTGACGACTTACAGCTAAATATTGGTTATAAGGAACATTGGTTTTCACCGTTTAAGCAATCAGCGCAAATAATCTCAACTAATGCCCGTACGTCGCCATCAATTTCGTTAGGTATGGTGGCGCCAGCGCATAATTGGTGGAACTTTGATTTTGAGCTTTACTACTCTGAGCTTGAACATGTGGAAAAAGGGATTTTATATCAAGATGAATTGCATGACGGTACGCCAAAGCTTGCTGGAACACATATTAGTATCGAGCCTATAAGTGGTTGGAAAATTGGTTTAAACCGTATGATGCAGTTTGGTGGCGGCCCTCGAAAAGCAAGTGCCGGGGATGTATTTAAAGCGTTTTTTGATCCTGCTGGAAATGATAATGCTGATATGGTTGAAGGTGGTAAAGATAACGAGTTAGGAGATCAGTATGCAACCATTACAAGTAGTATCAACTTAAACTTGGGTATTCCAATGGAGTGGTATTTAGAATATGGTGGTGAGGATACTAAACACCACAAAAATTATAAGTTTGGAAATACAGTCTCCAGTGTAGGGGTTTTCTTTCCGCATCTATTAAATGATTTAGGGTTCAGGTATGAATATACTAATATGCATAGTCTCTGGTATGTCAACTCTATATATGCTGTAAAAGGAAATACTAAAGGAGGTTTTGTTACTGGCCACTTTGCCAGTGACCAGCGCTATTTCCAAGATTATTTTAAAGGCGAGCAAATCGTCTATTCTGATGCGCCTCCAACTAAATCCCATACTTTTGAATTGATATATCAAAGTAGCACCGCTTCTACGTGGTTCTCAAAACTAACCCTGATAGATAATGAAAGCAATTATTTTAATACGCATGGGCAATACAGCGCCCAATATGAACAAGCGATTGAGCTACAACTAAGCAATAATCGACAATGGCAACAGTACAATATAGAAACCACACTGACGTATGGTGAAGATGTGTTTGGTGATGATTATGCTTGGTTATCCGTTGCACTTTTTTGGTAATAAGTGGACTTTAGTATTTATATACCGTAACAAATTTGAGAGAAATATGTATGTCTAACACTGACTCAGTAGCAGCGAGCTACCTTGAAAGTTTAACCCGTCATCAAGCTTTGTTTGAGACGATGGAAACGTATCACCCACAAGTAATGCAATTGCTTGAGGTGTGCCATAGTGTTTTACAGGCGGGCGGCAAAGTAGTCTGGTTTGGTAATGGTGGCAGCGCCGCTGATGCGCAGCATTTAGCAGCTGAATTCGTGGTGCGTTATAAGTTAGAGCGCGGACCATTGGCATCCATCGCATTAACAACAGACACGTCTATCTTAACAGCCCACAGCAACGACTATCATTTTGATACCGTGTTTGAACGCCAAGTACAAGCACTCTGCAAGCCTGAAGATTTAGTCATTGGTTTAACAACGTCAGGTACCAGCGCTAATATTAATTTGGCATTGGCAGCAGCAAATGAAATAGGTGCTTATACAGTTGCCTTTACCGGCCGTGATGGCGGTAAAGTCAAAGACATTGCAAAACTACCCATTATTATCAAAGATAATGAAACAGCACGTATCCAAGAAGCACATATGTTTATCGGTCACTGGTTATGTGAAGCGATTGATATGGTTGTGGCGGAGCAAGAGTAATGGATTTAGGGTTACTTAAAAATTTATCTAGCGCTAAGATACTGGTTGTTGGTGATGTCATGTTGGATCGCTATTGGCATGGTGATTCAGGGCGTATTTCGCCAGAAGCGCCAGTGCCGATTGTTAAGGTGAGTAAGTTTGAAGATAAAGCCGGTGGTGCGGCTAATGTAGCTAAAAATATTGCTCGGCTAGATGGTAAAGTCGGTTTGCTTGGTTTAATTGGAGAGGATGAAAGTGGTCAAATCCTTGAAAATATTTTAAATGATGAGCGCATTGATTCGCAGCTAGTGAGTGTGTGTGATTTACCGACTATATCTAAAATGCGTGTTATCAGCCGCCACCAACAAGTTGTTCGATTAGATTTAGAAGAAAAGTTTACCGAGCAACACAGCCAATTATTATTAAATCGCTTAGAGCTTGTATTGGAACAATATGATTTTGTGCTTTTTTCAGATTACGATAAAGGTTCGTTGAGCTTAATTCAAAAAATGATCCAAGTGGCTAAAGCTGCTGGTAAAACGGTTCTTATTGACCCTAAATCATCAGATTTAAATCAGTATCGTGGTGCTGATTATATCACACCAAATTTAAACGAGTTTAAGCTCGCTGGTGGACAAACTGATTCAGAGCAAAGTTTAACCGACAGCGCGCGCCAACTAATAAAAGATGCCGGTGTAGCTGCTATGCTACTTACTCGTTCAGAGCAAGGTATGTCATTGATCAGTGCAAATGAGAAATATGATTACTCGGCGCAGCAGCTTGAAGTCAGTGATGTAACTGGGGCTGGCGATACCGTTATAGCAACGCTTGCGGTCATGCTTGGAGCCGGTATGCAGCCAAAAGATGCCGTAGAAGTTGCTAATCTTGCTGCGGGCATTGCTGTTAGTAAGCTTGGCGCGGCAACCGTTTCTCCTGAAGAATTGAGTCGCAAGCTTGGTCAGTACTTGCAAAAAAATGGCGAGCATTATCAAACACCATTTGATGATGTATTACAGCATATAGAGTTTGCAAAACAAAATGGTGAAACAATTGTGTTTACCAATGGTTGTTTTGATATTTTACATGCAGGTCATGTGCGTTATTTGGCGCAAGCAAAAGCACGGGGCGATCGTTTAGTCGTTGGTTTAAATAATGACGAATCTATCGCGCGTTTGAAAGGCCCACAAAGACCTATTAACCCACTTGATGAACGTGCAATGGTGCTAAGTGCTTTAGCATCTGTTGATTGGGTTATTCCGTTTGGCAGCATTGATGAAAATGACACGCCAGCTAAGTTAATCGAACAAATTAGCCCTGATATTTTAGTTAAAGGCGGCGACTATACTGTTGAGCAAATCGCGGGTGCTGAACACGTATTACGCCATGGTGGTAAGGTTGAAGTGCTGGAGTTTTTAGATGGTTGCTCAACCTCTAAAGTGATCAGTAAAATTAAATCTTAGGCTTAAGGGATGACTGGTACGCTGTACTTAATTGCTGCCAGTCGCTTTGTTGCCAATGCATTACCTGATTACGGTTACGCTCCTTGTCAAACGAGCGGAGTAAGCGCGATATATTCGCCTGCTGCCATTGACCTTTAATTTCTTTAATCTCACCTCTATCAAAATCTATAATATACACAGCGCCTGTGTTGTCGAATAATATGTTATTAATGTTTAAATCTGCATGATAAACACCTAAGTTATGAAACTGGGCTATGGTGTTGCCAACTTTTGTTAACTCATCTGCTGTTAAGGCGCGCACTTTTAATACATCAAGTAAGCTTTGTGCACCCTCTATTGCTTGAGTGATAATATCGCCGCGGTAGATTAAACCGTGCTGAGTAATTTTTGCAGTAATGGGTTTTGGTACGTTTAGGCCCATTTCACAAAGCTTCATCATCAAAGCAAACTCTTGATAAACGCGAGTCTTTTCAAGGCCAAGGTACAAGTATTGATCGCTTAAAACTTTACCTACTAAACCGCCGCGCCAATAGTGCCTGAGCACGGCTGTTAATTCGTTATGACAAAAAAACCATGCGGTAGCTCGGCCTTTTTTACTGCCGACTATCTTTTCTTGCTGTTGCCAATATTCTGCATCAAACCAATTTAGGCTAATTTGAGCGCTGTACGCTGGGTGGCTCAAAATAATGTGTTGATTGATTGTTTGTTGATTAAACATGGTTAAGATACTTTATTACAGGTAATGAGGTATCTTAACGCGTTTTAATGCTAAGCATAAGTACTTGCAATAGTGGGTGGTTAATTTAAGATCAAGCTCTAGTTAATAATAAAGTGAACAATGCCTGTGAGCCAGACTGCAAACTATTCAGATATCTGTATTTTACGACTTTCAGCAATTGGTGATGTATGTCATGCGGTTTCTGCGGTACAAGCAATTCAAAAAGCTCATCCTAATGCAAAAATTACCTGGGTGATGGGTAAAGTTGAAGCCATGCTATTGGCAGACTTACCTGGCGTGGAGCTTGTTGTGTTTGATAAAAAACAGGGCAAGCAAGCATTTGAGCAATTAAAGCAGCAATTTAAAGGTCGCAAGTTTGACGTGCTTTTACATATGCAAGTTGCATTGCGCGCCAACCTCGTCGCACGTTGTATTCCAGCAAAGGTTAAAGTCGGGTTTGATTGGGCGCGTGCAAAAGAGTTTCACAGCTTATTTATAAACAAACGTATAGAGGCTGAGCCACAAGCACATGTGCTAGAAGGATTTAAAGGGTTTGCACAAGCAATAGGCGTATCTGACTACCAACCTAGCTGGGCTATGCCAGTGTCAGAACAAGATCAAACCGTAGCTGATGATTTACTTGGGGCAGAGCGTCTTGCAGGCCCTATTTTTGTGATATCACCAGCGGCAAGTAAGAAAGAACGTAATTGGTTACCTGAGCGATATGCAGCTCTTGCAGAACATGCTCATAGCCAAGGCTTTCAAGTCGTGATCACCGGTGGTCCAACTGAGCTTGAAATCGAACTGAGCGAGCAAATTATCGGCTACGCTAAAGTACCTATATTAAATTTGGTCGGTAAAACAAAACTCAAACAATTATTGTGTGTGCTTAAGCGTGCTGCGTTAGTGCTCGCGCCTGACACCGGGCCCGCTCATATGGCGGTTACAGTTGGTACGCCTGTTATTGGTTTATATGCCCACTCTAATCCAAAACGAACGGGGCCGTATTTGTACCAAAATTATGTAGTTGAGGTTTATCACCAAAATTTATTGCAGCAAACAGGCAAAACCGCTGAGCAAGTCGCTTGGGGTACTCGGGTAAAGGGGAGTGATTTAATGGCGCAAATAGTCGTTGAAGATGTAGCATTGATGTTTGATCTAGTCGTTAAAAAAGAGCAGTTACTCGTAGCTAAGGTTTGTTAATGTTAAATAAAGCGCTTTTTTTAGACCGTGACGGTGTTGTTAATGTTGATCATGGATATGTGTATGAAGCTGAGAAGTTTGAATTTGTCGACGGCGTATTTTCTGCCTGTAAGGCGTTTGTTGATGCAGGCTACAAATTAATAATCGTGACCAATCAATCAGGGATAGGGCGAGGTTATTACACTGAGGCTGATTTTCATGCGCTAAGTAACTGGGTTGTAGCACAATTTGCAGAGCATAATGTCACCGTTAGCGGAGTTTATTTTTGTCCTCATCACCCAAAAAAAGCACTTCCTGAATATTTAAAAGAGTGCCTGTGTCGCAAGCCTGCACCCGGAATGTTACTTCAAGGTATTAATGAGCATCACATTGATGCTACGCAAAGTATTATGGTGGGCGATAAACTCAGTGATATGCAAGCGGCAAGTAATGCGAATATTGCAACCAAAATACTTGTACGCTCAGGCCAAGTATTTGATAGCAACGCTATAGCAGCGGCAGATCACATCTGTGATTCTATAGCTGATTTACCTGCATTACTGTTGTAGCTAACTATAAACTGGCAGCTTAAGTTGTCAGTCTCAATTTATGCGATGAACTACAAACAGTGCATTTAGTTGGCTAAACTTTTACAATAGCCACAATTCGTGATCGGCGATTAAATTTACGCTTGATTACCCGTTCAATTATTTGGAGATTTCAGATGAGAGCATCTGCATTTTTTAGCCAACTTCAGCAACAAATTGATGAAGTAAAAGCCGAAGGTCTGTATAAAAGTGAGCGAGTGATCACCTCGCAGCAACAAGCACAAATTCAAGTCGCCTCTGGTGACAAAGTCATTAACTTTTGTGCCAATAACTACTTAGGCTTAGCAAACAGCCCTGAGCTAATTGCAGCCGCGCAACGCGGTCTTGATGAGCATGGTTTTGGTGTTGCGTCAGTGCGTTTTATCTGTGGTACTCAAGATATTCACAAAACGCTGGAACAAAAAATTAGTGAGTTTTTAGAAACTGAAGATACAATTTTATATTCATCATGTTTTGATGCGAATGCTGGCTTATTTGAAACTATTTTAGGCCCAGATGATGCCATCATCTCAGACTCTTTAAATCATGCCTCTATCATTGATGGTGTGCGTTTATGTAAAGCAAAACGTTTCCGTTATGCTAATAACGATATGGCCGACCTTGAAAAACAATTAATCGCAGCAGATGAAGCGGGTGCTAAAACTAAGCTTATCGCGACAGATGGCGTGTTCTCAATGGATGGCGTTATTTGTAATTTAGAAGCTGTATGTGATTTAGCGGATAAATATGATGCATTAGTGATGGTTGATGACTCGCACGCTGTGGGTTTTGTTGGCGAAAACGGCAAAGGCACACCAGAGTACTGCAACGTGTTAGATCGTGTTGATATTATTACAGGTACTTTAGGTAAAGCCCTTGGTGGTGCATCAGGTGGTTATACTTCGGGTAAAAAAGAAATTGTTGAATGGTTACGTCAACGCTCGCGCCCTTATTTGTTCTCAAACTCACTTGCGCCATCAATTGTAACAGCCTCAATTAAAGTGCTTGAAATGCTAGCCGATGGCAGTGAGCTGCGTGCTAAATTGTGGTCAAATGCTAAGTACTTCCGTGAGCAAATGGAAGCGGTAGGCTTTACCTGCGCAGGTAAAGACCACGCGATTATCCCTGTTATGCTTGGGGATGCAAAAGTGGCATCAGCTATGGCTGACAAACTCCTTGCTGAAGGGATTTACGTAACGGGTTTTTCATTCCCTGTTGTGCCAAAAGGTCAGGCTCGTATTCGTACGCAAATCTCAGCTGCACACAGCATTGAACAGCTAGATACGGCAATTTCAGCCTTTACCCGCATCGGTAAAGAAATGGGTGTTATCTAATTAATTATTAAACCGCGGTATATCCGCGGTTTTTGTTGAGTGTGTGATCATGAAAGCATTATCAAAATTAAAAGCAGAACCGGGCATTTGGATGACAGATGCGCCAAAGCCAGAAGTAGGCCATAACGATTTATTAATTAAAATTCGTAAAACGGCTATTTGTGGTACAGACGTACATATTTATAAATGGGATGAGTGGGCACAAAATACCATTCCTACGCCGATGGTTGTAGGCCATGAATATGTTGGTGAAGTAGTCGACATGGGGCAAGAAGTTCGCGGCTTCAATGTAGGAGACCGTGTTTCAGGTGAAGGCCATATTACTTGTGGTCATTGTCGTAACTGTCGTGCAGGACGCGTACATTTATGCCGTAACACAACGGGTGTTGGTGTGAACAGAGAAGGCTCATTTGCTGAGTACTTAGTGATCCCTGCATTCAATGCGTTTAAAATTCCAGATAACATCAGCGACGAGCTAGCATCTATTTTCGACCCGTTTGGTAATGCCGTTCATACTGCCTTGTCGTTTGATTTAGTAGGTGAAGACGTACTTATAACAGGTGCAGGTCCAATTGGTATCATGGCGGCTGCTGTTGCTAAGCACGTAGGTGCTCGCCACGTAGTTATCACTGATGTGAATGAGTACCGCTTAGACTTAGCCCGTAAAATGGGGGCTACTCGCGCCGTAAATGTCGCCAACGAAAAACTTGAAGATGTAATGAATGACCTTGGTATGACTGAAGGGTTTGATATTGGTCTTGAAATGTCAGGCGTGCCATCGGCATTTAACGCCATGCTAAATAACATGAACCATGGTGGTAAAATTGCCATGCTCGGTATTCCACCGTCAGATATGGCGGTTGATTGGAACCAAGTTATTTTTAAAGGCTTAGTGATCAAAGGTATTTACGGTCGCGAAATGTTTGAGACCTGGTATAAGATGGCCAGCCTTATTCAATCAGGCTTAGACCTAAAGCCAATCATTACTCATCAGTATTCAGTTGATGACTTCCAAGCTGGCTTTGATATGATGATTTCAGGCCAATCAGGTAAAGTTATCCTCAATTGGGATTAACTTAATCTCATTTTAGTTATTTTAAATAAAGGTGGCGATTAAAGCCGCCTTTTTTATTGATTTATTTAATTTTTTAAGAGGCAGCAATGGCATTTAAACATATTTCAATCGCCCAAACTCAAGAGCTACTTAATAAAGAAGACGTGGTGATTGCAGATATTCGTGATCCTAATTCATATCAAGCAGGCCACATTCCTGGATCTGAGCATTTGTCGAATACTAATATTGGCGAATTTATGATGAACAAAGAATTTGATCAGCCAATCATTATTGTTTGTTACCACGGTATGAGTTCGCAAGGTGCTGCTAACTACTTATCAGAGCAAGGGTTTGAAGACGTATATAGTATGGATGGCGGTTTTACACAGTGGGAAGTACAATTACCGGAGCTAGTTGAAAAATGATAGAGCTTGGCAGTATTAATAATCCACGTGCGGCGCAAGGTTTTATCGACTACATAAAAAGCCAAGGGCTTAGCGGCGAATTACGCTCAAGTGACGGCCAAAATGTGATTATTTGTATTGCCCCTGAGCACTTTCATCAAGCTAAACCTTTATGGCAAGAATTTGTCGAAAACCCTAATCATTCCCGTTATCAAGAGGCATCGTGGCAGGTTGGTAACACGCAATCTCCTCTTAGTTACCAAGGGCAGTCACTTAATTTAAAAGAACGCTTTAAAGCTCTTAGCTGGCTCAACCAAACAGTCACTTTATTATGTGTAGGTATATATATTGCATTTTTACTCGGTGGTTTTGAGTCAATTTATGGTGTATTACAATTTAACCCTAATCAACCCCTTACTTGGTTGACACCTGCTATTGTACACTTTAGTGCGATTCATTTAATTTTTAACATTATCTGGTGGATCTCACTGGGCGATGGTATTGAAAAGCTTGCTGGTAAAAGCACGTTAATAGGTTTGTTTTTAGTAACCGCTTTGTTTAGTAATTGGGCTGAGTTTCTAATGGTAGGCCCTAACTTTGGTGGTTTGAGTGGTGTGGTTTATGGTTTATTAGGGTATAGCTGGATATACAGTGCCCTTAACCCGCAACAGCCGGCACTCGTAAGTAATGCAATTATTGGCTTTATGCTTATTTGGCTTATTTTGGGTTTTGCTGAGATGTTGCCTGTAGGTATGGCTAACTGGGCACATTTGGGTGGTTTACTCAGCGGTATGGCTTATGCATTTACCGCACGGTTTTTTAAAAACTAAAAAGCCTAGTGGTAAAGGTATTTAGTAAATAGCACTTCACGAATAATCTCTTGCCCTGTTTCTTGTTTGAGCAGGGTTTTTAGTCTTTGCGCGCAACGCTTACGAATTTCTTCACGGCCTGTCAGTGATTTAATATTTTCTTCAGGTTCTTTCGATAAAATTTCAATAATCGCATCACGAAGCAATGGTGTGTGGTGTTCAACAACAGCAATATTAGCCATATCACTAAGCATTAAATCTACAGTCAAACGAACGTAACCTAGCTTTTTATTATTCTGAGCAATGTAATTAGCAATAATATCAGGCTCAAAACCAAAGTAACCGACGTTTGACTCTGCACGGCTAGTAAAGCTGGTTAATAAACCAAATAACATTGTTAAGAGTAAAATGCTTGCGTAGAGCGTTTTTTTCATATTAAGTAAAGTAATCCATATTCCTGCCATGGTTAACAGTTTATACGTAATACCAATTAATATACAGGCTGAAGAGGCTATTATATTCATTAATCATCACTTTTTCATAACAGCCGCCAGTGGTATCATTTACTCGGTTGTTATTAAGTAGAGATATCGTGATTACATTCCCCCTTTCATTGAACGCTAATTGGCAGCATGGTGCCACTGTTAAGCCGCTTACTCATCATGAGAAAGATTGGCTACTTGAGCCGAATTCACTAACGGCTAAATTAAAACATCATGGCTGTAACTTTCATGTGCAAGTGCTCAGTGAAAAAGTATTTAAACTAAATGTTGAGCAACAATCGTTACTCGATGGTCAGTATAAAGAGGGCGTAAACCGCGAAGTATTACTTTGGTGTAATAATCAGCCAATGGTTTATGCGCAAAGCTGGTTGCCTGTAACCAAAAGTATGCAACAGCAGCAATTACTTGAGCTGGGCGATAAACCGTTAGGTGATGTCATTTTCCAACACCCTGATTTAAAACGCACTGAAATTGAAGTCGCTTGTTTTGATGAGCATCACCCAGTGCAGCAATTGATAGATCAACCTTTCGAGGGAAAGCGATCGTTGTGGGGGCGCCGGAGTGTTTTCTCTCTAGCGCAAAACCGCTTTTTGGTTTGTGAAATATTTTTACCTAAGGCCTTTATATACCAATGAAACTTGCTTCATTAAAAGTTGCACACATACCCTATTACAAGCAACTAATGCGAACAGATAAACCAATAGGAACGTTACTGCTTCTTTGGCCTACTTATTGGGCTCTTTGGCTTGCAAGTCAAGGCGTTCCTAGCTTAGTAAATTTTGTTGTTTTTACTTTAGGCGTGTTTGTGATGCGTAGTGCCGGGTGTGTGATCAATGATTTTGCTGATCGCAAAATAGATGGTTCAGTGAAGCGCACGGCTCAGCGACCACTCGCTGCTGGGCTGGTGAGTAGTGGGGAAGCATTAAGCTTATTCGCGTTGCTGATTAGCATTGCTTTTGGGCTTGTATTGTTACTAAGCTGGCAAACAATTTTGCTCTCGGTAGGAGCGCTCGTATTAGCGTTTAGTTATCCATTTATGAAGCGTTTTACCCATCTACCGCAAGTGGTTTTGGGGGCTGCGTTTAGTTGGGCGATACCCATGGCATATATGGCATGTAGCGGATATGTTCCAGTTGCAGCATGGCTACTGTTTTTGGCTAATATTATTTGGACAGTTGCTTACGATACAATGTATGCGATGGTTGATAGAGATGATGATTTAAAAATAGGGGTTAAATCAACGGCGATTTTGTTTGGCTTTGCAGATAGAGCGGTGATCTTTTTACTTAATTGTTGTTTTGTAGGGTTGCTTGCGATTGTAGGAGTTATCTACCAACTAAGTTTTTATTATTGGCTTAGTTTATGTGTAGCGTCTGGCTTTTTAATTTACCAGCAGTGGTTAATACATAGGCGTAAAAGAGAGCAGTGCTTTAAAGCATTTTTGAATAACCACTATGTAGGGCTAGTGATATTTATTGGATTAGCAGCCTCCTTGCCACTCACTTTTTAAGTGAGTAAATGTTAACGAGGAGGATCAATAATTCCGCTGATAGACGTATTCATTCTAAACCAACCAGCGATAGAGTAACGATCATCGACAGCAGGAAGTACTTCATGCATAAAGCGATCGCTTTCAAACATCACGAGCGTGCCTGCTTGAGGTTTAATATTAACCTCGACTTGCTTGCTTTGAGGTTTGTAGATTACTAATTCGCCCCCACTAGGAGGAGTATTTAAATATAGTACCGTTGTAAAAATACGATTAGAACGACCCTTAAATGCATCATAGTGTTTTTTATAAAAATCCCCATTAAGGTACTTAGCATAATGGCATTCGTAGTCGAATAGGCCTAAAAAGAAACTGCGATTCAGTACTCCCCTCATTTCTTCCATAAGCGCTAAGTAATGAATCTGTGCCTCGCTGCTGGCATCAAACCAAAATGTTTTATCTTTACGGATAGTTTTATCAACGTGTAAATCACTTTTTCGACCAATACCCGCAATATTAAAGTCAGGGTTTACTCTATAGCAATCAAGCATGAGTTGAGCAATGAGGGTCTTAGAGACCGCATTGTGAATTATTGTAAAACCGTGCTTTTCGATATCATCTAAATAGATTTCTGAAATGAAATAGGGGATCATTTTACGTACTAA
This sequence comes from Pseudoalteromonas sp. RWi3, assembly GCF_054960735.1. Classification (NCBI taxonomy): domain Bacteria; kingdom Pseudomonadati; phylum Pseudomonadota; class Gammaproteobacteria; order Alteromonadales; family Pseudoalteromonadaceae; genus Pseudoalteromonas; species Pseudoalteromonas sp. RWi3. The sequence continues at coordinate 26,634 of NZ_JBHNYL010000003.1, forward strand.
GTATGAAAGGTTAGCCAGTTTAGCCTATTAAGCCGTTTACGCGAACTTAAATCTACTAAAAAGAAGCAAAAAAAGCCCGAAGTAATCAGGCTTTTGATTTATGTTTATTCACTAATAGACAGCGCTGTCTTTTTAATAAGTGAAAGCAGCTGATTTACATGGTCACCCTGAGGGACATGGTGGCTTGTTTTAACTATCAGTTGTTCTTGCGTTAAATCCTTATTTGTTTTCAATTGCACCAAACCGGTATGCTCTGCAACTGTGTTAGCATGTTCAATACTGGCAATTGCAAAGTGATTTGATTTACATAAACCATCCATCACTTGCTCAATGCTGCCCACTTTAATTGACGGTGTTTTATTTAGCCCCTCAATTGCTTCATTTAACATGGCTTGGATTTGCTTAGACTGTGAGAAACAGCCATACATTGGGTAGTCAATAAGATCTTGTTTACTAATATCACTTTTTTCAGCGAGTGGGTGAGTTTTAGCTACAAATAAAATAAGTTGATCAGGTAAATGAATATCAGTACCTATGCTATTAATTGCTTGTGAGCATACGCTAATATCAATTTCACCAAGCTGAAGTTTACGCATTAATTCACTTGGTTCTTGAAGTTGCATCTCGATTTTTACATGGGGGTATTGTGCTAAAAACTGACCACAAGAAACAGGGACGATCGCACTTGCTTTATTGGTATAGCCAATTACTAACTTTTCATCAGAACAACCATTAACAGATTGGTATAGGCGTTTTTTAGTTACTTCAAGTTCATTCAGTGCCGCTTGCGCATAGCTTAAAAACAATTCACCTTCAGTGGTTAATTTTACCGAACGAGTAGAGCGTTTAACTAGCTCGTAACCCATTTCATCTTCTAATGTTTGGATGCTGCGTGTTAACGCTGATGTACTAATTTTTGTTGTTTCAGCTGCTTGGCGAAAGTGCCTAAGCTGACCTAGTGCTACAAATTGTTCTAGTTGTTCAAATCTCACTTTTATAGTCCTTTGTAATAAGTAAGCCACACGGAGGCGAACATAGTTGAAATAAACCTAATAGATACTAATGCATTGTACCTAATTTGAAAAGGCCATTTTACACAAATGTTACAACCATTAGTCTGGGTATTGTTTATTTATCTGTAAAAAAAGTGCTAAATTTTCGATGAATAAATCGACTAGCTTAGGGTCGAACTGCTTGCCTCTTTGTTCTTTAATAAGCGCTATAACGTCATCCATTAACCATGCTTTTTTATAGCATCGCTCGCTGCCAAGTGCATCAAAGACATCAGCAAGAGCTGTAATGCGTCCCGTAATATGTATTTCCTCTCCTTTTAATTCATTAGGGTAGCCAGTGCCATCCCACTTTTCATGATGAAGATAAGCAATAAGTGAACCGCATTTTAAAATTTCATTATTGGAATTGTTAAGAATGTCGTATCCAATTTGAGCATGAGTCTGCATGATTTTCCATTCTTCAGCATCCAGTTTTCCGGGTTTATTTAAAATGCTATCAGGAATGCTGATTTTGCCAATATCATGAAGTGGTGAGGCCAGTTTGATTATTTCACATTCAAATTCATTTAATCCGTACAGCTTGCCTAAAAGTTCGCTGTATAAGGCAACCCTTTTAACGTGGGAACCGGTTTCTTTTGAACGTTTCTCAACGGCTTCACCTAAAATATAGGATAACTCTTTTTGTGAATCTTTTACCATTTCCCGCATTTTTAAATTATCGTAGGCAAGGGCAATATTGTTGGCAAAATATTCTAAAAGTTGGTGCTCCGTGCCTCCTAGTTGAGAACCCTTATGAATGTAAAGCATAGCTTCAAGGCCTGCTTGAGTAGAGAAATAGCCTACATAGTCATGATTTGTTTTATAAGACGATTTACGATTATGCGCATCAATAAATAGCGCTTTTACATTCTCAGGAATATCACTATTCATTGGTAGGGACTTTACGCCCGAGGCAGCAAGCAACTCAAAGTCAGTTGCTGGAGATGTTTGTTGGTTTACTGCCGCGGCACAATAAATTTCGGTTCCATCTAAACCTAATACATTTTTTACATGAGTTAAAATCGTTGATGCAAATTCATTAACACTGCCACACATTAAAAATGAACTTGAAGCCGTAATTATTCTTTCTAACCCTTTTTTATGGCGCTCAATAATTTGAATATCTCTGTGGGCTCGAAGTGCAGAATAAAGCAGCGTCTTCATTTTTATAGCGGTCAGCTCAGTTTTGTTTTTGTAGTCATTAATATCGTAATCACGAATGACTGCTTCTTCAGGCGCTTCACCAGGCTGTCCGGTCCTAAGGATTAAGCGTATATCGTGATTATTAATATCTTCGCGGATAAACTTTATGAGCTCTAGCCCTGCGTGACTAGTCTCCATCACAACATCAATTAAACCCACAGAAAAGTCAGGATGTTGTTGTAATAATTGCTTGGCTTCTTGGGCAGAATATGCATGATGAAACCTGAGTGCTTTATTCTCAAACTTAAAGCCGGATAATACCAATTTGGTCACTTGATGAATGTCATCTTCATCATCGACAACTAATACATCCCAAAAATCGGGCTCGCTATTAAGTGTGGCCTCTTGAATTACCTCATTTGAAAATAAAAAGTCACTCAAATGAATACCCTTAAGTTTAATTATTCACATATAGAGTATAGTGTCTGTTTTTTAGTCTGCCTGTTTGCTGTGTGGTTTTTTTTCAATATTCTTCAACTCGATCTCTATAGCATCACAGGAAATATGAATTTCATATAAAGAGGTTAAAAGTGACAAAGCTAAGCATCCTAGGCTAATACCAAAGAGGACTACGCCAACGGTTTTAAACTCAATAAATAATGCAAACATCGAAATAGTGCACATTAAAAATGAGGCTACACCATAAACTTGCATGGTTCTTATAAGTTTAATACGCTTTCTAAGGTTCGCTATTTGCTCTACGACTATTGGGCGAATCGTTTTCCCTTCACGGGCATTTAGCTCTCTAATTAATTGCGCTAATACTAAAAAACGGTTTGTATAGGCTAACAGCAACAATGATATTGCAGGAAAGAGCAAGCCAGGGGTTGTGAGGGTCATAGTGAGATCCTGAGTAACAAGTGGTTTCTTCAGTAGCCTAGCAATCAAGTAAATGAAAGTAAAAGAGTTCGCTTATAAAATGACAGGAAAGTAATAAATGAATAATCCATTTCAATGGCTCACCATTTATAGTGCTGCGGATGCTGTAGAGGCGAATATTGTTAAAGGCTTACTTCTAGCCAATGACGTTAATTGTCAATTGTTAGGCGAGTCTTTACAAAGTGCGGTGGGTGAGATACCCATTGCACAAACCGAAGTTCGAGTTCAGGTTTATGCGATTAAAGAGCGCCAGGCGCGAGAAATATTGATAAACTATAGGCAAGATCAACAATCCGCTCCTGATTGGGTTTGCCCCAACTGTAATGAGCATAATGGGTCAACATTTGAAATGTGTTGGTCCTGTGGGACATCAAAGAATGACTAAAGCGAATAATTTTCAGCGAATTCGAGAGCTTAACTATTTACAGCAAGCGGTTCTAGCCGCAGCACTTATTGAGCGAATGCTACCAAATTACGGTTTATTTAGTGAAGCGACAGGTTTTGGTGATGAAACAACGCTGCGCAGTGCACTTAATGTATGCTGGGAAAAAATTCTTTTACCTAAAAGTAAAATTGATTTAGAAAAACAAATTGAAAAAATTGAACCGAATGTACCTGAGTTAGCAGACTTTGACATGTTTGGAACCTACCCAGCGATAGATGCTGCTACCGCTTTACTTGGTTTAATGCATGGTTTAATTGCACAAGATGGCAGTGAGTTCGTTAGCATAAGTAAAATATCGCAAGCAACGGTAGCACGCTTTATTGAATATCAACTGACAGTTGAAGGTGAAATTGCTGATAACAAAACAGTACGAGAGCATCCCCTAATGCAGTATGAAATTGAAGTACTCAGCGAAATAATTGATTATGTTGAGCAGATGGGACGAGTTACATCACAAAGTGTTAAATCACTTAAGCAGCATGCCATTGCTGATGGCCAAACAAACATTGGTTTAGCGTTATAAAATTAATCTAAGTAAATCTACTCGTTAGGAGAAAGTTGCAGTGCGAATTTTAGGCATTGAATCATCATGTGATGAGACTGGTATTGCTATTTATGATGATGAGCAAGGCTTACTTGCGCATCAATTATATAGTCAGGTAAAAGTGCATGCAGATTATGGAGGAGTGGTTCCTGAGTTAGCGTCACGTGACCATGTTCGAAAAACGCTACCGCTCATTGATGCAGTGTTTGCTCAAGCCGGTTGTGGTCCTGAAGATCTTGATGGTATTGCCTACACCGCAGGCCCAGGTCTTGTTGGAGCTTTACTTGTTGGTACTTCCATAGGGCGCTCATTGGCTTATGGTTGGGGAATTCCTGCCGTTGCAGTACATCATATGGAAGGGCACTTATTGGCTCCAATGCTTGAAGAAGATGTACCGGAGTTTCCATTTATTGCGCTTTTAGTCTCAGGCGGTCATACCATGATGGTTAAAGTTGAAGGTATTGGTCAATATGAAGTGCTAGGGGAGTCTGTTGATGACGCCGCAGGAGAAGCGTTTGATAAAACTGCAAAACTCCTCGGTTTAGATTACCCAGGCGGGCCTCGCTTGGCTAAACTGGCTGAGCAGGGTGAACCTAAGCGATTTATATTTCCACGGCCAATGACTGACAAGCCAGGGCTTGACTTTAGCTTTAGTGGTTTAAAAACGGCCGCGGCTATCACGATTCGTGATAATGATGATGCTGAGCAAACTAAAGCTGACATTGCTCATGCCTTTCAAATCGCCGTCATCGACACACTAGTGATCAAATGTAAACGTGCGTTAAAACAAACGGGTATAAAGCGTTTAGTTATTGCCGGTGGCGTAAGTGCCAATGTGCAATTGCGCGCACAGCTTGAACGCGTAATGCAAGGCATGAAAGGTCAAGTGTATTACCCAAGAACTGAATTTTGTACAGATAATGGCGCAATGATAGCGTATGCAGGCATGCAGCGTTTAAAAGCAGGGCAATTTGCAAGTCTTGATATGAAGACTAAACCACGTTGGCCAATAGATAGTTTGGAGGCGATTTAATTCGCGTTTTGATCATTTTGAGTTGGCGGCTTTTTTTTGTCGCCAATTTTAGGCTCCTGTCCACTGAACAAGCGTTTAATATTGCCGTGATGACGGATAATTATTAGCACAGTTAAAAACGTAACAGGTAATGTATACAATGGCTTTATCCACCATGTATACAGAGGTGCTAATGCCACCGCAGTGAGTGCGCCCAAGGATGAGTAGCGAGTGAGTGCAACTACAGCAACCCACGTTGAAATTAATAGCCCACCTAACGTTAAACCTATCGGTAACAGTGTGCCAAATGCTGTTGCAACCGCTTTCCCCCCTTTAAAGTTAAAGAAAACTGGAAACATATGACCTAAACAAGCAGCTACACCAATTAGTCCTAAAATTAGCGGATCTAACTTTAAAAAATAAGCGCCCCAAACAGGAATAGTGCCTTTAAGTATATCAAAAACTAAAACTAATACGGCAGGTAAAGCTCCTCCTAAGCGAAATACATTCGTTGCGCCTGGGTTATTTGAGCCATTCAAGCGTGGATCAGGTAGTTTAAAAAGCCGAGACACTAGAATAGCCGATGAAATCGACCCCAGTAAATAGGCTAAAACTAACATTAATACAGCTATCACGCGGTTCCTTATTTTTTAATCATGCATTTTCGGCTATCATTGGCGACAAAATTAACATCACAAACACGTGCGTTCAATATTTAGGTAATTCCTTTGCACCTACTGCACATTGTATTGTTAAATTTCTCATAGTTAAACACGCTAAAAGTATATAAATGATATAAATATAAATTATAGCGCGTGTAAACTCATTAAAGAGTTTAAATTTCTAGTTGGAGCAGTTATGGACAAGGTTTTTATATCACAACTACATGTTGACACTATCATAGGCGTTTATGATTTTGAAAAAGAAACTAAACAGAGCTTATTTTTTGATATAGAGATGCTATGCGACATTAAACCAGCTGCCACAACAGATGATATAAGTCTTGCATTAGATTATTCAAAAGTGAGTGAGCGTGTTATTGAGCATACAACAGCTAAGCCAGTTGAACTGTTAGAAACCCTTGTAGAGCAACTTGCTGCAATTATATTGGCTGAATTTAATACCTCTCAGATAACGATTAAAGTAAGTAAACCAGCCGCGGTGGCGCAAGCACAGACAGTAGGTGTTGAAATTACACGCCAAAAGGTAGCCAGTTAATATGGCCCAAATTTATGTTAGCCTTGGCTCAAATGTAAATAAAGAGCACTACATTAGTCAGGCTTTGAAAACGTTAACGTCATATTTCCCCCATCTTGAGCATTCTAGTGTATTTGAAAGTGAGGCAGTAGGATTCACTGGCAGTAATTTTTATAATTCAGTTGTGGGCGCGCAAACAGAAATGCCACTCGAGCAGTTATGTTATTTACTCAAAAAGATTGAGCAAGAAAACGGCCGGACAGCGAATGATAAAAAGTTTAGCCCGCGCACATTGGATTTAGATTTACTGTTTTACGACGATGTTGTCTGCGACTCACCAGCACAACTCCCGCGCGATGAAATAACAAAAAATGCATTTGTACTGCAGCCATTAGCAGAAATAGCGCCAAATTTTTATCACCCTGTTGCTGAGCAAACGATCGCCCAGTTATGGAGTAACTACAACAACCCCAATCAAAAACTATGGAAGGTGGAGTTTACTAACCCATGAGTATTATCGAAATTATTGTTTTAGCCCTGATCCAAGGATTGACTGAGTTTTTACCTATTTCAAGTTCAGCACACTTGATTCTTCCCTCACAAATATTAGGGTGGGAAGACCAAGGTTTGGCCTTTGATGTTGCAGTACATGTTGGAACGCTTGTTGCGGTTGTAATCTATTTTAGAAAAGAAGTAGTCGAAATCTTAGGAGCGTGGTTCAAATCATTTGGGCAACAGGGTACAACCGATGATAGTAAACTCGGCTGGTGGATTATTTTAGGGACTATCCCTGCAGCTGTACTCGGGTTAATTTTTAAAGACTTAATTGAGTTGTACTTGCGCAGTGCATGGGTTATTGCTGTAACGACTATTTTGTTTGGTTTACTCCTATGGTATGCAGATGTGAAAGGTAAGCAAACTAAAACAATTTACCAATTAAACTGGAAATCAGCCCTGATGATAGGTATGGCGCAAGCCATGGCAATGATCCCGGGTACGTCACGTTCAGGTATTACTATGACCGCTGGTTTATTACTTGGAATGAATAAGCAAAGTGCGGCACGTTTTTCATTTTTACTGGCCATTCCTGTTATTTCGATGATGGGGTTGTACTATACAGTTGAGTTAGCGTTGGGTGATGAAGTTGTGGATTGGACTACGCTAATTTTAGGTGCGGGTTTATCATTTGTTTCTGCATACGCTTGTATCTTTCTGTTTTTAAAAATCATTGAACGTATGGGCATGATGCCATTTGTTATTTATCGTTTATTACTCGGTATTGGCTTAATTGTATTTTTAATGATTTAGGCAGTTATACATACAAATAAAAACGCCTTAGCTCACTGAGCTAAGGCGTTTTTTGTTATTAGCTAATACACATTTAGAATGTGTATTTAGCGCCTAACGATAAACGGCGGCCTTTAACATCAAAGAACTCACCATCGTCGTACGTGAACGGGTTACGTGGTGGCTCACGGTCTAGGATGTTGTTAACACCAATACGTAACTGTAGCTCATCCATTAGATAAGTTTTGTACATGAAATCAAACGTAGTGTAAGACGGGATATCATTGTAGTTGTTGTCTTCAATGGTCCAGTCATTATCATTAACTGTTGCATGACGGTAGTTCATGGTTAGCACATACGCTGAGTCATCATGAGAATAAACAGCATTAAAACGGCCCTTCCAGCGAGGTGAAGCTGTTTCGCCTACATCAGTTCTAAAATCTTCAGCACGGCCTGTAGAGTTATTGTTGTCCTCTATTAGGTAAGTTGCTGTTAGTTTCAATGCCAAGTCACCAGAGAACAACTCAGTGCGGTATGCTGATTCAACATCAACACCTTTTTTATTAATAACAGCGGCATTAATTGGGCGAGTGAAGAAGTTTTCAATTTCACCCGTTTCTTCATTACGCACAACGTTACTACAGAAAGGGTTATCTAAAGACGATGATTCATAACAAAGCTCAACGCTGTTACGGCCAAAGTATTCAATAGCGCCTTCTACTTCGAATGACCAGTAATCAAGTGTTATATCTAGCCCTTCCACGAACTCAGGTGTATAAATTAAGCCAATGGTATAATCGTTAGATGTTTCATTTTTAAGGCTTTGGTTACCTTGAATATAGCCTGGTAAGCTGCCACCTGAAAGCCATTCATCTGATGGCATCCAACCTTTAGGAAGCCCAGCTGCTTGGCAGTTTTTGATTACATTATCTTTATATTTACTGCCTGACTCAGCGATAGAGTCAGCTCTACACACATCCGCGCGACCTGAGCTAAATGTTTTTGAGTTAGGCGTGAATAAATCCCCTAGGTTGGGAGCGCGTACTGATTTAGAACGATTTAAACGAACACGTAACTCATCAGTTACACCCCAGTTTAGGGCTAACTTCCAGGCATTATCTTCACCTGTAACTGAGTAATCCATGTAACGGAACGCCGTTTCAAGGGTTAAGTCAGTTGCTAGGAATGCATCTTCTAATAATGGAATTGATATTTCAGCTGAAAGCTCATTTACATCAATCTCACCATCCATAGGAAGGCTTGAATTACCAAAAATTAAGCCTTTTTGCATATTTTCAGACGGTGTAATAGTTGCTGACTCACGGCGGTGCTCAGCGGTAAATGCAGCTGCAACATAACCTGCTGGTAGTTCAAATAAGGCGCCATCTACAGTAACAGCAAACACGGCTTGGTCGTGCTTAGCAAAACGTGTTGCATCAGTCGCTATATAGTCTAACTGTGCTTGTGTTGCAGAAGTCGCGCCCATTGTGTTAAATGGCGTACAACCTTCAATAGCACCTACTACATTACCTTTAGCATCACGTTTGGCACATACTACATTGCCTTGGTATTCAACGGCATCAATAGAGTTAGCTAAGTTTTGCGTTAATACTTCGCCAGTCCAAAGAGTATCTTGCTCGATGCGACCAAATTGCGCGTAAGCAGAGTAGCCCCAGTCGTCGTTTAAGATACCTTCAGCGCCAATTGAAGTACGGAATACTTCGCGCTCTTGGTTGTATGCACGGTCGCCCCATAAGTTTTCATTAGCTTGGCGAAGTGTTACCTCTGTAAGCTCATTGTCGTCCATTACTTTAGCCATATCGTCTTTAATAAATGCATTGTCGCGACGTATTGTATGGCGAAAGAAAGAAGGTGAGCTCTCTGTTGTTGCTTCTGTATTTGAGTAAGTGAAGTCAAAGGTTAAAGCGTGGTCGTCATTGAGTTCATATGTACCGTACGCTGAAGCAATTATACGCTCTAATGGCGTTTGAAAATAATCTTTATAGCCGTGGCCAAAAACACCATCGCCTTGATTTTGACTATCTTGGAAGTAGTTTGACGCATCACGCCCAACACCTGGGTTAGGAATGCGCCCCAAGCCATAGTCAAACGGTTTTAGGTTACCATTTGCATCAAAAGTGTAGTGGTGATTGTCATAACCATTATTTTTAAGTGAGTCTTTAGCGAAGAAGTCGCCACCTTCAGAATAATAAGCAAGACCAGTAGGTTGACCTAAAATAACGCGTGAAGGAATACCGTCATCACCACTTGTATTTGCTGGGTTTGCGTATGAGTTCACAGGGTTGCGGTAGAAGTCACGGCTCAGCTTGCCATAGCTTTTGTTTTCTGTGTAATTAAATGAAGCAATAAAAGAGAGTTTATCGCCTTCCATACCACCAGTAATTGAGAAGTTGTTTTGCTCGCCACCACTTTGCTCTGGACGTACGGTAGAAACATCAAGTTCAATCCCATCCATTGATTTTTTAGTAATGATATTTACCACACCTGCTACTGCATCAGCACCGTAAACGGCTGCTGCACCACCTGTAGCTATCTCAATACGTTCAATCATTGTGGTAGGAATGTTGTTTAAATCAACTGCAGTGTCACCCACAGAACCAGGTACAAAACGGCGACCATTAACAAGCACTAATGTACGCTCTGATCCCAAACCACGAAGATCGGTTGTGTTAAGACCTGACGCATAAATAGTATTAGTTGTTGTTTCTGGTGAGAGGCCAACCGTCGCTTGTGGCATTTCTGCAAGCAAATCATTAACGTTAGTAATACCTTGGTTTTCCATCTCAACACCGCTGATCACAGTCACAGGCGTTGGCGAGGTTAGGTTAAAACGTTTGATTTTGGATCCAGTCACTTGAATTCGTTCAACAGGTTTAGCATCTGCCGTTGACTGAGCGAATACACTCGATGCGCCAATAGCACCTGTTACAAGTACTGTATTAACCGCTGCTGCGATAAGATTTAATTTTTTCAACATAACACCTTTTAATTTCGACAAGTTTTAAAGACCGATTAAAACTTGATGGAACTTATTTACTTTCTCAACTGAGTCAGTTTTGGCTGATACCAAATAAACATCAGAAAATGTAAGTAAATGTAATTTGCAGATGTTTTATCACAGTACCTAAATTGAGTCTTGAAAGTAGGGGATGTATCAATTGTTTCTTAATTGTGTATTTTGTATTTATTGTGGGTATTTTTTGGTATAACCTTGATTATATGGTTTTTAATTTGTAATCATGACTTTACACTTCTATTTGCAAACTGTTTTTTTGAATTGAATCACTTTATTTATTAACTAAAACTAAATTATTTATAAATAACTTAGTCTGTTAATTGAGCTTTATTTAGGGTTTTGTATAAAAAGTGACGCATGATTTTTGCGCACTTAAACCGTTGGCAATGAACTTTTTTGAAATTACTGTTTATGTGTCACTTTTTTGCAAAGGTGTTGTGCGAGATGGCAATGGTAACTAGGCGCTAAATTTGGCATTATATCAAGCTTACTATCGCTATTATTAATTGCGCTGCGCACCTAGAAATGCAGCAAAGGAGCACAGATGCATATTCATATTTTGGGTATTTGCGGTACTTTTATGGGTGGTATTGCCGCAATCGCTAAATCGCTCGGTCACACTGTAACGGGGTCTGACCAAAACGTATATCCGCCAATGAGCACCCAACTTGAGTCGCTCGGTATTGAACTCACTCAAGGTTATGACACCGCCCAACTTGAACCTGCGCCAGATATGGTGGTAGTTGGTAATGCAATGAGTCGTGGTAATCCGTGTGTAGAATACGTGTTAGATAAAGGCCTTCCATATACATCGGGTCCTGAGTGGTTAAAACATAACTTATTACAAGACTCCTGGGTACTTGCTGTTGCTGGAACGCATGGCAAAACAACCACCGCCAGTATGCTTGCGTGGATATTAGAATATGCGGGCTTAAAACCAGGTTTTTTAATTGGTGGGGTTGTGCAAAATTTCGGAGTGTCAGCGCGCGTTGGCGAAACGCCCTTTTTTGTCATTGAAGCTGATGAGTACGATACGGCTTTTTTTGATAAGCGAAGTAAATTTGTTCATTATTTGCCCAGAACGCTCATTTTAAATAATTTAGAGTTTGATCATGCTGATATTTTTGACGATTTAAATGCAATAAAAAAACAGTTTCACCATTTAATGCGTACATTACCCAGTAGTGGAAAAGTCATTTGGCCTAGTGATGAGCTCGCCCTAGATGAAGTCATACAACAAGGTTGCTGGAGTGAGAGCGAAACATTGGGCGGTGACTGGGGCTATAACCTACACAAAGGTGATGGCAGTGAGTTTACTGTATTACTAAACGATAAAATTGTTGGCACGGTTAAGTGGCAAGCTATTGGTGAGCATAATGTTAAAAATGCCATTATGGCGATAGCAGCAGCGCGCCATGTGGGTATTGCAATTGATCATAGCATTAGCGCATTAGCTGAGTTTATAAGCCCAAAACGACGCATGGAGCTCAAGGCGGATATCGCAAATATTAAGGTGTATGATGACTTTGCGCATCACCCAACAGCCATTAAAACCACACTGGCGGGATTGCGTGCTAAGGTTGGCGACGAAAAAATTATTGCGATTTTAGAGCCTCGTTCGAACACCATGAAAATGGGCGTGCATCAACATACACTGTTAGCGTCGCTGAGGGATGCTGATGAGGTTTACTTATTTGAGCCAGATAATCTTAACTGGTCGTTGAACGAGCAAGCTCAGCAAGCTGGTATGAATTGTTTTACCAGCACCAACGAAATCGTTACGAAAGTTGTGAATGACGTAGTACCACAACAGCATATTTTAATTATGAGTAATGGCGGTTTTAATGGCCTGCACGAGCAATTAATTCGCGCGATAGAGACGAAGTATAATTAACTTAAAAAGTGAGAGCTTAAGTGCAATATAAAGAAACCATCACACTTGCTTTTAGTGGGGCATCCGGTGCTCCCTATGGTTTACGTTTACTTGAAGTGTTATTAGCACAGCAATTTAAAGTATATGTGTTGATCTCAAGCGCAGCGCGCGTTGTACTGGATACAGAGTCAAACATTAAACTCTCAGCCAATGAAGACAAAGCAACCGAGCAATTGTGCGCGCTTTTTAATGCGCTACCTGAGCAGCTTCAGGTTTTTGGTAAAGACAACTGGTTTAGCCCTGTGGCGTCAGGCTCGGCGGCGCCTAAAAAGATGATTGTTTGCCCATGTAGTGCAGGCTCGGTGTCTGCTATTGCTGTTGGTGCGTCAGATAACTTACTTGAGCGAGCGGCTGATGTGGTTATCAAAGAGCGTGGGCAACTTATTTTAGTGCCGCGCGAAACACCGTTTAGTGAAATACATCTTGAGAATATGCTTAAACTAGCTAGGTTAGGCGTCACTATTATGCCAGCAGCACCGGGATTTTATCATCAACCAGAGTCTATAGGTGATTTGGTTGATTTTATGGTGGCACGAATTTTAGATCATTTAAATATTGAGCATACCCTTACTAAGCGATGGGGTTATGGGGAAGGTAAAAAGTGAGCGAACAAACCACAGCTTTAAAAATTAAGGGCCTCAGAAAGGTCTACAAAAATGGTGTTGAAGCAGTTAAAAATATTGACCTGCAGGTGCAAAAAGGGGACTTTTTTGCTTTGCTTGGTCCAAATGGAGCGGGTAAATCAACGACGATTGGCGTTATTTCGTCGCTTGTGAATAAAACGGCCGGCCAAGTAGAGGTATTTGGTCATAACATTGATACTCACTTGGAGGCCGCTAAATCAGAATTGGGTTTAGTGCCGCAGGAGTTTAATTTTAGTCAATTTGAAACACTCACCCAAATATTAGTGAACCAAGCTGGGTATTATGGTGTGCCACGTAAAATAGCTCATCAGCGTGCCGATAAATACCTGCAGCAGCTAGGTTTACTTGAGAAAAAAGACAAGCAAGCACGCACTTTGTCAGGTGGGATGAAACGCCGCTTGATGATTGCTCGTGCGCTGATGCATGAACCAAAATTACTTATTCTTGATGAGCCTACAGCGGGTGTTGATATTGAACTACGTCGCTCAATGTGGGATTTTTTAAGGCAGATTAACGAACAAGGCGTGACCATTATTCTTACCACGCATTATCTTGAAGAAGCAGAACTGCTTTGTAAAAACATTGCCATTATTGATTCGGGGATTATCGTTGAAAACACCACAATAAAAGCACTACTGACGAAACTGGACAAAGAAACTTTCATTTTAGATTTAAAGCAGCCTGTACAACCGGTCTCACTCGCGGGGTATCAATTTTCTATGGTAGATGATCATACCATTGAGGTTGAAGTGGCTAAATCACAAGGCCTTAACGCTGTATTTAGTGCGTTAACAGAACAAGGAAATACGGTGCTAAGCATGCGCAATAAGGCAAATCGTTTAGAAGAGTTATTTGTCGGTTTATTAGAACAAGGGCGGGAGAAGTAGATGTTTAAATACGGCGTAGCCTTAAAAAGTTTATGGATAAAAGAGTGTATCCGCTTTTTACGTATTTGGGTACAAACACTGGTGCCACCTGCTATTACAATGAGCCTATACTTTGTTATTTTTGGTAATCTAATTGGCTCTCGAATTGGTGAAATGGGTGGCTTTAGCTACATGGAGTTTATTGTTCCGGGCTTAATTATGATGTCGGTTATTACTAACTCATATTCTAATGTTGCATCGAGTTTTTACTCCACCAAATTTCAAAAAAGTATAGAAGAGCTACTTGTTGCTCCTGTGCCTAACTACATTATTGTACTGGGTTACATGGGAGGAGGGATGACCCGGGGTATGTTGGTTGGTTTAATTGTTACTTGTGTATCTTTACTATTTGTTGATATTCAAATTCATAATATCTTTGTCATCATTGCGACTGTTATTTTAACTTCAGCCGTGTTTGCACTGGGCGGTTTAATTAACGCGATTTATGCCAATAGTTTTGATGATATTAGTATTATTCCTACATTTATACTCACACCACTTACTTATTTAGGCGGGGTGTTTTATTCAATAACTCTGTTACCTGACTTTTGGCAAGGTGTGTCACAAATCAACCCAATTATTTATATGGTTAACGCATTTAGGTTTGGATTTTTAGGTGTGTCAGATGTTGATTTATCAGTCGCATTTGGTGTGTTGTTTTTATTTATTACGGCCTTATTTACATTAGCGTTAACGCTAATCAAAAAAGGTGTGGGGCTTAGACACTGATGAGTGATGCAAATTCACGAAGTATTGTATCAAACCAAGATGGCTTGAATGAAAAGCTTGAAGAAATTGTCAGCAAGCACTTAAAAGCTGAGTTTAAAAAGCCTATTGCTGCGCATACTCAATCTGCGTTTGATGAAGTAAACGAAAAAGTACAAGCGTTTAGTGGTCCTTTGATTCTTGATTCATGCTGTGGTGTTGGTGAAAGTACAGCTAATTTAGCAAAGCGTCACCCTGATGCATTAGTCATTGGTATTGATAAATCATCACATCGTTTAGATAAGCATGATGTGGAATATAAACAAACAGATTCAGGTCATTATATTTTAGTGCAAGCAGATCTAAATGACTTTTGGCGTTTGGCTGTGGCTGCTGATTGGCAACCCTCTCATCATTACCTACTGTATCCAAACCCATGGCCTAAAGCGAAGCACATTCAGCGACGTTGGCATGGTGCAGCAATCTTTCCTTTTATTGTTAAGCTAGGTGGGCGTTTAGAGGTTCGCAGTAACTGGGATATCTATGTGAAAGAGTTTGCCCAAGCACTGCGCTTAACTGGGCACAATTGCGACGTTGAACTGTTTGAAAGCGATGAAGCTATCACTCCATTTGAGCGTAAATATTGGGCGAGTGGTCAACAGAGTCACCGTTTAGTGATTGATTTGAGTTAATCGCTTGTATGAGTGGGTTTATTTGTGGAGCCGGTGAGGCAAAGTAATTGCCCTGCATTAAATGTACGTTGGCTTTTAAGAGTGTGTTGATGGTTGGTTTATTTTCAACACACTCGGCAATTAGCTCTAAATTTAATTGCTTTGCAAAGCTCGCAATATGTTCGATATACAGATAAATATCAGTGTCATGGGCAATCTGTTTAACTAGAGATCCATCAAGCTTGATCCCATCGACATCAAGTTTTAGCACGTTAGAGATATTTGAATAACCTGTTCCAAAATCATCAATAACGACTTTAATACCACGTTGTTTAACCAATGCGATAAATGCTTTCACTTCAGAGAAGTTTGCAATAGCTTCGGTTTCTAAAAGCTCTAATGTAATGTTACTAGGTTGGGGGTAGCGATTAAGCTCTTGTTCAAGATATTCGCTGAGGCTTGGGTCTAACATATCGTGCACAGTGATATTAATGCTCCAGCACAAACTTGTCCGTCTAAAACGCTCAAAACATTGAGTGAGCATTGTGCGGGTAAGAGCACCGTCCATACGAGAGCGATTAACGACATTTAAAAATGACTCAGGCAGTAATATTTCACCATGACAGGTGATCATACGTGCTAAACATTCGTATTTTAGAACATCGCCACTGCTGTAATCATAAACAGGCTGGAAATACGCAATAATACGATTATTATCAAATGCTTCTCTGACCTCTTTAGCCATTTCAACATTATATTGATACTGATTTTTCACATCATGTAGTGCATTTGAGTAATTAACAACATTAAAGCGTCCTTGTTTCGCTTGCAGGGCAGCTATGTGGGCATTTTCAAGCAGCATTGCTTTGTTTCCGTGAGCAATACCTGCACATAGCGTAATATAAATAAATGGCTCCTTAAGCAAAGGAGAGCTGCAATTATATCCTTGTACTAATTCACTGAACCCGCGATGTTGTTCTTCAAACGGGCCTATTAGAACCACTTTGTTCGTTGATAAACGAAATATTTCACTGCCTGCGGGACGACGTTTAGCAAAGTACTCAAGTAAGTTTTTCATAACTTTATCACCTACTTTTGTACCGTAAAAACTATTAATATCTTCAATTTCATTGATCCAAATAACAGCAACTTGTAAATGAAAGTGAGAAGATTTGCTCATGTAATATTCAAGTGCAATGTGGTTTGCAAAACCGCTACTACTGTCCGTTGAAAGGGCGCGTTTGAGCAAATAAATATAAATGCTTGCGACTAATAAGGCGATAAAGAAGAAAAAACTCGCAAGCGCAGCTGCTTTTGACACGCTTTGGTTAAGGTGTTGATTGAGGTCATATATTTTAATATCAGCACCCGTTAGGTAAGTATTGCCTGCGTTATCAATGTAAGGCACGAAAATGCTTTTAAAATGCCCCCATTGATCTTTTGAAATTTCAAATACAGGCTCGGTCGAATAAAATGCGCTGATATTGGCTTTGGTTGCTTCAGGGTAGAGATCAAGAAATTGAGTGACTTTCCCTGAGTTTTGATCCTCTTGGGTGTAGCTTGACGCAGTGAAATGTACACGGTTATCTTTTAATACCATGGCATACACATAGGCAATATCAAGCGCGTTAGCGAATTCTGAAAGTTGACGGCTTTTTTGCTGAAACACAAATTGTGGGATCGATCTTCCCGATTTTAATGACTCATGGTAATCATGGCCTAATATATGTTTTACGCTTACAGCTGCATTTAATAACCGTGTATCTAGCTGTTGCATGATTTCTGCACGGGCGGTGTGGTAAGTATAATAAACGTAGCTGAGTAAACTCACTAAAAATATTAAAAAGCCCGCAACAATCCAGTTTGTCCTTAAACTTGTTTTAATCATTCTTGTTCCTTATTTGTTTACTGGCGCATTATACAAAAAAAGGAACTGCTGCCTATAATTAAATCTTTCTTGGATTATTAACTAATTTATCATTAATTTGTCATGCAATTGTCGGCTTTTATGGCTTTAAACGAGACATTTATACTCTATTGCAGTAAAGTTAGCGCATTTCGTAGAAACAATGCGGTTTAGTTTGTTATTCAAAAAGCCATATAACCTAGGTACTTTGATTATGAAAAACTGCACTTACTGGGTATTAAGATGGATCAAAAGCGTTGTGCCGTCGCCTCTAAAGAAACTCTGATGCGTATATTTACCGTGCCTGAAGCACCGGACTCAACATTGAGTAAAATTGAGCTTGAAATTTCAAGCAATTTGGCTGGCTTCTTAAATGAGAACATCGCGGCTATAGAAAAGCCACTGCATGAAATTGAAAAAGACTTTCAATCGGCAGTGATCCCAGAAGATCCAACGTTTGTTTCTACTTATGCACAAGACATAATGGAGCAATTGGTTGCACACTCTGTGCATACTGCTGCGCCTAGCTTTATTGGTCACATGACTTCTGCATTGCCGCACTTTGTATTGCCATTATCAAAATTAATGGTGGGGCTAAATCAAAACTTAGTCAAAATAGAAACATCAAAGGCATTTACCCCATTAGAGCGTCAAGTGCTTGGTATGATCCATCACCTTGCGTATGGGCAAAGCGATGCCTTTTACAGCAAGTGGATGCACAGCGCTAAAACCTCATTGGGAGCGTTCTGCTCTGGTGGCACCGTAGCTAATATCACAGCGTTATGGATAGCACGCAATCGCTTGTTAAAAGCCGATGGTAAGTTTAAAGGAATTGGCTCACAAGGGTTAATAAGTGCAATGATGCACTATGGCTACAAAGGGTTGGCTGTATTAGTTTCAGAGCGTGGGCATTACTCATTGGGTAAATCAGCAGATTTATTGGGTATAGGTCGTGATAATTTTATCGCGATAAAAACAGCCAATGACAATAAAGTAGACATTGCGGCGATGCGAGACAAAGCGCATGAACTTCAATCCCAAGGCATTAAGGTCATGGCGATTGTGGGCGTAGCAGGCACAACTGAGACAGGCAACATTGACCCCCTTAACGATATGGCTGATTTAAGCCAAGAGCTGGGGTGTCATTTTCATGTAGATGCAGCATGGGGTGGTGCGACACTGCTCTCACAGACATACAGACCTTTACTCAAAGGCATTGAACGTGCTGACTCAATCACAATTGACGCACACAAGCAAATGTACGTTCCTATGGGCGCGGGGTTAGTGTTATTCAAAGACCCAGCAGCTACTGATGCGATAGAGCATCATGCAGAGTACATTTTACGTAAAGGCTCAAAAGATTTAGGTAGTCATACACTTGAAGGTAGTCGCCCTGGTATGGCGATGTTAGTGCATGCTTGCTTACGTGTAATAGGCCGTAAAGGTTATGAAATACTGATCGATAAAGGGATTGAAAAAGCGCGTTACTTTGCTTCTCTTGTTAGTGAAGATGAGGATTTCGAGTTAATCTCTGAGCCAGAGTTATGTTTGCTGACCTATCGTTATGTGCCGAAGCAAATTCAGCAAAAGATCACAAATGCAGATGAACAAACTCGATTAGAGATATTTGCGTCATTAAATCGATTTACAGCCAGTATGCAAAAGCGCCAACGTGAAGCGGGTCGATCTTTTGTATCGCGTACACGTTTAACACCAGCAAAGTATGATCATCAACCAACTGTGGTTTTTCGGGTTGTACTTGCGAACCCACTTACATCCGAAGCTATTTTAAAAGAAATTTTAGCTGAGCAAAAAGAGCTCGCTAAAACAGATCCTGTCTTTAAAAAGTTTTTATCTAAATACATGGATTAATTTAGTGCTGGCGCTAGCCAAAGGCTCGCCAGCATAGCGTTATGAATGAAAACAACTGGCTCTGATCATCTCACTGATAATTTTTTGCGAAGGTTTAATTTTCTCCATTGCTAAAAACTCATCCGGCTGGTGGGCTTGATTAATAGAGCCAGGCCCCATTACGATAGTTTCACAGCCAAGCTGTTGAATAAACGGCGCTTCAGTACAGTAATTTACAGCCACAGCTCGCTCGCCAGATAATTTTTCGGCCAGTTTAACGAGTGCAGAATCAGTACTGCCTGTAAAAGCAGGGATGGGTTCATGCATATCAATCACGCTCACCGCATCAGGGTATTGGTTATTAATATCTGCAGCTATATTTAACAGCATCGCTTGTAATTCTTGTACACTTAAACCTGGTAATGGGCGCATATCAATGTGCATTTCACAGCAACCACAAATACGATTTGCGTTGTCACCACCATGTATGTGCCCAAGGTTTAGAGTAGGGTAGGGAATAACAAAATGCTCAACTGAATATTTATTCTTTAATTCTTGCTTTAGCACTAGTAGTCTTGAGGTAACTTGATGCATGACTTCAATGGCATTCAAACCACGCTCAGGAACAGAGCTATGGCCTGAACGACCGACGACTCTAATTGCTGTACTCATATGCCCTTTATGCGTAAATACAGGCGTCATGTCGGTAGGCTCACCGATTATACAACGTGCAGGTTTTAAATTTGAATGCTTACAAACTTGCTGGGCGCCCGCCATGGTAGTTTCTTCATCGGCAGTGGCTAAAATTAAAATCGGTTGCGATTGGTTGCTCTCATCAAGCTCACTTATTGCTTGCAAAATAAAAGCGAAAAAACCTTTCATATCAATACTGCCTAAGCCGTAAAGTTTATTATCTGACTCGTTTAATTTAAATGGATCAACGCTCCATCTGCTGTCATCAAATGGCACGGTATCAGTATGACCAGCAAGCATTAAACCGCCATCGCCTTTGCCGCGCTTTGCTAATAAGTTGAAACGACCTTTAGGACCTGAAAGCTCAGTTATTTCACACTCAAATCCGAGCTCTTTACACCAATTAGCAAGTAAATCGATAACCCCCTTATTACTCATAGACAAAGATTCATCCATTGAACTAATTGAAGGCGCAGCAATTAATTGCTGATACATAGACATAAAAGAAGGGAGTGACATAAAAAATTCCAAAATAATTATTCATTCTAATTGCATAACAATATAAAAGTATTTATGATGAATATCAATTCACTTTTTAAGCATAAATATATCAAAGTAGAGCCATGACTAATATACGACGATAACGAAATTTCATTCCTCAAAATAGTGCCCTGCAACGCACTTAAAATCTATATGTATACCTAATTATCACTAGAAAGAGTAACGAATGAACGTAGTAATTATTGGCGCGAGTGGTTATAGCGGTGCTGAGTTAGCCAGCTTAGTAGTAAAGCATTCCCAGTTAACCTTAACCGGTTGTTATGTGTCTGAACAAAGTTTAGATAAAGGCAAATTGTTAAGTGATTTATATCCAGAGCATTTAGGTTTATTAGATACCCCTTTATTACCGCTAAGCGAAGCCGCCTTTAACGAGATTAATAGTAATGCTGATTTTGTTTGTTTATGCACAGATCACAAAGTAAGTGTCGATTTAGCGCCACGCTTTTTAGCTATGGGCAAAAAGGTGTTCGATTTATCTGGCGGTTACCGTTTAAGCAGCAACGAAGATTACCAAACTTATTATGGTTTTGAGCATCAGCACACTGACTTATTAGCACAAGCTGCATATGGTTTAGCTGAATGGAATAGCGAAGCCATTAAAGAGGCCCAGTTAGTAGCGGTTGCGGGCTGTTACCCAACAGCAGCACTCAATGCATTAAAGCCATTACAACAAGCGGATTTATTAGCTGAGCAACCAATCATAATCAATGCTGTATCAGGAGTAACAGGTGCTGGGCGTAAAGCCAGTATTGCCACTCATTTTTGCGAAGTGTCACTGGTACCGTATGGTTTATTCAACCATAGGCACAGCCCTGAGATTGAACAGCATTTGGGTCATAAGGTTTTATTCACGCCGCATTTAGGTAATTTCCCTCGCGGTATCCTTGAAACTATTTATGTACAGTTAAAAGCAGACGTAACACCTGAACAAGTTACACATGCTTATCAGGTATTGGCAGATGAGCCGTTAATTCGTTTGTTGGGCAGCAAAATACCTTCTATTAAAGGGGTTGCTAAGCAGCCATATGTAGATATTGCATGGCAGCAACAAGGTAGCCAATTAATTGCTATGGCGGCGATAGATAATTTATTAAAGGGCGCGGCTGGCCAAGCATTGCAATGTATTAATTTAGCTATGGGCTTGCCCCACAGCACAGGTTTAAAAGGGTAGTTTTAGTAATGCAGACATGGGTTATTAAATTAGGTGGCGCAGTACTAAATACTGAAGATGCAGCAAAAGCATTATTTGAAGCTTTAGCATCTCAGACTCAATCGCAATTTGTGATTGTTCATGGCGGTGGTGCACTTGTTGATAGTTGGTTAAAAGATGCTGGCTTTGCAACAGCCAAGCACCAAGGTTTACGTATTAGTCCAAAAGAACAGATGCCTTATATTGTTGGTGCATTGGCAGGGTGTGCCAATAAACAATTGATGAGCCAAGCAATCATTGCAGGGCATAAACCTGTGGGGCTTAGCTTGTACGAGGCTGGTATTATTTCTACACAAAAGCTAAAAGCATTAGGTCAGGTTGGTCAATGCCAAAGTGGAGTGCAAAGCGTTTTACCTGAGCTTTTAAAGCTAGGGCGTTTACCGTTAGTTAGTTCGGTTGGATTTGGTGAAGATGGCCTTTGGTATAACGTAAACGCGGATGAAGCAGCCGCAGCGATAGCCAAAACGCTCGATGCTGAAATTATTTTTATGACGGATGTAGAGGCGGTTCTGGATGGCAATAAACAGCCTTTACATCAACTTGACACAAATCAGATCAATACTTTAATTGCAGAGGGAGTAATTGTGGGCGGGATGGAGGTCAAAGTTAAGACCAGTCTTCACGCTGCCCAACATTTACGACGAGGTGTGTATATTTCGAGCTGGCAAAAGCCAGATAATTTAATTGCTTTACTTAACGGTGAGCACGTCGGAACAAAAATTACACCATAGGTTTTACATGTTTAATCATTTTTTATCAGGTCTAGAGTTAGATCAAAAAGGCGCACTTAAATTACTCAATCTTGCGCAAAAAATTAAAGCTAATCCCGCTGATTTTAGCCAAGCGCTCGCGGGCAAATCAGTTGTTACGTTGTTCGAAAAGCCAAGCTTACGTACCCGCTTATCGTTTGATATTGGTATTAACAAACTAGGCGGCCATGCGGTTTATTTGGATTCGCAAAATGGGGCTATGGGCGCTCGTGAGTCAGTAAAAGATTTTGCATTAAATATTGCTAGCTGGGCTGACGGCATAGTAGCACGGGTTAATCAGCATAATACGCTGACTACACTGGCTGAGTTTTCTAGTGTGCCAGTGGTCAATAGTTTGTGTGACTTATACCACCCATGCCAAGCATTGGCTGATTTTTTAACACTGCAAGAAGTATACGGTGATGTAAGCCAGCTGAAATTAGCCTATTTAGGTGAAGGCAACAATGTGACTCATTCACTTATGCTACTAGCCGCAACGCTTGGCACTGATTTTGTTGCAGTCTGCCCTAAAGGCAGTTCACCAGATTCGCAAATATTAAAGCAAGCAGAGCAAATAGCCGCAATGAATGGCGCATCAGTGATGGTGAGCGACCGTGTTGAAGCTGCGGTAGGTGCTAATGTTGTGTACGCCGATACCTGGGTATCAATGGGTGATGACACACCGCTTGAACAAGTTAAAGAAAAGTACATGCCATATCAGTTAAATGCAGCATTACTCGCACAAACAGGGGCTGACACTGTTTTGCATTGCCAGCCAGCACACCGTGAATTTGAAATTACCTCTGAGGTAATGGATGGCCCGGCATCAAAAATTATACAGCAAGCAGAAAACCGTATGCACGCGCAAAATGCACTGCTTGTTACATTATTAAATCCAAATTTTGTTTAAGGTATTATCAATGAGTTCAATTAAAAAAGTCGTATTAGCCTATTCAGGTGGTTTAGATACATCAGCTATCGTGCCGTGGTTAAAAGAAAACTATGGCTGTGAAGTTATCGCGTTTGTGGCTGATGTAGGTCAAGGCGCTGAAGAGTTGGAAGGCGTAGAAGAAAAAGCCATCGCATCAGGCGCATCAGAATGTTATGTGGTTGATTTGAAAGATGAGATGGTAAGTGATTACATTTACCCAACGTTAAAAACTGGCTCAATCTACGAAGGTACTTATTTGTTAGGTACTTCGATGGCACGCCCAATCATTGCTAAAGCACAGGTTGAAATTGCACGTAAAGTCGGTGCCGACACGCTTTCTCATGGTTGTACAGGTAAAGGCAATGACCAAGTTCGTTTTGAATCGTGTTTTGCAGCCCTCGCACCTGACTTAAAAGTAATTGCACCTTGGCGTGAGTGGGATTTATCAAGCCGTGAATCGCTATTAGATTACTTAGCAGAGCGTGATATTCCTTGTTCAGCATCAGCTACTAAGATTTATAGTCGTGATGCTAACGCGTGGCATATTTCTCATGAAGGTGGCGAACTTGAAGACCCATGGTGCCAACCAAGTGAACAAGTATGGACATGGACTAACTCTCCTGAGCAAGCGCCCAATGAGGCAGAACTAGTTACCTTAAATGTAGTAGAAGGTGAAGTGGTTGCCGTGAATGGTGAGCAACTTAAACCTTACGACTGTTTAGTGAAACTTAATGATATAGCATCGCCGCATGGTGTGGGTCGTGTTGATATTGTTGAAAACCGTTTAGTGGGCATGAAGTCACGTGGTTGTTATGAAACACCTGGCGGTACCGTGATCATGGCTGCACTACAAGCAATTGACGAGCTTGTACTTGATAAATCAAGCCGTAAATGGAAGGAAGTGCTGGGCGGTGAGTTTTCACACCTAGTTTATGATGGTCGTTGGTTCACACCACTTAAAAACTCAATCTTAGCAGGCGCAGAAGCGTTATCAACACTGGCTACGG
Source organism: Pseudoalteromonas sp. RWi3 (assembly GCF_054960735.1). NCBI lineage: Bacteria > Pseudomonadati > Pseudomonadota > Gammaproteobacteria > Alteromonadales > Pseudoalteromonadaceae > Pseudoalteromonas > Pseudoalteromonas sp. RWi3. The sequence goes on from NZ_JBHNYL010000003.1 coordinate 51,077, forward strand.
GTGAAGTTGTGCTTAAGCTTTATAAAGGTCAAGTAACTGCGGTGCAGAAAAAGTCACCACATAGTTTATACAGTGAAGATTTCGCGACCTTTGGTGAAGATGATGTGTACGACCAATCACATGCTGAAGGGTTTATTCGTTTGTTCTCGCTTTCAAGCAGAATTTCAGCATTAGCGAAGAAGTAATTTAATACGCCCCGATCGAACGGGGCAATTTCAGGGTTTGGAGATATTTCATGGCATTATGGGGCGGACGTTTTTCTACGGGTCCAGATGAAGCGTTTAAGCAATTTAACGACTCACTTCCCTTCGATTACCAACTCGCAGAGCAAGACATTGTTGGCTCTGTGGCATGGGCTGGGGCGCTTAAGCAAGTTGATGTACTAACAAGTAGCGAGCATGAAACGCTTGTTGCAGCACTATATGAATTACTCGATGAAGTTAAAGCTGACCCACTTGCAGTGGCGACGTCAGGCGCTGAAGATATTCATTCACATGTTGAAGCAGCATTGATTGAAAAAGTGGGTGACTTAGCGAAAAAGCTGCACACAGGGCGCAGCCGTAACGACCAAGTTGCGACAGATTTTCGGTTATGGTGCCGTGATACTGCCGATCATTTGCTCGAGGCCTTAGGGCAATTAAAAGGCGAGTTTGTTGCACTTGCTGAGCGTGAACTCGGTACTATTTTGCCAGGTTATACACACTTACAACGCGCTCAACCATTATTGTTTAGCCACTGGTGCATGGCGTACGTTGAAATGCTTGAGCGTGATGAAAGTCGTTTAAATGACGCCAAAGCGCGGATGAACTTTTGCCCATTGGGAAGTGGTGCACTTGCGGGAACGGCGTACCCAATAGATAGGCAAACACTTGCCACGGGGCTAGGTTTTACCGCTGCGACTAAAAATAGTTTAGATTCGGTATCTGATCGTGACTTTGTTTTAGAGCTTTTAAGTTGTGCCTCTATTTCAATGATTCACCTATCCCGTATGGCAGAAGATTTAATCTTTTATAACTCAGGTGAAGCAGGGTTCATTGAGCTTGCAGATAATGTGACATCTGGCTCATCTTTAATGCCGCAAAAGAAAAACCCAGATGCACTTGAACTAATTCGTGGTAAAACTGGCCGAGTATTTGGCTCGTTTAGCGCCATGATAATGACCCTTAAAGCACTGCCTCTTGCGTATAATAAAGATATGCAAGAAGACAAAGAGGGTTTATTTGATGCCATGCCAACTTGGCTTGCGTGTATACATATGGCGCAAGCGTGCATCAAAGGTGTAAAAGTAAATGCCGAGCGTACGCTTGCTGCAGCTAAAGGAGGCCATTCAAATGCTACCGAGTTGGCTGACTATTTAGTAGCTAAAGGTATTCCATTTAGAGAAGGTCATCATATTGTTGGTGTGTTGGTCCAAATGGCTATTGCGCAAGGGAATAACTTAGAAGATTTAAGTTTAGAGCAATTTAAATCTGTGCATAGTATTTTTGAACAAGATGTATACCCTGTACTAGAGATTGATGCTTGTATTAAAGCACGCCAAGCTTTAGGCGGGACCTCGTTGGAGCGAGTGTCTGTCGCTGTTAAAGATGCCAAAAAAAAACAGCAAATAACGGTACGTGATGCAAATTTAGATGATGTAGAGTCTATCGCTAAGCTAATACAGCATTGGGCAACAGTAGGTGAAAACCTGCCACGAGCCAAAAGTGATATGGTGCATTCAATTAATGAATTTGCTGTTACGGAAGTGAACTCAACGGTAGCAGGCTGCGCCTCTTTGTACATTTATGATACTGGCCTTGCAGAAATCCGCTCTTTGGGTATAGATCCTGAATCGGGGGTTTCTGGTCAAGGACGCCAGTTAGTTGAGCACTTACTAACAAAAGCCAAAAAATTGGCACTTAATCGCATCATAGTGTTAACGCGAGTACCAGATTTTTTTGAAAAACAGGGTTTTACATTCTGTACTAAAGAAAGCTTACCTGAAAAAGTAATGAAAGATTGTGAACTGTGTTTACGCAAAGACAATTGCGATGAAGTCGCAATGGAATTTATTTTAAAGCCAAGTCGGAGTACGGCGATCCCGTGTAAAAACGTAGCTTAAAATCCCTGGATATAAAAAACGTACGGTTACCCCTGTGCGTTTTTTTATATCTTATATCATCTGGTATGACCACTTTCAACTCACATATCTAGAAAAAGATCATAAATAGATCAATGTTTTTTAAAAGTTGGATCGCTACTTGCTTTATATCTATCAGATGGCTCAGTAAGGGTTCATCTTTGCACTACGCCAAAAAAATATCATAGCGTTATGCAAAAACAACTTAAATTGCTTAAGTAATCTCAACATTTAACGAAAGGAACAATCTCATGCAAGTTACAGGTAACAGCCAGCTGCAAATGCAAGCATACAACACAATGCAACAATCAAAGCCTGCTTTAGAACAAAGCGCTAGCAATAAAACCCTACAATCTGATACAGTGTCTATATCTAATGAAGCCTTATTAGCCGCAAGTGGTGGAGCTGAGATTCAGCGTGGTGGTGGTGGTTTATCTACAGACCCGGATCGTCGCAAACCTTCATAACTTGCTAAATTAGGTTTAGCAAAACGAGATGGTGTATGTATTTTGATTTAACGTCTTTAGGAATCCACTTTGATACTATTATCATTTGGGGTTTTTTAATGGCTTGCTTGTACAATTTATTGCTCAAGTTTACAGTAGAAGATAGAAATAGTTCACCTCTCGTTATATCAATTATAATGCTCCTCTCGTATGGTTTGAGCTATGAGTTTGTTGATCTAAATGCGGGAATGTATGTTTATCTAATTTGGGTTAAGTATGATGTTATTACCATAATTGCCCTTCTTGCAGCACACAAAATACTGAAGTTACAATTTACCGCTACTTTAAAATATATATTAGTTGGTTTATCAATTAATACTCTCATATTTTTTGGGATCCATGTTGACATTGTTTACCTTGGTAACTCTGATTATTGGTGGTTTTGGAGTTTTTATTCAGTTGGAATAAACGTTGTTGACTTCTTCATGGTGGTAACTCTTATCTTTGGAAAAGATTGGTTGCGAATAGGTAAGTTATTTTCTAAACGGAATAAGAAAAAGCACATTAGCAATTTTAAAAATTGCTAATTTTATTCCATAGTTTTTAATGCAATTTTTCCAAGAGTATGCAAGTTTGTATCTCGCTTCACTAGTGATGTGGAGTTTCTTGATGGCGTTCTTGTACAACCTAGTAAAAAAATCCGCAGCACCTAATGGCGATGGTGTGCTGATGTGGATGTCTCTAGCTATATTTTTATCTTACCTTCTTTCTGACCCACTTCTTAGCTTATCGGTGGGGGTTGATATTATTTATAGCATTAATGGATACATTATCTGGGCTATTAGCGATTTTTTTATTTTGTTTATAATTTTATTTATCACAAAAAAATCAAGAGTAAAAAAACTACCCGCTAAGCTCTACGTCATTGTTGGTTTAACAGTGAACATGCTGCTGTTTTTGGCAATGCATGTCGATATCAATGTTTTATTACACTACGAACATTGGTGGTTTTGGACTTTTTACTCGATAACCGTCAATGTTATGGATGTGATGATGATTATTGCACTGTTAACTAACAAAGACTTTTTAGGGCTGTTACGGTGTCATAGATGGGTGTTTGAGACCAAGCAAAGTGCTTGATCTCAATGTATTTAGCGGTCGTTCTAGAAGTTTTTAAAAGCGATATTCCCAACTGGTTTTAAGCGCTGTATTTGTGTCTGAATCACTATTAAGTTCGTCTTTAAACACTGAGCCAGTCACTTTCCAAAGACCCGAAAATATTGCTTGTTGATAACCTAACTCTAATTGTAGCCGTTTAAATGAACCTATCTCATTTGCAGGTGCTGTTATCAGTGATTCACCCTTTAACCAACGTACCTTGGCAAATCCAGCATAACCTTGCATCGTGTGGTACTGAGCGCCTAATACAGCTGACTTACTGTTATAAGGTGTTGAGCTGCCAATTAACCGGTCTTTATGAATATAGCCAGCGCTGATATGAGTTAAGGTATCATTGCCATAAGTGCAATCCATTGCTGAAAAGCATTCTTGTTGGGTATCGGTATACTCAAGGTAAGTTTTCAGTAATTGCTTTTGGTTGCCATAAAAGTGTTCAATGCCTAAGGTGTAAAATGGCTCACTTGGTGCAAAACCGCTGTCATTGCGGCCCATTATCTCTGCATAAATCCCAACCGCTTGACCTGCTATTTGTGTTGAATATTTGGCGTCTAGACTAGTAAGTTGTTGCTTTTTATTGTCAGCTTCTAATGTTGCAGTTTCAATAAAAGAGCTGGTTAAAAAGTCAGACCCAGATGTACTGAACGCAATTTCCAAACCAGGAAATGGTGTACTGGCAAAGCGCATCGCCCAATAATTACCTTCATCATTATTGCTAAGAGTCGGTTTTTGTTTAGCGAAAATACCGGTAAGTTGCCAGTTACCAATGAATGAGAGAAAACTTGGCCCATCATATTGAGTATTAGCACGGTTAACTCTAATACCTTTCATGGGAGCTGCATTATTTGAAAGTAGTAGGGCGTTATCATTACTTGGCCCCCACCAGTGACTTACCTGCTCGGCGCTAATTGACCAGTCAGCAATCAGGACCGCTAAATAGCTGCCCTGATTATTTATGTATTTATTATCAAGCGCCTCATCTGCATAATTTACGCTGACTTTAGCGCTAACTCTATTACCAGTGATAGAGCCATAACTGCTTACTCCGCTTGTTTGCTGATTACGACTGCCAAAACTTTGCTGTAAACTTGTATCGCTATTGAAGTGTGCTTTAACACCTGAGCTGGTGCCTTGCTTCGCATTTGCGAGGGCATGCTTTACATGTTGTAAAGCAAACTGGCTTTGCACAGATAAACTATCAAGATTGACATTTTTTAGGTCGCGAGCAATACCTTGCCACATTAAAGGGTAGCTATTAATCGGTTGCTTAATGACACCTTGATTAAAGAGCATTTCAATTGAAGCACGTAAAAGTGGATCATCTCCCTCAATCCACGGCCCTGCTAAACTTGGTAAAGAAAGTGAGAGTAATGCGGCACAACTGGCAAGTTTAGTTAACTTCATCCGTGTAATTTTTCCTCTAAAGCTTTGACTACAATTGGGCTGACAAACTCACTAACATCGCCTTTATGGCGCGCCACTTCTTTAACAAGTGTTGAGGAGATAAATGAATTCTTTTCTGCGGGGGTTAAAAATACACTTTCTAAATCAGGGTTTAGTCGTCTATTCATATTCGCTAATTGAAATTCATAATCAAAATCTGATACTGCACGAATTCCACGGATCAACACATTTGCGTTGTGCTCGCGAGCAAGATCAGCAAGTAAACCTGAAAAACCAATAACACTCACATTTTCAATATGATTTAAAAGGCTGTTAGCCAATGCAACTCGCTCTGCCAAACTAAAGCAAGGTTTTTTACTGGGGTTGTTCGCAATAGCTACAATCACAGTATCAAACATTTTTGCTGCGCGTTGAATTAAATCTGTGTGACCATTGGTTAATGGGTCAAAGGTACCCGGGTAAATTGCTGTGACTTTCATAGAACTTAGCTTAGTGTTATTTTGTTGGTTATATTAGCAGTGTTTGCAGTGCAAATCAGCCCTCTTACTTATTCAGCCTTTGCGTAAAGTTAGTTTAATTCATTTTCACTTATGTAAATGTTGATTTTAAGATAGAAATTTTCATGGTGGTGTTTTATTCGAATGGATTTGTATATACTGCGCCGCTAATATTAATTGCGTAAACTTTGAGCATTTGCTTTAAAAAATCTAGAGTAGCCTAATATGAGTACCAAGGACAAAATAATTAAGACCAGCATTGCGCTGTTTAATGAGCACGGGGAACGTGCAATCACAACAAACCATATTGCTTCTCACATGGGGATCAGCCCCGGCAATCTTTATTATCATTTTAAAAATAAAGAAGACATTATTCGTCATATATTTGCTTTATACAGTGAGCACCTTCATACCCAGTTTAGCCCTGTAGATGAAAATACAGATGGCTTTGTTCAATTAAGTGGTTACCTTGATGCCTTGTTTGAATTAATGTGGAGGTTCCATTTCTTCTACGATAATTTAGGTGACATTTTGTCGCGCGACGATGAACTTAAAAAGAATTACATCGAGTTTCAAGCCGCGCTCTTAACTCAAGTACGTGGCATAATTATTAGCTTACGTGATAGTGGTTTAATGGAGCTTAACGACGAAGATGCCACTGAACTTGCACATATGCTAAAGTTGACCGTGAGCTTTTGGACGCCTTACATTAAAGCGCGTCGTTTAAGTGGGGAGCTCGCTCAGCAAGATATTTATAAAGGTATTTTAAAAGTGCTTATGCTTTTTAAAGCGTATGCCGCCGAGCAAAGTATTCCTAAGTTGACCCAGCTAAAAGAGAAATACACCAAACTTGCGCAACAAACTATACCTGCTTAATTCAAACTAAGCTATGCGGTACTTGTTTATTTCCTAGACGTTAGATTTTTTGCTATAATCGCGCGCCCAGCACGTGGGTGCGTGAATTCTTAAATTGCCAAACGAGTAAACTATGCTTAAATTTATCGTCAAACTTCATCCTGAAATAGCTATTAAGAGCCGTTCAGTTCGTAAACGTTTTACAAAAGTGTTAGAAAATAACATTAAAATCGTGCTACGAAAGCTAGACGAGAAAGTGCAGGTTAAAAATAACTGGGATAATATTTCGGTTGTCACAAAAAGTGATAGTGCGCAGATGCGCCTTGACTTTATCGACGGTTTGCAACGAATTCCAGGCATCGTTCAGTTTATTGAAGTAACAGAAACCCAGTACGATAACCTTCATGATATTTACGAAATTGCGTATGACTTAATTGGCCACACCATTGCAGGCAAATCATTTTGCGTGCGTTGTAAACGCCAAGGTAAACATGAATTCACCTCTACAGATGTTGAACGCTATGTCGGAGGCGGGCTAAACCAGCATGTTGAAGGTGCTCGCGTACAACTTAGTCGCCCTGAAGTGACTATCCGCATCGAAATTAAAGATGATAAAGCCTACATTGTTACGCAAACTCACTTTGGTATGGCAGGCTTCCCATTACCTACGCAAGAGGATGTGCTATCACTTATGTCAGGTGGTTTTGATTCGGGTGTTGCTAGTTACCAAATGATCCGTAAAGGTGCGCGCACTCACTTCTTATTCTTCAACTTAGGTGGTGCCGCCCACGAGATTGGCGTAAAGCAAGCCAGCTACTACATTTGGAAGCAGTTTAGCTCTACACACAAGGTAAAGTTTGTTAGTGTAGACTTTGAGCCTGTGGTTGCTGAAATTCTTGAAAACGTTGAAAACAGCCAAATGGGTGTAGTGCTTAAGCGAATGATGATGCGTGCTGGTAGCAAAATAGCCGAGAAAATGGGTGTTCAAGCACTAGTCACCGGTGAAAGTATTGGTCAAGTTTCAAGTCAAACCTTGGCTAACTTAAGCGTGATTGATCGTGTAACAGAAACGCTAATTTTGCGCCCGCTCATTCAGCACGATAAACAAGAAATTATCAATATTGCACGTAAAATCGGCACAGCAGAAATGGCTGAAACTATGCCAGAGTATTGTGGTGTAATTTCTAAAAAGCCGACTGTTAAAGCAAAAGTACAAGTCATTGAAGCAGAAGAACAAAAGTTCGATTTTGATGTGCTTGATACCGTTGTTAGCAATGCACGTGTGATGGATATTCGTGATATCGATGTAGAAGCCAAGCAAGAACTTAAAGAGGCTGAATCAGTATCCGAGCTTCCCGCAGGAGCTGTTGTTTTAGATATTCGTTCACCAGAAGAAGAAGATGCAAATCCGTTAGAGATTGACGGTACTGAGGTTGTGCATTTACCCTTTTTCCGCTTAGCAACTAAGTTTGGGGATTTACCGCAAGATAAAGACTACTACTTGTATTGTGCAAAAGGGGTAATGAGTCAATTACAAGCCCTTATAATGCATGAAAACGGCTTTGCTAATGTAAAAGTCTATCGCCCATAACGAGTACAGCAACTTATTGTGAAAGCGCGAATTAATTCGCGCTTTTTTTATGCCTGATTACATCCAAGTAATATTGATTGTATGGTGTTTTTATACCGAACAACTCAGCTTGTTGGCAAATATAGCCGCACATAGCATCAATTTCAGTAGGGCGATTATGCATAATATCCTGATGCATGGATGAAAAGTTATTTGCAGTCGCACTCATTACCTTATAAGCGCTTTCTAATGAGTAAGGTAGTGTTACAGCAATGCCAAGTTTATTGGCTACTAAGCAAGCTTCGCTGAGTAAGTTGAAAATATCACTGTTGTATTTAGGTGAGTTAAGCTCTCCATTTTTCACATTATAAAATCCACTTAGTGGATTAATCGCTATATTTATTAATAATTTCTGCCAGCGAATAGTGTCAATCTGCTTGCTGTAGCTAAGGTCAGGAATTGCGCAAAGAGTTGATACCAATTCGCAATATTGTTGATCGGCAGGGCTATTATAGGCCCCTAAAATACTCTCGCCGTTTCCAGTATGTATCACCGTTGTTGAGTTTGCCTTGAAGCCCGCTAATCGTGTTGTTAAAAAATAAATAGGTTGGTTATTTAATGTGTTGTTCATAATAGGCGCTAAATCAGTCATCCCATTATGAGATAAAACCACTTTACATGCATCATTTAGGTAAGGGGATAATTGACTTAAAGCAATCTCAACTTGGTACGCTTTAACCGCAATAATAACAATGTCAATATTGGTTAAGCAGGCTAAGTGCTGATTATTGAGAGTTTTAATATTGATTAAATATTTGCCACTGCTGCCTTGATAATAATATTGCTTGCCTGACTTTTCGCTACGGGTGATTAAAGTTACATGGTTTGAAGTACTTAAAAAATAACTATATAACAGCCCTATAGCGCCATCACCCACAATAACAACATTACTCATGGCTCGGCTTTTTTCCAATATGAAATGCTAACTTGATAACAAAATAACTGGCGGCCCCAGCAAAGTCAGCAATAAAATCGGCCACAGAGGCTTGGCGGTAAGGGAGCATACCTTGCATTACTTCAATGGCAGCACCATATCCGGCAAGCAAAAATATTTGCACCCATAAAGGTAGTTTAAATGCTTTGTCCATTACGACAGCAAGGGCAAAAAAGATTCCAAAGTGAGCTACTTTATCAACATGCGGAAATAAGCTTGCAGCGCCTTTTATTTCTTTGGCAAATAAAAAAGTAAAGGCCACTATGCTGACTAAAAAGAGTACTTGATAAACACGCCGAGTCACAAAAAATCCTAAATTGGCTATAAATAGAGCCACAGTATATCAAACTAATTTTGCATCGCACCTGAACGATATGCAGAAATATGTAAAGATTTATAATTTTGGCGTTATAATCCCAAGCATATTAATTTTTTAAATCTTGTTAGGAGAGACGAATGCCTTCTTTTGATATTGTATCTGAAGTAGAAATGAACGAAGCACAAAATGCGGTTGATAATGCAAAACGTGAACTTGATACCCGCTTTGACTTTAGAGGCGTTGACGCATCAATTGAACTTAACGACAAAACCATCAAATTAAAAGCAGAAGCTGATTCACAAGTTCTACAGTTATTTGATATTTTAGCGAACAAAATTTCAAAACGTGGAATGGATGTATCAAGCCTTGAGTTGCAAGATATTTCGCGTGCAGGTAAAAACGTGTTTCGTAATGTCGCGCTTAAGCAAGGTATTGAAAAAGACGTAGCTAAAAAAGTGGTTAAAGCAATTAAAGACTCAAAAGTAAAAGTACAAGCCGCTATCCAAGGTGAAGAAGTACGTGTAACAGGCAAAAAGCGTGATGATTTGCAAGAAGCTATGCAAGTTGTTCGTAGTGCTGATTTAGGTCAACCATTCCAGTTTAAAAACTTTAGAGATTAAAAACTTAGCAGCGAGCACTGAGTTTATCCAGCTACACTGTTTATTTTTAAATATTATTGAAGCCAAATGACTTTTTGTTGTTTGGCTTTTGTATTTTTGTACTTATGCTTACTCGTAGCTCGAATATTTAGAAGTATAGCCGTCCATTGACATTTATCCGTAAAATCATCACAATAGCGACCTATTTTCAAGGTGCTTACTAAATACTAAGGTATAGGTTTCAAGGTATTGAAATTTTTAGTGAGATAATCGGGAAGTTGGTGCGTAGCCATGAAGACTATAATCCCAACACTGCCCCCGCAACGGTAATGCAAGTGCTAAGCACACGCTGAGTCCGGAGACCGGCCTTGGAGTAATTTACTATTTGCGTGTGCGGTGGGCACAGGCTTGGGGATATCATGCTAACTAAATCTACTCTAGGCGTAGCTATCGCAGCTGCGTTATCATTTTCAGTGTCTGCTGAACAACAACCTATTGAACATATTACGGTTTCTGCTAATAAGTTTGAACAAAACATTAATGATGTACTTGCCAGTGTCACGGTGATTGACCGTGCTGACATTGAATCAAGCTATGTACGTGACCTACCAAGCTTGTTATCTAAAGAAGCCGGTTTTCAAATCAATGCAAATGGCGGCTTTGGTCAAAATGCAGGGTTGTCTTTACGCGGCGCAAGCTCACGCCATACACTTATTTTAATTGATGGGGTTCGCACAGGTTCTGCTACGCTTGGCTATAAGAGTATTAATAATATTCCACTTAATAGCATTGAAAGAGTCGAGATAATAAAAGGTTCACGTGCAGCTGTTTATGGATCTGATGCGCTAGCGGGGGTAATAAACATTATCACCCGAAAAGCACAAAACACGACGATCGACCTTACTGTAGGTTCCGATTCTTATAAACAGTTACAGCTTGCAACCAGTGGGCAGGTTAGCGATGTTGATATTGCTTTAAATGCCGGTTATGAAAAAACCGATGGCTTTGACGTATTGCAAGGGTTGGCGCCTGATGAAGATGGTTTTGAAAATAAAAACATTGGCTTTAATATCGCATATCAAGATGAGTATTTAGGTACATTTTTAGCCCAGGGGCAGTATGCTCAAGGGGAGGCTAGCTATGACAGTGCTTATAGTCCCGCTGACAGTACCGTTGAGCAAGGTGAATTTGAGAATTATCAAACATCATTAGGCTGGAAAAAAACGTTTGAAAACAACAGCCACTCGATCGATATTGCCACTTCAAACGACAGCTCTGATGATTCAAGAGTGAGTTATACCGGCGATACGGTTGTTGATAAGTTTGAAACTGAGCGTGAGCAAATTGATTACAATGGTCAATATTTTTTAAATCAAGTTTTGACTTTGAGTGGTGGTTTAAACTGGTATAAAGACCAAATAAACACAAGTTCAGGCAGTTATTTAAAAGACAGCCGTGAAGTGTTTGCAGCTTTTGCTGGTGCTTATTACGATGATGAGCAGGTGCTTGCTAATTTAACGCTCCGTCAAGATGATGATCAGCAGTTTGGTAATGAAACAACTTACACAGCCGCTGTGGGTTACCATCTAAACGATATAGCAACGTTTAGAGTGAGCCAAAGCACAGGTTTTAAATCACCTTCGTTTAACGATCTTTACTACCCAGGTTCAGGCAATCCAGCCCTAACCCCTGAGACTTCTGATAACCAAGAGCTTGGTTTATCACTAAACGTGAAAGACATTAGCTTAGATGTGGCAATTTTTAGAAGTGACATTGAGAATAAAATTGCTTGGGCACCTAATGCAGCTGGTAAGTGGGTACCTACCAATATTAATCAAGCACGCCATGAAGGGGTTGAATTTAGCTTTATTCAACAGGTATTTGGCTTTGATCACGCATTCAATATGACTTACTTATCTGCTGATGATACACAAACGGGTGAATCGCTGACTTATGTTTCTAAGCAAAGTATAAATTGGTCGCTTAATAAAGCGTGGGGTGCATTTGATGCTGGCCTTGAAATGCAATACCGTGGTGATCGCCGTGGTAAATTAACTCAATTACCCTCTTATACGCTGTGGAATCTAGTGGGTCATTATCAAGCAACGGATAACTTAACTGTGTCGCTGCGTGTAGAGAATCTATTTGATAGAAGCTACAGCGCGGTTGATGCATATGGTAAAGATGTTGATGGCGATTATATAAATGACGAAATTTATTACTACAACACCGCAGAGCGTCGTGTGTTTGTTGGAGCCCAATACCAGTTCTAATAGTAAGGAAAATTAGCACTGAGTTTAAAGCTCGCCACCTACTTGGCGAGCTTTATTTACTTTAATTTATCAGCATAAAGTTGCTCAAACTTTTTAAGTTTAGGTGCAATCAATATACTGCAATATCCTTGGTTTGGATTTTCGTTGTAGTAATCTTGGTGGTATTGTTCTGCCGAGTAAAAATGACTCGCTGCGCTTACTTCGGTAACAATTGGTTCACTGATCTGTTTCTGCAATTCATTGATCATTGCAGTTACTTGTACGTGTTGCTGCTCATCATGATAATAAATTACGCTGCGATACTGGGTGCCAACATCGTTACCTTGACGGTTTAGTTGGGTAGCATCATGCAGAGTAAAAAACATCTCTAGTAACGTGTTGTAGCTTATTTGGTTTACATCAAATTCAAGCTGAACAACTTCTGCATGACCTGAGAGTCCAGTGCATATCTGTTTGTAAGTAGGGTTATCTGTTTCGCCACCAGTATAGCCAGAGCTTACGTTTATTACGCCTTTTACACGGCGAAAAGCAGCATCAATACACCAAAAACAGCCTCCACCAAACGTGGCTACTTCAATTTTTTTGCTCATTAGTTACTCCCAAAAACGTTAAATCGCTAACATGTTTTAGCCTAACAGAAGAACGGTGATAGCAGGGCTTTATTTCATGGATTAGATAGAGCAAGGAAAGGACAGAAGCGTTGCAGCATAGTGCTGCAACGCTATATGTGACTTACATTTCTTTAAGCGGCTTTTCAGCTTCTTGTTGATTAAGTTTTTGTTGTAAAAACTCTGGTGACTGAGTATTACGTGCAAGCGCAGAGTAAGCCGCAGGCACAATAAACAGAGTCAGTAAGGTCGCAACAATGACCCCTGTAAATACCACAACACCTATTACCATTCTACTTTCAGCGCCAGGGCCACTGGCTAACACTAACGGCACTGAACTCATAACCGTGGTTAATGAAGTCATGATGATAGGGCGTAAGCGCTGTGTTGCCGCTTGAACAATAGCCTCACTGAACTCAACGCCTTTATCTCGCAATTGGTTGGTGAATTCGACAATCAAAATACCATTTTTAGCACTGAGACCAATCAGCATGACAATACCAATTTGGCTATAAATATTAAGGGTTAAACCTGTATACCATAGTCCAAACAGCGCCCCTACCAAACCAAGAGGGACCGTTAGCATAATGACAAATGGGTGAACAAAGCTCTCAAATTGTGCTGCAAGCACCAAAAAGGTCACTGTTAATGCCAAAATGAATACATACGTCATGGCAGATGCGCCTTCATAAAACAGTTGAGATTCACCTTTATAATCTACGGCACCGTCTATGTCGTTCTCTTCTGCTGCGACTTTGTTTAAGAAATTAAGCGCTTCTTCTAAAGTGTAACCATCTGCTAAATTTGCACTCAAAGTAATAGAGCGCATGCGGTTGTAGCGGTTTAATCGTGATGCAGTCGCTTCTTCTTTTAGGCTAATAATACTATCTAGTGGGACTAACTCACCGCTACGCGATTTCAAATAGATATTTGAAATATCAGTAGGGTCGGTAAAGTCAGCTTTGGTTCCTTTTAGAATGACATCGTACTCCTCACCTCGGTCAATAAAGGTCGTCGCTCGACGTTGACCAAGCATGGTTTCAAGCGTACGGCCAATATCAGAAACGGATACACCGAGATCCGCAGCCTTATTTTTATCGATGTTGATCAAAAACTGCGGGAAGGTTTCTTTATAATCATGGTCAATACGAACTAAGCCTGGGTTCTTCTCTGCTCGTTCAATGATTCTGTCGCGCCAATCAGCTATCTGTGCGTAGTCATTGCCCTGTAATACAAACTCAATAGGGCGAGATGAGCCACCACCGCCAATGCCGCGGCGCATTATAGCAAAAGCGCGTACGTCAGTGACTTCTCTCATCTTGCCACTTATTTCACCCATCACCTCCCAAGTTGAACGCTTGCGCTCATCCCAGTCAGCCATGCCAATAATTGCAACACCACCATTGCCACCCCAGCCCGGAACTCGCACAAGTACGCGGCTTAGTTCGCCTGACTCAGAGTATGGTAAGAGGCGATCCTCTATCTTCGCCATATTGGCGGCGTTATTTTCATAACTAGCGCCTTCAGGGCCACTCATCATAATAAAAAAGGTGCCTCGGTCTTCTTTCGGCGTGAGCTCTGATGGCACTTGTTGATACAGCATAAAGCTTGCTAAACCAGCCAATACCATGGTTATTATTAAGCTCCACTTTCTTGCCATATTTGATCTCAGTGAATTACTGTAGGCATGTTCTATTTTGCCAAAAAGGAGATCCATTTTTTGGCTGAATTTACTCTCTTTTTCGGATGATTTGAGAACTTTTGAACATAATGCAGGGGAGAGCGTTAATGCAGTAATACTGGAAAAGAATACAGCTGCACTTACGGCCATAGCAAACTCAGTGAATAATGCACCAATACGGCCATCCATAAACACTAAAGGAACAAAAACAGAGATAAGCACTAAGGTTGTTGCAACAATCGCAAACCCTACTTCACGGGCACCACGATAAGCAGCTAAAAGTGGTGGTTCTCCTAGCTCAATTCTACGATGAATGTTTTCAAGCATAACAATCGCATCATCCACTACGAGTCCGATTGCTAGCACTAACGCTAACAGTGTGAGCAAGTTAATAGAGTAACCCATTGCGAGTAAAAACATAAAACTACCCACTAGCGCTACGGGGACCGTAATTGCAGGAATAAGCGTCGCGCGTATATTACCCAAGAAAAGATAAATAACTAATACGACCAATGCCATTGAAATTGCTAAAGTACGGTATACCTCATCAATTGACTCTTTGATGAAGATGGAAGAATCATAGCTGTCTTCAATCGTCGTACCTTCAGGCAGGTTACGCTTTATTTTTTCAAGTTCAGCGCGTGCGTTGTCAACCACGGTTAAGGTGTTTGCTTTTGCTTGCTTGACAATACCTAAACCAATCATGTTTCGGCCATTACCACGGAATAGGCTTTCATCATCGGCGGCTTCAAGGTGTACATCGGCCACTTCACCTAGGCGAACTAAGTAGCCATCTTCGCCTCGCTTGATGACTAGGTTTCTAAAATCTTGCTGGTCTTTGTAGCTACGCGCTGTGCGAACGGTGAAGTCGCGATCGATGGATTCAATCTCACCGGCTGGTAATTCAACGTTTTCAGTACGAAGCGTATTTTCTATATCACTTGAAGTAATACCTCGCGCTGCCATTGCTTGGCGGTTTAGCCACACTTTCATGGCATATTTACGTTCACCACCAACACGAACATTGGATACACCATCCACAACAGCTAAGCGGTCAACAATATAGCGTTGTGCATAATCTGAAAGCTGTAATGAGTCCATGGTTGTACTGTTAAGGACGAACCAAGCGATAGGGCTCTCATCACTGTTTGATTTTGACACTTCAGGCGGGCGCACTTGCTCTGGCAGACTATCTAGCGCACGAGCAACACGTTCTCTTACATCATTGGATGCAGCATCAATGTCGCGGCTAATATTAAACTCAATAGTGATATTAGAGCGGCCATTACGGCTCGATGAGTTAATACTTTTTATACCTTCAATACCTGAGATACGGTTTTCCAGTACTTGGGTTATTTTGGTTTCGATAATTTCAGCTGACGCCCCAGTGTAACTCGTGCTCACACTCACTATAGGTGATTCTATATCTGGGTATTCGCGCAGTGGTAGCATTGAAAATGCCACTAAACCGAAAGTCAGTAGTAATAAGTTAATAACGATCGCAAAGACAGGGCGTTTGACGCTGGTATCAGTAATTTTCACTGTTTACCCCTTTACTGTGACTTTGCTACCAGAACGAATTTTAATAATTCCTTCTGTTACGACCTGTTGACCATCATTGAGGCCTTCATCAATCGCTACCCAGCCGTTGTGTCGGCCGGTAACATGCACTTCTACTTTTGTAGCAACACCTTCGGTTATTTGGAATACGTAGTGTCTATCTTGCTGTGGGATAATGGCCTTTTCAGGCACCATTAGTGCTTTATTAGTGCTTAATTGTAAGGCAGTTTTTAAAAGCATACCTGGGCGTAATAAACCAGATTCATTAACAAAGCTCGCAGTGACTTCAATGCTGCGTGTGACAGAATCTATACGTGAACTTATGTGGGTTACTTGACCTGAAAATGTTTTATCGGGGTAAGCATCATTTTGTGTCATCACTTTCATACCAAGTCCCAGCTGGGCTAAGTATTTTTCTGGGACTTTAAAATCAACCTTAATAATACTGATGTCATCTAAACTGGTTAAAACCGTACTACTATTTACAAAGGCACCTACTGAAATAAGGCGTTTGCCTAAAACACCAGAAAACGGTGCAGTTATAGTCATTTCGGCGAGTTTAGTTTTTGCATTTTGCAGTTGTGTTTTGGTAGCATCAACGCGAGACAACTGTTCTTCAAGCAATGATTTAGCGGTGGCTTGAGAGCGAGAAAGTTCAGTTAACCTTGCAAGTTGGCGTTCCTCTTCGCGTAAATTAATAGCAAGCTCTTTGACTGTGAGTTGCTCTTGCTGAGATTGTAATTGGGCAAGTTTTTGCCCTTTATCAACGCGATCTCCGTCGGTAAAGTAAATGTCAGTTACGTAGTCGCTTTGCGCGCTGTTAATATAAACTGCTTGATTCGCACGGGCACTCCCGATAGCCTCGATAAGTATCGGGTTTTCTTGAGTGGTTACCGTATGAGCTGTTACTTTTGTTGCTGTTGCTTTGTAACCTAATTGTTCACCCTGACTGCTTGGCAAATAAAGGTACACACACAACCCGATCAACACAGTGATAATGAATGGAAATAATGCTTTGCCTGACTGCTTTAAATACATCTTATTTTTACCGAAAGATTAATTACCACTAGTGTACGAAATAACGGCGTAAAAAGACTGCCCGTGTATCTCAGAAATCTGTCAGTTAGCCGTAAAACCGCTCGCTGTCCCTTTTTTGAAAAGGATAAGTTACAACGATGAAGATGAAAACTGGTTGTGAACGATGTCGTAAAATTCGTAAATTAGTAATTTGGGCTATAATTATGTTTGTTTTTTATATGATTTATTATGATGGTTAAACACGCAATGTTATGTTTAAAGCTTCGCTCAGAGGGTTCAAAAAATGGAATTGAAATTCTGTTAGTTGGCTCATTTGGCCTTGTGTTTATTATGCTGGTCAATTTACTTCGTCCAGGTACGATTAGTATAATAGAAATATTTTTGGTGAGTGTGAGCCTTGTTGCTGTGTTTATTGGCTTTTTAAAGACACAAGAGCCATTTTACAGCTTAATTATTACCGAGCAGCTACTTACGTATCATCATAAGTATGGCTCATGGTCATTAAATAGAGAAAACCTACACCATAGCGGAATACCTAAAGCGGAGCATGGACTTGAATACCTTGAGTTAAATGCTGTAGGCATTAAACTTAGGGATACGGATGATTTTTTAATGGATATTTCACCGCGGCTAGCGGGTAAACTATTAATAGAACAACGCCACCTATTTATGCAGGTTGTTCAAAAACATTGCAAAAATGGCAATTGCCCATCAGAATGGTTGGTAGAAGACAATAATTATACATCTTTAAACGGTCGCAAATTTAATGGATTAATTGCAATGTTCGCAAATCGAATGCGACATTTGCAGCAATTAACAGGGTATGACTTGCTGTTGCCTGCCAGTGTATTAGATAGAAGTATTTGGGATTTTAGCCATGGCCTAAACAGTTGGCAGCAAAACCCCAAACTCTTTATTCAATCTCAGTTAAAAGGCTAAGAACGCCTAATTAGACGTCAGTAGGATAATGCGATGAGTCAAGATAGATCATTTATTAAAAGTGGAAGAAATACGATTATCCACAAAGAGAAAAAGCTCGATTTAGTGATCGTAAACTCTGAAACTCAACCTAAAATTAAAGTTACTCAAAATGGTTTAGAACCATTCAAAGAAGAACTGCCAAAAAATCGCCGCGAAGCAAAAGAGCGTTACCTTGATATGGTTTATATTAGTAGTGCAGATGTATTTGGCGAAGAAAAACGACTGCTATTCATACAAGCCTTGGATGGTCGAGAATACAAAGTAGATTACAGTAAAGTTGGCACAAAGCTATTCGTACGTATCCATCAAGATAGTTATATGTAATCTTCTGCATAACTGGCATTGTTGTTGCTTATTATCTGAGTAAAGAATGTAGCTTAAATAATCGCGCTACATAACTATATGAATGAAGATGAGGAAACATTGCATGAGAGTTCTTTTCACTATACTTCCAGTTGTTGCCTTGCTCAGTGCTTGTGGTGGCTCAGGTGGTGGGAATGATAATCCCGATGTGGCTGCATCGGTCAACGCAGGGATAGATCAGCAAGTTATTGAAAAGAGCGAATTTACTCTAACGGCGATAGGCTCACCTGCAAATGGAACGTTTTCTTGGCAAAGAATTAATGGGCCCGCTGTTGAAGGATTACCTGCTGATGGCGATGAACAAACCTTAACAGCGCCAGATGTAAAGACGGACAGCCAACTACTATTACGGGTTAACTACCAAACAGCAGACGGTCAGTTAGTCAGTGATGACGTTATGATTGATATTGTCTCGAATAACCAACTACCCGAGGCGGTTGTTACACAAATTGCGCCCGCAGAATTACCTTCAGATTATAAAGACACTATTACGTTGAGCGGTGCTGAGTCATCAGATCCCGATGAAAATGGTGCTATTAATAGTTACCGTTGGCAGCAAATCTCAGGTCCAACTGTCGCGGTCGATAGCTACAATAATGAGACCATCAGTTTTTCTCACCCTCTGTTAGATGTAAACACAACTTTAGTGTGGCAGCTAACCGTCATTGATGATGAAGGGGGAGAAGCGAGTATTCAATATAATCATAAATTAAACAGAACAGATAAAGTGGTTATTGCTAATGCGGGGGCTGATCAAACTGTAAATGAGGTTGAACTTGTCACGCTCGACGCAACTGCAAGTGAAACCGTCACCGAAACTTTCTCCTGTCATTGGGAACAAACTGTTGGCAGCGTTACTTTGGCAAATAAAGAACAATGTATTACATCGTTTACCGCACCAAAAACCGAATCTGTTAATACGTTTAGTTTTGAAGTAACTGTGACCGACAGTAAAGGTCGAACAGACACTGATGTCGTACAAATCAATATTGAGTCTAAACCATTAGGTCTGATTAATGATACTGGGGTAAATACGTGCTACAACAATACTCAACAAATAGCGTGCGACAGCCCAGACTTTCCTCGCCAAGATGCAGCCGTTGGTCGTGATAGTGTTGTTAATACGCATATCAACAAAGTAGGCGCTGGTGATTCCGCATTTGATTTTACTAAGTTAAACGAGTTTGCCGATGAACTTCCTGACAATGCGAGTAACTTTAGTTGCGTTCGAGATAATGTCACAGGGCTAATTTGGGAAGTTAAAAGTCCAAACACTGGCACTTTACCTAACGCAACTTCACTCAGAGAAGGGCAGAACCACTATACGTGGTATCTAAATGGAGAAACCGGCGTACAAGGTGGTAGTCAATTAGGTGCAACTACAACATGCTCTGCGACAACGAATTGTGGCTTACAAGTGTATGTCAATGCAGTTAATAACTCAGATTATTGTGGTGGAACCAATTGGCGAGTCCCTACTTATACCGAGCTAATGACTTTATTGGATTATTCTCAACATGGGCAATCTTTATTAATTGATAATGACTACTTTGTTAATACACCTACTCAGCACGCCTTTGTAAATCAACCGTTTTTACCTTATTGGACCTCGCAAACAGCGGCAGATGGCACCAGTTTATCGCAGGCTTATATAATAGATATGAGCGATGGTAATGATTTAGCTTATCCTAAGAGCGAAACAGCATTTGTGCGTTTAGTTAGAACAGCGGGGGCATCACAATGAAAATATTATTTGCAAGCATACTACTTTTAAGCCCAAGCTTTTTGGCTGCGCAAACGTGTTACAGCACGGTGCCTGAAACAACATCCACAGCGCGTTTTACACTTAACAATAATGGCACAGTGAGCGATAGCGTGACGGGATTAATGTGGCAAACGTGTAGTTACGGGCAAAGCTATGATGCTGATACCACTAGCTGTACAAATAGCGCAATTAAAACGACGTGGCAAGAGGCGCTTAGAGCATCTGTTAACGACCGCACCGCTAATCATGATGATTGGCAAGTACCGAATAATAAAGAGCTAGCAAGTATCCTAGAGCACAGTTGTGTAACCCCAAGTATTAATGAGGTTATTTTCAAAGGGAATAAAAGTGAAAACTATTGGACTAGTACATCGGGCGTTATTGACCCCGGCTTTGCTTGGGTATACACATTTGACAGAGGCCTTAACAGTTTACATGCTAAAACCTCTAACGTTTACCTTCGCTTGGTGCGATATGAGGACTAAACCTGATTTAAATGTTGTTTAAACATGTCTAATCGCGCTTGTTCTAGCGCGGTTTTTATATCAGCACCTTTAATACCTTGAGCAATAAACTGTTGCGGGCTAATTTTTTTAGCTGCTTCAGTAGCACTTACTAGAGTGTGTTGCCGTTTTAATGGCCCGCAATTGGCTATCTCTGCTGCTTTTAATAAAGCACTGAATCGTTCTGGTCGGCGCCATAGGTCAAGTTGATTACAAAGTGCCAGTAACTCACTGCTGTTAAGTTGTTCATCTTTAAGGGTTGCGAGGTGTTGCTGCAAGTAGAGTGCCATATCCCGAACATCATTTGGCAGCCGAATTGATGTCGCTAGTGTAATTATTGAATCACGGCATAAATCACTGGTGGCTTGACAAAATAGTAAGCTAGGCTCAGTCTCCTTTAGACTGTTTGCATACTCATAGCGGGCTTTGATTTGCTGGTATTTATCAGAGGTCCACGATGAAGCCAATGCGTTGCTGATAGAAGGAAGAACATTAAGGCTGCAAAGCGTTTGCAAAAACTCAGCAAAAGCGCCATCACTGAGCGACTTTTCACATTCAAGCCAAATACGTTCTGGTGTCAGAGTGCTCAGTTCACCTTGAGAAATCATGCTCTTTAATAGTGCTTTGGTCTCATCAGCAATAGTGAAACCAAGGTAATGATAACGAGCAGCAAAGCGGGCAACACGTAATATTCTAAGTGGGTCTTCACTAAATGCATCGGATACATGGCGAAGAATGCGGTTGTCTAAATCTAGTTTGCCGTTGTATGGATCAATTAAGCTGCCATCGTCAGCTTTTGCGATGGCATTAACTGTAAGGTCGCGTCGGCGCAGATCATCTTCAAGTGTAACATCTGCTGAAAACTCACAAGTAAACCCGGTATACCCTTTACCTTGTTTGCGTTCAGTACGAGCGAGTGCATATTCTTCTTTGGTTTTTGGGTGTAAAAAAACAGGAAAATCTTTACCAACTTGTACAAAGCCTTGCTGTAAAAGTTGATCTGGAGTTGCACCTACCACAACATAATCACGTTCTTTAATTTTACGCCCGAGCAGCTCATCACGCACTGCACCACCCACTAAATAAACTTCCATAGTCACGCCTAGAGTTAACCTGTTTAGGTTATTTTACGTTATTTAAGCAATAAAACGCTAACAAGGTTTTCACTTGTTGCTTTTTTTTGCCATTATAGGCGCAGATTTACTCAGTAAGGAAGTTCAGGGTGTATTTAAGCTATTTTGGCTTGTCGGAAAAACCGTTTTCAATAGCGCCAAATCCACAATATCTATTTTTAAGCGAGCGCCATAAAGAAGCATTAGCTCATCTTACCTATGGTTTGGGTGAAGCTGGTGGTTTTGTATTACTTACAGGTGAGGTAGGAACGGGTAAAACAACCCTAATTCGTAGCTTGCAAGAACAACTGCCTGAGAATACGCAAGTGGCAATGATCCATAACCCGGCATTATCACAGCTAGAGTTGTTAGCGAGTATTTGCGATGAGCTTGTCATTAATTATGATGGCGTCAATGCCACTTTAAAAACCTTAACAGATGCGATAAAAAAGCATCTAGAGGCTAATCATGAATCAGGTGGTCACACGATACTATTGATTGATGAAGCGCAGCTACTTGCACCAGATGTACTTGAACAACTGCGGTTATTGACCAACATAGAAACCAACCATAAAAAGTTACTGCAAATAGTGTTAGTTGGTCAACCAGAGCTACAAGAACTACTGAAGCGTAATGAATTAAGGCAATTAGCGCAGCGCATTACTGCTCGGTACCATTTGTTACCGCTGACCGAGGGGCAAACTATTGCTTACATCAAACATCGTTTATATGTTGCCGGTTGTGAACGTGCTATGTTCTCAGCGGATGCATTAAAAACTATTTATGCCGTGACAAAAGGTATTCCTCGTTTAGTTAACTTACTATGCGAGCGTTGCTTAATGGGCGCGTTTTCTAAACAGCTAATGGTGATAGACAGTGATATAGTAATGCGCTCAGCCGAAGAAGCGTTGCCGCCAAGCGTACTGCAAAGTGAAGTTAAAAATGAAACTAAAACCAGTAAGCTTTTAATACCTTTCGTTTTTATAACTGTGTTAGGCGCCGGTGTTGGCTTGTCGTTTATTTTTTAGTCGTGGTGAATTATGTCGTTTTTATTAGATGCATTAAAACAATCCGAGCATCATGATGAAGCATCTGCTTTTGATCAAAATGCTCAACAAATTAAACAACAACAAGAGCTAAAAAGGTATCGCTTAATCGCAATGTCACTTGCCATATTACTGGCTTTAGCGCTGACTTTAGTAGCAGGGTACTCAATTGGTAAGTGGTTTCAAGCTAAAAGTATTCAAACAGATAGCGCGTCGGAACTTAGTCTTAAAGAGACTGAGGCAACAGCTGAAAAAGTGATTCAGCCGAATGAAGAAGTTTCTAGCGTGCAAAAGAGCAGCGATACATTGCCTAAGAATGTACCGCAAGAAGTTCAAAATGCACCCGCACAGTTTACTCATTCACAGCAGCCTGTGATGGCCCAAGGCTACGCGAACCAATCTCAACAGTATCAATGGGTCCAAGTGCCTGTTAATGCTGTACCAACTTACTCGCAAGGGCAAACTGTTTTAGTCCAAACTCCAAATGGATATCAGCAAGTGATTAATGCCCCTACAGCTCAGTTTCAGCCGCAGCAGTATTCACAGCCACAGCAATACGCTCAACCTCAACAGTTTGCACAATCACAGCCAATAAATACACGCTCAGGAGATATTGATTTAAGCCAATATAAGGTGCTTGGAAAGCCTATTGAGCAGTCAAATTTAACGAACCAAATAGTACCGCAGCGCGACGATGAGTTAGAGACTGTGCCTAGTGAGCTTAAAAATGCGTTTGCCCAAGCAATTAAAGACACTGAAACAGTCACGACCAATCAAGTTACCCAAGCGACAAGAAACTCTTCTTATGCAGAGCCTATTGAGCTATTACCAGACGGCTTATTAGCTTTGCTACCTAATATTAAATATCAGGCACACATTTATTCATCGTCCGTTGAGAAGCGTTGGATCAAGCTTAACAACCGTGAACTGTATGAAGGTGATAGTTTAGATGATATTGAAGTGTTAGAGATAACCCCAGAACAAAGTGTATTAAGTTTCGATGGCTATCAATTTAGCATAAAAGCATTGCAAGATTGGCCAGAGTAATTGGTTTATTGCTGTAATCTTGCCGTAAAATTACGGCAAGATTGAATGTTTAAAAAACCGAACTAAGTCAATGTTGAAATCTTTTGGTTTAATGGCTGATTCTAATGCATCATGTGTTCGGCTATTCGCTAAATCAATATCTTCAACGCCGGTATAGCGTGCATGTTTAGCATGATAAAATATTTTAACCTGAGGCTTCAGGGGACTTGCAGGGTTACTTTTTGTCACCAAACCAACCTTTTGACTTGAGAGTTTGACCAATGTACCAACAGGGTGGATACCAATACATTGAATAAACTTGGTCAATAGCTCGCCATCAAAGCTATCAGGACAGCCATCTTTCAGTATTTTAAAGGCTTTAATGGGCTCCATGCCATCTTTATAAACTCGCTCAGCTGTAAGCGCGTCATATACATCAACAATCGATGCCATACGCACATACTGACTGATTTCGTCTGCGTGCTTTCCAAACGGGTAGCCACTGCCATCTAGGCGCTCGTGGTGAAAGCCTGCAATATCAACAGCAATGCCTGTTAAACCTGACTCTTCTAGAATTTGCTTACTATAAAGCGCATGATTTTGAATTGTTTTAAATTCTTGCTCAGTCAACCTTCCGGGTTTGTGAAGAATCTCATCAGGAATTTGTATTTTACCAATATCGTGCAGCAGGGCGCCTGTCGCTAGTTCTTCTATGAGCTCTTTTTCAAAATTTAAATGCTTGGCAAAAATACTTATTAAAACAGAAACATTAATTGAGTGCTCTAATAAATAACTGTCTTTTTCTCGCATCCGGGTAATACAGGCCAGCGCATCTTGGTTACGAAAAACCGAATCAATAAAGCCACTAGCAAGCTCTTTAAATGGCGCTACTTCAATTGTTTTTCCAGCTTTAATGTCAGTAAATGCTTTGCTCTGTAAGTCTTTAGCTTCACAATATAGTTTTTGGGCTTTGCCCATCTCTTGTTCAACAGAGTGAGTGGTATGCCATGGATCACGTTGTTTTGGTGGGGCACTAATAATCGGTGCGTCGTTTAGCTCTTTAGGTTGTTCTATGATGGTTTTATCAGGATCAATCTCGACCTCTAAAATACCCGCTTTTATTAACTTATCGATACCAGCCTGTGTTTTTACCCACCCTTGGTTTTTTATTTTAATATTACCTGACTGCTTCGTTACTTGTTGTACGAACATACCGGGTAGAAGTTGTTTTATAGGGATGGTTTTAAACATTACTTACTCAAAAAAATTCGCATATATTAAAGTTAGCAAACTTTTCATTGTATAAGTAGCAAAAAGGGCGCTAAAAAGCGCCCTTTAATACTTAGTTGTTGATTTTACTCGTCATCTTCAACCAAAGTCATTAGCGATGTGTTACCACCTGAGGCGGTAGTATCAATACTAATTGTCTTTTCTGTGATCAGACGTTTGATCAGCGTATCGTAATACTCTGAGCTTATCACAGGCAAGATTGCGCCTTTGCGTTGTGCAAGCTGCTGGCTAAAGTAGCCCAGGCGTGATGAACGTGCTGCAACCACTGCGCCCGCTAAATGTGGATGCGCCAAGATTGCTTGTAGCTGATTTGGCTTCGCAACTTGGAACACACCTTCAGCCACACCTGTTGAGATAAATTTGTCTTTAAACGCAACAGCTTCATCATAGAATAATTCTGATGCTACCGTAATTACAGTATTACCCGCCGCAAGTGCAGTGATAATTGAGATAGCCCAAAAGTTAAATGATGTACTTTTATCTGCGTAACACACTACACAACCACGCGCTTCAAGGTGCAGTGTATTTGATTCGCCTGTTGGCCCTGGTAACGTAGTATATTTACGCATGTGTTTTTCAAGGCGGTTTAGCTGAGCACGTGCATCGGCAAGTGTTAGTGCCAAATCGTCTGCAAGCTCGTCGATAATATCAACGGTAGCAACTTTTGCGAGTAACTGACGTACAGCCGAAACACGGTCGTTTAATGGTGTTGCTCGCCAGATTTTTTCATCGCGTAGTGAGTTTGCCATTAACTTATCAACTTGTTCGTTTGCACCCGAGTAGTGGTGTAAATCAAGCTCGTCTGGAGTTAGGTTTGTCATTTGCACATTATCTGGAGATGCCTTTTCTTTCACTAAACGTTGTAAGTAGTTAGGGCCACCGGCTTTTGGTCCAGTACCTGATAAGCCACGACCACCGAACGGTTGCACACCAACGATTGCACCAATCATATTACGGTTAACGTAAACATTACCCGCACGTGACATTTTAGCTAGGTACTCACAACGCTCTTCAATACGTGAGTGAATGCCCATTGTTAAGCCAAAGCCAGTGCCATTGATTTGATCAATTACACTATCAAGCTCAGTCCCTTTAAAGCGAATAATATGCACACATGGGCCAAATACTTCACGTTTCAGTACTGACAAATCTTTGATTTCATATAAGCGAGGTGCAAAGAAGTATGCGCCATTTTCACTGTTATCTGGAATGTCACATTGATAATGCAGTGTCGCGTTACCTTTTAAGTATTCAACATGGTCATTTAAGCTTTTCAGTGCTTTTTCGTCGATTACAGGACCAATATCAGTCGAAAGCAAAGATGGGTCGCCAACGTGCAACTCTTTAAGTGCACCTTTGATCATCTCAATTACGCCATCAGCAATGTCTTCTTGTAAAAATAATACACGAAGGGCTGAACAACGTTGACCGGCACTTTGGAAGCCTGAACTAATTACATCATCAACCACTTGTTCTGGTAGTGCAGTTGAATCAACGATCATACAGTTTTGACCACCAGTTTCTGCAATTAGCGGCACTTGAATATCGTTACGTGCAGCTAATGTTTGTGAAATGATAGTGCCTGTTTCTGTCGAGCCGGTGAACATAACAGCTTGAATACGCTCATCTGGTACGATTGTTTTACCGACTTCACTACCGCGGGCAATAACTGGTTGCACAACATATTCAGGAAGACCAACAGAGAGCATTAGTTCAATGGTGCGAAGCGCAATATAGCTTGTTTGCTCAGCAGGTTTTGCGATTACTGTGTTACCGGTTACGATGGCAGCCGCGACTTGTCCTAAGAAAATCGCAAGCGGGAAGTTCCACGGGCTGATACATAAGATCACACCACGGGCTTCAAAGCGCTCATCTTCGCTAAGCTCTTCTGCACGGGCTGCGTAGTAACGACAAAAATCAACGGCTTCACGTACTTCGTCAATTCCGTCTTGAGCAATTTTACCAGCTTCTTTAATACAAATAGCCACTAGCTCATCGTGATGGCGTTCTAAAATATCCGCAATACGACGTAATAAATTAGCACGCTCTTTAACTGGTGTTTGTGACCAAGACTCAAACGCAGTTTCGGCGTTTTCAAGTAAAGTGAGCATTTCATCGCTGTTTTGCAGTTTTACATGACCAATGACTTCTTTGTGATTGGCTGGATTTTTAACGGCTAATGAGCCCTCAGGCACATCACTTTCATCAATACGGTGTTCTTCAAACCACGAATCTAGGTTTTCTTTAAATGGCGTAATAACGTTAATGTCTGTTAAATCCATGCCTTTTGAATTAGCACGTTCTGCGCCATATAGATCAATTGGCATTTTGATTTGAGTATTGTACTTATTACGTAAGCCTTGCAGTGTTTCAACGGGATCTGGCAGTAATGCTTCTACTGGCTGAGTTGTATCAACAATGGCGTTTACGAATGACGAGTTAGCGCCATTTTCAAGTAAACGACGTACTAAGTAGGCAAGTAAGTCTTCGTGTTGACCAACAGGTGCATAAACACGGCATTGAATTTTTTCTTGCGTTACGATTTGGTCAAATAAAGATTCACCCATACCGTGTAAACGTTGGAATTCAAATCCATCATGATCGCCTTTAGCAACTTCTAAAATAGTCGCCGCAGTGTACGCGTTATGAGTGGCAAATTGTGGGTAAAGCACGTCACGGGCTTCAAGCATTTTAATTGCACATGCTTTATAGGAAACATCAGTCGTTGCTTTACGGGTAAATACTGGGTAGTGGTCTAAACCATCTTGTTGAGTGGTTTTGATTTCTGTATCCCAGTAAGCACCTTTCACTAAGCGTACCATGAGTTTACGCCCAACACGGGTAGCAAGATCAGTTAGCCATTCAATAACAAAAATCGCACGCTTTTGATAAGCCTGTACTGCTAAGCCAAAGCCATTCCAACCTGCTAGGTCTTCATCGCTAAATACAGCTTCAATAACATCGAGTGAAATATCTAAACGATCAGCTTCTTCAGCATCTACGGTAAAGCCGATATCATAACTTTTAGCAACAAGCGCCAGCTCTTTAAGCTTAGGCACAATCTCTTCCATTACACGTTCTTTATGAGTGAACTCATAGCGAGGGTGAATTGCAGAGAGTTTAACAGAAATACCCGGGCTCTTAATTGGGCCACGGCCATTTGCTGCTTTACCAATCGAGTGAATCGCATTTAAATAACTTTGATAATAACGCTCAGCATCTTTCATAGTGCGTGCGCCTTCACCTAGCATATCGTATGAATACACATAGCCTTTACGCTCGGTTTCTGCTGCACGTTCAATCGCTTCGTCAATGGTACGGCCCATAACGAATTGCTTACCCATGATCTTCATCGCAAAGTTCACAGACTTACGAATTACTGGCTCACCTAAACGGCCAATGGTTTTTTTCAACACGCCAAATTGCTGTTCTTTGGTTTTGTCTGTGTAGTTAACCATTTTACCGGTAACCAGAAGACCCCAAGATGATGCGTTAACAAACAAAGAGTCACTGCTACCTAAGTGTGAGCTCCAATCGCCTTTTGCTAATTTGTCACGGATTAGAGTTTCTTGAGTCGCTTTATCTGGCACACGAAGTAGGGCTTCAGCCAAACACATTAATACCACACCTTCTTCACTCGAAAGTGAGAATTCATTTAAAAGTGCATCAACACCGCTTTGACCATCTTGGTCTCTACGAATATTGTGAACTATTTGACGTGCACGCTCCCATGCACGACTACGGGCTTTAACGCCTACTTCGGCAAGGGGTAAAATATGATCAATCACTGCATTTTCATCAATGCGGTAAAAGTCACGGATTTTTTGTCGAATTGGACACGTTGTAGTCAAATCGCCGTTGAATAACATAAGTAACCTCAAAAGTGTGGAGTCTTGCAGCAAAAAAAGAGTGCTGCTCGATTATCATGTTGTTTAATGCGTGCATTCTAATTAAATTCCAGCAGAATATGCTGGTTAAATTTGCCGATTTACGATAATTTACAGGGCATACGTTAAACTTATCCGCATAAAATTCTGTTATGACAAGTCCCAATAGATTACGCCTGCTTGATCGTATCGATTTAGCAATTTTAGACGTTCTGCAAAAAAATGGCAGAATATCTAATGTGAACCTTGCAAAGCAGGTTAACTTAAGCCCGAGCCCTTGTCTTGACCGAGTAAAACGACTCGAGCAAGAAGGTTATATTGAGGGCTACTTTGCAAAGCTAAACGAAGCAAAACTAAACCAGAGTTTATTAGCGCATGTACAAGTGTCATTAGTAACATCGAATACGGCTGTATTTAAAGTGTTCCGTGAACATATCTTAAAAATAAATCAGGTTGTTGAGTGCGACATGGTCGCTGGTGGCTATGATTATCTTTTAAAAATACGGGTGTCTGATATGGACGAATACCGTCAAGTGTTAGGCGATTTAGTTGATATACCAGGTGTAGGTACACATCATACCTACATGGTTATTGAGAAAATAAAGCAAGACAATGGTCTAAAGCTCGATTAAATAAAAAAGCACCTATCGGTGCTTTTTTGATTGTATTGCTTATGCCCAACCGTCGTAACGTTTACGACGCGACAGTACTATCGTTAAAATAATCCCTAAAAACAATCCTATAAATGCGATAGCTCCTCCGTAGGTAAGTAGCTGACGTTTCTCTTTAGCACCGGCTTGTTGCTTTTGAGTGCGTTCTGCATTTAGAGTTGTTTGTAGCTTGGTGATTTGTTCTGACAGCATTAAATTTTGATCAGTTAGCGACTGGTTTTGTTCTTGTAGTTGTGGCAGTTCAATCTGCGTTTGACGAAGTTGCTCTTGCATCGACGTCATTTCTTCACTCAAAGTACGATACTGCTGGTGAATACCGGCTGATTTAGAAACAAACTTAGCCTCTACCCAGCCTTCGCGTTCTTTATCATCAATGACTTTGACGAAGCCGTTTTCTTCAGGTGAAAGTTGCGTAAGCTTAGTTCCAGCATCTACTGAGCCGATAATACGGTAGTTTTTACTCGCACCAGAATGCATAAACGTATAAAGATTATCAACAATATAAGCCGTATTTGTATTGTTTGTTGAATTTGCTTCTTCGGCGTGACTAACAAATGCAACAGCACTAAGAAGTAAAGCTAATAAAGAATGTTTAAACATTAATCTACCCTGTTAATGTAACCGTGATCGTTACGGCAATTTTTTTCGTTCTAAGTATAGAGATAGTATGGATTTAACACGCTAATAGCAAGGCTGATATTGTAATCACATAACAGTGAATAAATGAAATCTCGCTAAAAAATTTGCATTACCGCTTTGCTTTGTTTATTTTGAGCTCTTATTTATTTTAAAGGTAATCCTCAAGCCTAATGGATACTGAGATAGAACTTAAGTTTTTGGTGTCAGATGCCGTTGTTCCACTGATCCCCGCGTTAATTACTCAATTTGCAAAAACCGTTACAAACAAGCCTTCCCGTAGTTTGCAAAATGCTTACTATGACACTCCTAGTCGTGAGTTAAGAGCACTTGATATTGGTTTTAGAACACGTTGTGCAGATAATCAATGTGAGCAAACAATCAAACTGGCAGGAGAAGTTGTTGGAGGTTTACATCAACGCCCTGAATATAATTTGCCGATTGAAAGTAACCGCCCAGATATCACTGAATTTGACAGCGGGATTTGGCCTCACGGTATGCAAGTTAACGCAATAGCCACTAATTTATACCCAATATTCAGTACTAACTTTATCCGCCGTACTTGGTTAATTGAAACCGAAAGTGGAGCAAAAATTGAGGTCGTTTTAGATAAAGGTGAAGTTTCAGCTTCCGGTCGGGTTGAAATTATTTGTGAGCTTGAAATTGAACTGATGGAAGGCAGTCGTGATGAGTTGTTTGCGTTAGCCGATAAACTAGTCGCACAGGGTAATATTCGTCTTGGTTTGTATTCAAAAGCGGCCAGAGGTTATCGTTTAGCGGATGAAAAACCACTTAAACCTAGCAAATCAATCGGTTTTGTTTCACTGCCTAAAAAGGCAACGCAAGAGCAAGCGCTCATTGCCGCAATAGGCTTTGGTATTCGCTTTGTACAAAAGCATGAGCAGTGTTATTTTGACAAGCCCAGCTTAAAAACGCTTAAACGAGTTACTGATGGCATCAGTCTGATTCGTCACACGTTTTGGCTATTTGATGACATTGTAGATAAAAGTACCACAGAGTCATTAAGAGTAGAGCTTAAATGGTTGTTAAGCGAACTAGCGTGGGTTGAAAACGCTATTCAGCTTAAAACATATACATCTAAACGTCATGCTTACTACAAAAAAATTAATAGTGCGCCAGAGCTTACTCAAGTCATTAATGACCTTAAAGAGTTACAGCCGAGCATTGATGACATTAACAAACTCTTTCATAGCGCCCGCTATAATCGCTTACTTCTGAGTTTAACTACCTGGCTTGTAGATAAACAGTGGCGTAAAAGCTGGGGGCAAACCCAGTTTCAAGCTGCAGAACGCTCTGTTGATGAAATAGCGAATCGCTTATTTCAAAAAGATTGGCAGGATCTACACCAGTTGTTACCAGAGCAACAAACTCTCACTTGTAAAGACTATTTAAACCTGCGTGCCCGCCTTGAAAATAGCTTACTCAGTGGTAACTGTTTAGGTGCATTGTATGATAAAGAGGATCGCAGTGAGTTCCGTATTCCTTGGCTTGATATTTCTCACGGGATATATGAGCTGTGTACGCTCGATTATCTAAAGCAGTTATGTGCAGGACAAGAAGATGAAGAGCTTGCCAAAATTCAGCATTGGCTTGAAATGAAATCTGAGTTTTTGGTCAGTGCGATGGAGCAAAGTCGCCTAGCATCATTTAAGATTTCACCCTACTGGGAATAGCCCGGTACTGGCTGCAACAAAATGGAATGCCAATGTGCAAAATAGCCGGGTTATTAATCATACTATGTTGCTTTACAGTTTATTCTGCACAGCAAACATCATGGCAATTATGGAAGTCTCAAGAAGCGATCGATGTTTCCTTCAAGAAACATCAAAATGGTATTGTTGAAGTCAAAGGCTCGTTGCTTATAGAAAACAGCACTGCAAGCGACTTCATAGCCCTTTTAAGTGATACTGAGCGAGCGCCAAAGTGGGTCGAAAACGTTAGCCACGTTGAGGTGTTAGCGCGCCCAAGCGAAGCAGAAACCATCGTATATACGCAAATTAACTCGCCGTGGCCTATCAGAGATAGGGATATGGTGAGTTATTCCTGTTATAAACGGCTAAGTCCCACGCAAACGTTATTAACGATTAGTGCTTACCCAGGTTTTAAAGATGAAGTCGACTCTGTTGTACGCATCAGGGATTTAAAAGCGACTTGGTTACTCGAAGAAAATACTAGCCAAGGAAAGGTCAGTTTGACGCTCACCCACACAGTTTATGCTGACCCTGATGGTGCAATACCTCATTGGTTAAGCAATAAGGTAAGCTTAAAAAGTACACTCAAAACACTACAAACTTTACGCAGTGAGCTCGCTCAAGAGCTATATCGTGCTGCGCCTACTGTTATCAAAGAGGGTAATTGCTCTATATAGTGTTGTTTTTTTGTTACTTGTAAGTTAATTGCTTGTATTTATTACACTTTCTTACATATTAATACATGATCTAAATTGAATTTATGTCTTTTATTGGTAAAGTTCCTTTTTTAGGAATTTGCACTATAAGGACATAGGTTGTGTTTAATGTTATTTCAACGGCTTCTAGTCGTTGGTTTTCATTTGTGACAGAGTGTTGGCGTTTAGCAGCACTTTGGTTTGCAGGTGTATTGCTCTTCATGAGCTTTCGTATTTTCTTCTTAGTATATTTTTATGATCATATTGCAGCACCTTTAGATGCAACAGCTCTATACAATACCTTAAAGACTGGTTTTGCTTTTGACTCAGCTGCGAGTGGGGTGTGTTTTAGTATTCCTTTTTTACTCAACTGCATCTTTCAGCCAATGCGGCTGGGGCACTGGGTTTCAAAAATTCGTATTTATACTGCGAGAGTATTTTTTAGTGTAATGCTCTTATTATGCATTACCAGCGTCACCTATATTTCTGAGTATGGTACACAATTTAACTACTTTATGTTTGAAGGGCTACATGATGATCAGCAGGCCATCGCATTAACTGCAATAAAGCAATACAAACCTTGGGGAAGCCTTATAAGTTTAGTGCTTCTGCTGTTTATTGCGTTTAGATATTGCAAACATGTTGAACAAACTAGCCTTGGTTTTTTATCGCGCATTTATACTGCTTGTAAATGGAAACGCTCAATACTTGTTATTCTGATTACTGTGCTTTTTATCTGCGCTATTCGCGGCTCATTCGAATCCCGCCCGGCTTCGCGCAAGTGGTCAGCGGTGACTTCTGATGCGTTTGTAAATAACCTTGTGATTAACCCTTTTCGTAGCTTTGTGTATGCAATAAAAGACTATAACGAATTACAAAATCATGGAATAGATGGTAAAAACCCCTATTTGAGCTCAAATGCTGCACCACTCACTAATCCATTACTTGATTATCAGCAACACACAAAAGGAGCGCTTATTGACCCTCCATCACAGGTGTTTTTTATAATCATGGAAAGTTATGACTCGTGGCCTCTGCAGCAAAAGTATGCATCACTTAATGTGACTAATGAATTAAAAAACTTAGCTAGCAAGGGGATCTATTTAGATAATATGCTACCTGCTGCCAGCAGTACGATGAATTCACTTTCGAGTATTTTGTCTGGTATTCCATTTTCAGGTGTGAACATGAGCCGCATAGGCCCGCAACAACCTGCTAGTAAGCTTTCTTTTATTAATCAAATGGAGCGGCTTGGTTATACCAGTCAATTTTTTTATGG
The DNA here is from genome assembly GCF_054960735.1 of Pseudoalteromonas sp. RWi3. NCBI lineage: Bacteria > Pseudomonadati > Pseudomonadota > Gammaproteobacteria > Alteromonadales > Pseudoalteromonadaceae > Pseudoalteromonas > Pseudoalteromonas sp. RWi3. The sequence goes on from NZ_JBHNYL010000003.1 coordinate 85,182, forward strand.
GGGATTACTCTCATGGCAAAATGTAGGTGAATATGTAGGATCGCAAGGTGTCGATAATATTTATTCCGCAACAGATGCTGGTGGTAAAGGCAGTGCGGGTGTATGGGGAATTGATGACGGTCAACTATTCGAACTAGCCGCGGCTAAAACCGAGCAGAAAAGTTTTAATGTAATTTTAAGCGGCAGTTATCATGGCCCGTTCAACTTAGATTTAGCGCAACTTGACTACCCATACGCATCTTATGATGATTACCCCGCAACAATACAATCGTTAGAAGGGGAATTATTAGACCCTTATGTGTTAGGGCATTTATGGTATGCAGATAAAATGCTGGGCGAGTTTGTGCGTAAAATGGAACAGCGTTACCCTGATGCACTTTTTGTGATCACGGGGGATCATTTTAGTCGTCGTTACCTACATAGCCGGCCTAATTTGTTTGAACTAACACACGTGCCAATGGTGATTTATGGGCAAGGAATTACACCTGATTTATTGTCATCGCAACACGTTGCAAGTCATATGGATATTGCGCCGACCTTACTTAATTTAATCGCGCCAAAAAATACAGCGTTTTATAGTATGGGCCAATCATTGTTAAGTGCTCAGGAACAGCGCACCGTTTTTGGTTTTCAAACTATTCGTCGCAATGAAAAACTCTGGAAGGGAGATTTAAAGGCGATTTACGAGTATTATAAGGTTAATGAACACGATAAAACTCAGTTAATGTCATTCAGTCCATCAGGGTTTGAATATATTGATGCTGATACAGAACAAGCTTATAATCGTTATATGGCCACTGCATGGCACTTGCTTATTCGTGGTATGGATTGAAACCTTGCTAGTAATACACCACAAAGTTAAAGCCGCTTTTAAAAGATAATAAAATGAATAAACCTGAAATAAATTTAGTTAATAAACCTAACGGCATTGGTATAGGCCGTATTATAAAAGCCACTCAGTGCTCTATAAAAGGGTTTAAAGCGGCTTTTAAAGAAGAGTCGGCCTTCAGAGCAGAGTTGGCATTAGGTGTAATTTTGTTGCCTTTATCGTTCTGGTTAGCGCAGTCTTTACAACATTGGGTGATACTCATTGTTAGCTTTTTATTTTTATTGATTGTTGAATTGCTTAACTCGGCTATTGAAGCATTAACGGACAGAGTGGGGGTTGAATATCATGTGCTATCAGGGCGCGCTAAGGACATAGCATCAGCAGCAGTAACCTTAGCTTTAATAGTCTTGTTTATAGTGTGGGGTGTTGCTGGATATGAAAAAATACTTACATTATAGGTTAGAAAGTTAGGTCAAACGTCACGGGCTTCGTAAGGCGGGCTTCGAATAGATCTTAGTACCTAGTCACTTTTAGCTATTATTTTATAATTACTTCTCTTCAGCGCAGCGTCTCTTAATCTCTTTGTGAATAAATTACTTTTAAATTTAATTGCGTGGAGTAGCGCATGCCTGATAGCAGCGAGTTTACCTCGCGACAAAAACGTAGAACATAATTTCTAGGCATAAAAAAAGCGCCAATTGGCGCTTTTTCTACATTCACACAAAGGCTGGAATTAAAGACCAGCTGCTGCGCGAAGTGCGTCTGCTTTATCTGTGCGTTCCCATGGGAATTCATCACGACCAAAGTGGCCGTAAGCCGCTGTTGGTAGATAAATTGGGCGCTCAAGATCTAGCATTTGAATTAAGCCGTAAGGGCGTAAGTCAAAGTGTTCACGAATAAGTTCGATTAAACGACTTTCTTCTAATTTGCTAGTGCCAAACGTTTCAACACTGATTGACGTAGGCTCTGCAACACCGATAGCGTAAGAAACCTGTAGCTCACACTTGTCAGCAAGACCAGCGGCAACCACGTTTTTAGCAACATAACGTGCAGCGTACGCAGCTGAACGGTCAACTTTTGATGGATCTTTACCAGAGAAAGCACCACCACCGTGACGTGCCATACCACCGTAGGTATCAACAATAATTTTACGACCTGTTAAACCACAGTCACCCATTGGGCCACCGATAACAAAACGGCCAGTTGGGTTGATAAAGAACTTCGTTGCGCTAGTAATTAGCTCAGCAGGAAGTACTGGCTTGATAATAGTTTCCATCACCGCTTCTACTAAGTCATTTTGTGAAATTTCTTCACTGTGCTGAGTAGAAAGAACAACCGCATCGATGCCAACAGGCTTACCATTTTCGTATGCAAACGTTACTTGTGATTTTGCATCAGGACGTAACCAGTTAAGCTCGCCACTTTTACGTACTTGCGCTTGGCGTTGAACTAAACGGTGAGAATACGTGATTGGTGCAGGCATTAGCACTTCAGTTTCGTTACATGCGTAACCAAACATTAAACCTTGGTCGCCAGCGCCTTGTTCTTCAGGGCTTGTACGGTCAACACCTTGGTTGATATCAGGTGACTGCTTACCGATTGTATTTAAAATAGCACACGAATCGGCATCAAAACCCATATCTGAATGAGTATAGCCAATTTCACGCACTGTTTTACGTGTGATTTCTTCGATATCAACCCATGCGCTAGTGGTGATTTCACCACCGACCATGACCATACCTGTTTTTACATAAGTTTCACACGCAACACGGGCATGAGAATCTTGCTCTAAGATGGCATCTAGTACCGCGTCAGAGATTTGATCCGCGATTTTATCCGGATGACCTTCAGAAACTGATTCAGAAGTAAATAAATGTTTTGCCATTGTATTTCTGCTCACAAATATTGCGCTTCACAAACGTCGGTAAGAGCGCTAAAAAATTAAGGGACGTATTTTATCTAAAACAAATATATTTTCATAGTAATTTTACGCCTAGACGTCTAAATAAAATTACTAATAACTTTTAGTTCTTAATAAACCTCCATTTTAGTCTAATTTATTAGGGGTTTTAATTGCACACTGCCCCTAGAATAAGTAAGAATGGGTGTTTCTAGTAAAACACACAATCAACCAGCGCAAATACAGTAAAGGTAGGAGAATTCATGCCGTCTCGCAAAGAACTTGCAAATGCTATTCGCGTCTTATCAATGGACGCAGTACAACAGGCCAAATCAGGCCACCCTGGAGCCCCTATGGGCATGGCAGATATCGCAGAAGTACTATGGCGCGATTATCTAAATCATAATCCAACTAATCCAGAGTGGGTAGACAGAGATCGATTTATACTCTCAAACGGCCACGGTTCAATGCTTATTTATTCTCTACTGCATTTAAGTGGTTATGACTTACCAATTGAGGAAATTAAAAACTTCCGTCAAATGCATTCAAAAACACCGGGTCATCCAGAATATGGTTATGCACCAGGTATCGAAACCACTACGGGCCCACTTGGTCAAGGGATCACAAATGCAGTCGGTATGGCGATTGCTGAAAAAGCATTAGCGGCTCAGTTTAACCGTGAAGGCCACGACATTGTTGATCACTTCACGTATACGTTCTTGGGCGATGGCTGCCTTATGGAAGGTATTTCTCACGAAGCATGTTCGCTTGCTGGTACTTTAGGCCTTGGCAAGTTAGTGGCATTTTGGGATGACAACGGTATTTCAATCGATGGTGAAGTCGAAGGCTGGTTCAGCGATGATACCCCAGCGCGCTTTAAAGCGTACGGCTGGCATGTAATCAGCGGTGTTGATGGCCATGATTCAGACGCTATTCGCACAGCAATCGAAGAAGCACGCAGCATCACAGACAAGCCAACACTAATTTGTTGTAAAACGGTGATTGGTTACGGTTCACCCAATAAATCAGGTAGCCACGATTGTCACGGTGCACCATTAGGTGAGGACGAAATTAAAGCAGCACGCGAGTTCCTTGGTTGGACTGGCGACGCATTTGACATTCCAGCTGACATTTACGCTCAGTGGGATGGCAAAGAAAAAGGTAAGCAACTTGAAGCAAGCTGGGATGAAAAGTTTGCAGCCTATGCAGCGGCACATCCTGAGCTAGCAGCAGAGTTTAAACGTCGTACAAGCGGCGAGTTGCCAGCTGATTGGAGCGAGAAATCACAAGCGTACATTGAGCAACTTGATGCAAATCCAGCAAATCCTGCATCACGTAAAGCATCACAAGATGCACTGAATGCATTTGGTCCTTTATTGCCAGAATTTATGGGCGGCTCTGCTGATTTAGCAGGTTCAAACCTAACAATTTGGAAAGGTTCTAAAGGCCTTGAAGCCAATGACGCAAGCGGTAACTACATCTACTACGGTGTGCGTGAGTTTGGTATGTCAGCAATTATGAATGGTATTGCGCTGCATAAAGGTTTTATCCCTTACGGTGCGACTTTCTTAATGTTTATGGAATACGCACGTAACGCTGTTCGTATGGCTGCATTAATGAAAGTGCCAAGCATTTTTGTTTATACCCATGATTCAATTGGATTAGGTGAAGATGGCCCAACTCACCAACCAGTAGAGCAAATTGCGAGCATGCGTTTAACGCCTAACCTAGTTAACTGGCGTCCGTGTGACCAAGTTGAGTCTGCAATTGCATGGCAACAAGCCATTGAGCGTAAAGACGGTCCAACGTCATTGATCTTTACTCGCCAAGGGCTTGCTCAACAAACTCGTTCAGCACAGCAATTAAGCGATGTGAAAAAAGGCGGTTACGTACTTAGCTGTGATGGTGAGCCTGAGCTTATCTTAATCGCAACCGGCTCTGAGGTGCAATTAGCACAAGACTCAGCGGCTGAATTACGTAAGCAAGGCAAAAAGGTACGCGTTGTATCAATGCCTTCAACAGATGTTTTTGATGCACAAGACGCAGCCTACAAAGAAAGTGTATTACCCGCTGCGGTTTCACGCCGCGTAGCAGTAGAAGCTGGTATCGCAGACTACTGGTACAAATATGTAGGCCTAAATGGCGCAGTCGTAGGTATGACGACCTTTGGTGAGTCAGCGCCAGCTAACGAGCTGTTTGAACACTTTGGTTTCACGGTAGAAAACATCGTAAACAAAGCTAACGCATTGTTTTAATATTTAACGATTAAAATTTAAAAGCCCGCACTGTGCTAAACGCAGCGCGGGCTTTTTTTATACAGAGCTGTAAGCCGTCAGTTTTTAATTTGAGGACAGTGCCAAGGAAAAATCGTAGGAGGGTGCTTTAGCCCCGATTTTTTTGATGTTGTGTTCTAGATTCTCTGTAATACCTTGTTGGCGTGAAACTTGTTTCTCGAGAAAAGTGAATTTGAGTTTTAAGCCGTTAGATATAAGGCTTAAAGGTGCATGTTAGGTAGCGGTGAGTTGCAAGCGTAAAGTTATTTTAAGGTATATGTTAAATTATGGTTTGTCATAATCAAGAAACAGTGGAGGACAATTTGACAAAGAGTGATCGGTAGCGATTAATAATAAGTCTAAATCTTTACAGAGTTGTAGTCCCAACTTTGACATTACTTTTAAGCATTCAATTTGCATGCATTTTTCTGCATAATTCTCGAAACGAGTTTCTGTTTCAATATATCTTATGTTGCCTACTACTAATGCCCAGTTGAGCCAGAGTTTAGATAAACATTGTTTGTACATTGTTTGGTTTCTATTAAATTTAGCTTTATCTGTTTTGTAAATATTTATTGCATCTTCAAACGCATTTTTTAAAGTTATTGATTGGCCAGGTTTATCTGTTTGAATAGTAAAATTCAAAGACTGAGTAACTAATTCGGTATAGTAGTCAATATTTTTGGATAGTTTTGCTATTTCCGCTCTCTCAATTAAATCTAATTGAATCTCATTTTGATGGTTTTGGAGGTTTAACTGTTTGTTTTGTATTTTTGTCTGCTTTGACATAAGAATAGTCTGCATAAAAATTACACTGAGCGTTAATATACTTAAAATAGGGGTGTAGACTCCTCCAAAAAATGACCCTAATTCAGACCACTGCGAAATATTAGAATAAAAACCAATTCCAAAATTTGATGTGAAGAGTATGATAGGTAACGCTAAAATGAAAATGATAAATAGAAAAAGGTAAACCTTCTTATTTTTGTAAATATCTGTCACTTTTCAATACCCCACTTTTTATTTTTAAATATTAATTTAACTTAATAGATCAATTTCGTTTTCGCAATCTATTGTTACCATTATTGAAAAGAGCTTTAGGATCACGTCTAGGCTTTTTCTTCTACCTGTTCAACCCTTAATCACTTGACGCGCTAAAGCACGACTTACACTGTTAGCCCGAAGCCCGAAGCCCGAAGCCCGAAGCTCGTGAGAATTTTTCACACCTTGTCCCTTGCAAGGTTTATGAGTATCAGGCACTGTGGTCGTTAATAAATTATAAAACAATAAACAGGAGTGAGGATGTCTCAGTTTGATAATGTAAGTGTTGTTAAAACAGCGAACGTGTACTTTGATGGTAAAGTTTCAAGCCGTACAGTGACTTTTGCAGATGGCAGCACCAAAACATTAGGCTTTATGCAAGCGGGTGAGTTTGAATTTGCGACCAGCAAAAAAGAGCTAATGGAACTTAATGGTGGCCAGTGGGAAGTTTTGCTCCCGGGTGAGAGCGAATGGAAAACCATGTCAGCGGGTGAATCATTTAATGTTGATGCTAACGTTACTTTCCAAGTAAAAGTGGCTGATTTTGCAGATTATTGCTGTTCGTATACTTAATATACAAAATTAAGTATCCAGCTAAAAGCCCCGAACTATGCGGGGTTTTGCATATATAATGCTCGCCAATTGATCTAAGTTATGGAGAGCAACAATTAATTGTCATATTTCTACTATTTCTCCTTGTGTTAATTCAAATAGCCCCCAATACTAGAGTTGAGGTAACAAAAAAAAGGATACCCTATGAAAATTAATCTTTCTGGTCACCATGTTGACGTTACTGACTCTATTAGAGAACACATCAACGAAAAGTTTTCAAAAATTGCGAGCCATTTTCCATCTCTGATCGCACTAGATATCATTCTTTCAAAAGAGCATCATAAGCTCCAAGCAGAAATTAGCACCATATACGAAGGCGCGCGTTTATCAGTTAAAGGTGAGAACGAAGTTCTATATCCAGCTATTGCAAGCGCGGCTAAAAAACTCGATGCGGCACTAAAGCATCGTAAAGGACAAATCAAAGCGAACCTACACGAAAAACCAGTGAGCACCACACCTGAAATTGCTCACGAAAAAGTTCAAGAAATGGACTTACGTTAATAATTAAAGACGCTAGGTTCTAGGTAACTAGGATCTAGCGAACCGTTTAATCTTCTACTTACTTTCTCACTTTCAATCCTCTGTAAAACGCTGTAACTTGCTTATTAATAAAAATAAAATGTAAGCATGAACATGCATTCAACAACATCAACTTGGCACACTCGTTTAAACGCATTAGGCCCCGGTATATTAATGGCAACGGCGGCAATTGGTGGCTCACATCTTGTTGCATCAACCCAAGCAGGCGCTATTTTTGGCTGGCAGCTTTTTTGGCTCATAGTGGTGGTTAACGTACTTAAATATCCGTTTTTTCGTTTTGGTATTGAATACACACTAGCCACTAAAAAAAGCCTAGTTGAAGGCTACCAAAGTAAAGGTCCGTGGTTTTTTTACAGCTTTATCGGTTTAAATATTATAGCTGCCATAGTGAATACGGCTGGCGTGTTATTACTCACCGCAAGCCTGCTGCATTATGCGCTGCCAATGAGTATTTCAGTAACCTTATTGTGCTGGTTGATACTCGCAGTATGTTTGATTATTTTGTTGCTTGGTCACTTTAAAGCACTTGATAACGTGGCTAAAGCGATTATGGGCTTACTCACTTTAGCTACAGTGATAGCGCTTGTTATTGCAGTTAGTAATGGCGCTATGAACGATGGAGCACTAGCATCTGTTGATTATATTGGCCCTTCGCCATATGAGCTTGCTATGCTGGGGTTTATGGTGGCGTTAATGGGGTGGATGCCCGCACCTATTGAAATTTCAGCGCTCAGCTCATTATGGCTTAAAGAAAAACAAAACCAGCAAACGGTAACACGTGCGCAAGGCTTGTTTGACTTTAATGTTGGCTATTGGCTAACCGCCGCATTAGCGCTGGTGTTTTTCTCGCTGGGTGTGCTAGTGCAATACGGCCAAAACAATGAAATTGCATTAGGCGGCGTGGCATTTGCAAAGCAGCTTATTGATATGTACGCCTTCACAATCGGCGAGTGGGCAAGGCCTTTGGTATCGGTTATCGCGTTTTTATGTATGTTTGGTACTACATTAACCGTGCTTGATGGCTACGCTCGCACACTAAACGAATCACATAAATTATTAGGTTTTAATCAAAGTAAACACAGCTTAAATATCTGGCTAATATTGCAATCACTCGCCGGTATGGCTGTGATCTTGTTTTTTAAATCAGCCCTCGGCCCCATGCTCACCTTTGCCATGACACTTGCGTTTGTAACGACTCCCATTTTTGCATGGCTTAATTTTAGTTTAGTGCGCTCAGAGCCCTGTATTCAACATTCTAAACGAGTACGTACTTTAAGTTGGGTTGGTTTGGCTTATTTGGTTGGTTTTGCATTGGTGTTTATAATTTGGAAATTAGCCGCTTAAAAAGTAATAAATAAAACCGTAATACAACGAGTAAAGAGAAATTCATGGACATTAAAACTGGCGAACTAGCACATCCAGATGTTATTACATTATTGCAAAGCCACCATAATGATACGCTACAGCATTCACCAGTAGAAAGCGTACACGCCCTTGATGTGAGCAAGCTCGCAGCGTCGAATATAAGTTTTATAGTTCATGGAAAAATAACAATTTAATGGGAGTTGGTGCATTAAAAGCGCTAAATGCGACCGAAGGCGAAATTAAATCAATGCGCACATCAAGTAACTATTTACGCCAAGGCATAGGCGCTAAATTACTCACGCATATTATTGAGCAAGCAACACTGCGTGGTTACAAAAAGCTAAGCTTAGAAACTGGCACTGCTGAGGCATTTTTACCTGCACAAAAGATCTATGGCGAATTTGGTTTTAAAGAGTGCGAGCCGTTTGGTGATTATGAGGTAGATCCGTACAGCTTGTTTATGAGTAAAGGGCTTTAGCTAGAGTAAGAGATACCTGCCGCCACTTGTTTAAAATATTTAATTGAATTTATACGCTATCTGCGTATACTTTGGTGTATGAAAAGCCTATTTGTTGAATCAAGCATATTCGAAAAGTACCGAGAGCAGTACTTGAGTGATGACGAGTATCGTTTATTTCAAGCAGATCTCATGGTTAACCCAAAACAGGGCGATGTGATTCAAGGAACAGGCGGCTTACGTAAAGTACGAGTTGCGAGCAAAGGAAAAGGTAAGCGTGGCGGTTCAAGAGTTATATATTATTACTTGGACGACAAAAGACGTTTTTATCTACTCACTATTTACAGTAAAAACGAAGTAACCGATCTAACAGCAGATCAGAAAAAGCAACTAAAAGAGTTCTTAGAGGTATGGCATAATGAGCAAACGTGATTTATTTTCAGAATTAACTACAGCACTTGATGATGCTAAAGCGCATTCACAAGGAAAGCTTACGTTACGTACTCATGCGGTAAATGATATCAACGATCTTGCTATCTCACCCGATGAAATAGTGAATATTCGAGAAACATTTAATATGTCGCGTGGTGTCTTTGCTAACATTTTACATACTTCAGCAAGAACGCTTGAAAACTGGGAACAAGGACGCAGCGCTCCTAATGGCCAAGCGATAACATTGTTAAAGCTTGTGCAGCGGCACCCTGAGACATTGAATCATATAGCTGAGTTGTAAAAATTTAATAATTAATATGTATGTGTTACTCGTTTTTTATTGAATCACAACAAGAAGAGTAAGGGATTATTTAAACTTAGTTTCAGGGAGTGAGTGAAAAAATCTTATCTTGAACATCATCTTGAATTGATGAAAAGTTAACATGAAGTTCAATTGTACCAAGGTATTTTATTACTTCCGTGAAACTAGCTTCATTGCTCATCTTCATAGTGATTATATTTAATGATGAATTAGGCGAAATACCTAATTCCGCTCCTATTTCCAGCTCCATATCTCCAAATAAGAGTAGTTTCTGTTGGAGATCTTTATGAGATAATTCACCGGCATCTGATAGTATCTTATATTTCAGATTTATAGCTGATCCTGTACCGTAGTTCTTTAGTTGGAAGTTATAAACATACTTTTCATTGTCTACGCTAATAAACCTTTCAATTACAGGTTTTATAGAGTTTTGATATATCCTTTTATTGTGCTGTAATCCTTGAAAAGCATAATAAAATGTGATGATTGCAACTAAGGTTGCAATTAAGTCACTGAGTTTTATTTCAAAAGAAAAGGTTTGCCCTACAATTATACCTGCAATAAATACTAAGCTAATCCCTAATAGAATCGCTTTATCAGATTTGCACATTTCTATCCTTTATTATTCGTTAATAGCATCAAGTGGCAATGTAAAATGAAGGACGAGTACGAAAAAGTTAGTCGTCACCATCAATGTCACTAAATGTATTTTTTCCTTCGTATTTTATAAAAAGTTTCGATTCCTCTAGTTTAGGTAAGTCCAAAATATCTTCATCATTTTCAGCTGCTCTTTTTGATAAAAGCTTATACTTTGGTGAAATAGTTTCGTAAAACGCTACGGTATTTTCCTCTATGCTTTTTATAAGCTCTACAGCTTAGTTTCCCCAGTTAACTAAAGATGAGCTAACTAATGCTGTATTTTTGTATTTTACTTGCTCTTTTTCTAAGTTTTCATACAGGCGACGTGCTTCTAAATAATCATGATACTTCGTTTTGTTTAATGACTTTATTTTCAAAAGCTCTTGCTGCAAAGACTCATCAGATAAGCCTTTTTCATAGGCGATTCTGTGAGCCTCATCAGCATCATTTTCTGAGTATCTCAGATCTTCATATAGTTCGAAAATTCGAACTTGAGATTTTCTAAGCTCGAAAGAGATACAATAAAAGGATGATATGTCTTTTAATAAACCAACACTCAAGTTGTATTTTTTTTCTTCAATCCAAGAATTTCTTACTTTCCAAGCTATACAGGCTAAAGCGATGGTGCCTAACATTATTGCAAAGGTACTGATAGAGGTTATCCAGTTAGCTAGGCTATCCTGTTTAAGTTTGCTCAGTAGTATATCCATAATTGAATTCGTTGAAATACCTGCGATGAATCCAATAAGTATGAGAAGAGTAGAAGCAACCCATTCATTTAAGTAAATATTCCTTTTCATTTTATCCCTTTTAACTCAGCTCTTTTATCGCTCTACTTATCCCATCTAAACTCAGCGGGTACATGCGGTTATTCATCAACTGCTTTATAAAATCAATTGATTGATAGTAACGCCAGTGTTCAACCGGTTGTGGGTTGAGCCAGGCAACTTTATCAAAGTGGTTGGTGATACGGTTCAACCAAGCACTGCCGGGCTCTTCGTTATAGTGTTCTACTGAGCCGCCGGGGTAGGCGATTTCATACGGACCCATGGTGGCGTCGCCAACAAATATCACTTTATAGTCGCTGGTGAATTTGTTGATTAACGTCATGGTGTCGATAACGTTTGCATGGCGGCGTTGGTTATCTTGCCACACGTGTTCGTATAAACAGTTATGAAAGTAGTAAAACTCTAAATGTTTAAACTCGCTGTGGGCGGCGCTAAATAGCTCTTCACAGGTATGAATGTAGTCATCCATTGAACCGCCAATATCAAACAGCATCAAGACTTTTACGGCATTGTGGCGCTCTGGTGCCATTTTTACATCCAGCATGCCGCCTTGTTTGGCGGTCGCGCGAATGGTCTCGTTTAAATCTAACGTGTCACTTGCGCCAGTGCGGGCAAATTTGCGCAGTTTTTTAAGAGCGAGTTTTATGGTGCGTGAGCCTATTTCGCGATCAGAGTCGAGATTTTTATATTCGCGTTTATCCCATACTTTTACAGCGCGGCGGTTACGGTTGCCGTCTTGGCCTATGCGCACGCCCTCAGGGTTATAACCATACGCGCCAAAGGGTGATGTACCACCCGTGCCAACCCATTTACTCCCGCCAGCATGGCGTTTTTGTTGTTCTTCTAGGCGCTCTTTCAGGGTTTTCATTAACTCATCAAGGCCGCCCATGGCTTTAAGCTGGGCTTTTTCTTCATCGCTTAGGTGTTTTTCAAACTCTTTGCGTAGCCAGTCATTGGGTAACTCATGTTGCTGCTTTAAGCTTTCGAGTAAGTCGAGGTCGGCAATACCGCTAAAGTAATCAGCAAAGGCTTTATCAAAACGGTCAAAGTGGGTTTCGTCTTTAACCATAATGGTACGGGCTAAATAGTAAAACCCGTCAACATCGGCAAATACCGCGCCTTTTTTTAGCGCGTTGATTAAATCAAGTAGCTCACGCATGCTCACCGGTAAGCGGTATTCACGCAGTTTGAAGAAAAACGCAATCAACATATTAACGGCGGCTCATAAAGGCAAGTTTTTCGATCAGGCTGATGTCTTGCTCGTTCTTTAAAAGCGCACCAAACATCGGCATTAAACCGCCTTTTTGAGTTTTATCGTGCAGCGTTTTTGCGTCGATGTCTTCGGCCATTAAAAGTTTAAGCCAATCGAGTAGCTCGCTAGTAGATGGTTTTTTCTTAATGCCGTTGACTTCACGCAGGCCAAAAAACACTTCCAGCGCTTGGCGCACTAAATCTTGTTTTACATCGGGGTGATGCACGTCAACAATTTGCTGCATTTCGTCGCTTGATGGAAAATCAATATAATGGAAAAAGCAGCGGCGTAAAAATGCATCAGGCAGTTCTTTTTCGTTATTTGAGGTGATGATCACAATAGGGCGCTGTTTAGCAACAACGCGCTCGCCAGTTTCATAAACATGAAACTCCATTTTATCCAGCTCAAGTAATAGGTCATTCGGGAATTCGATGTCGGCTTTGTCTATTTCATCAATTAATAATACCGGGCGTTTATTGTTCTGCTCGCCGTAGGTAAAGGCTTGCCAAAGTTTGCCTTTAACAATGTAATTGCCGATGTCGTGCACACGCTCATCACCCAATTGGCTATCACGCAGGCGTGAAACCGCGTCATATTCGTATAAGCCTTGCTGCGCTTTGGTGGTTGATTTAATGTGCCATTGAATAAGCGTAGTATCTAAACTTTTCGCCAGCTCTTCGGCCAGCATAGTTTTACCTGTGCCGGGTTCACCTTTTATCAGCAATGGTTTTTCAAGCAAAATAGCCGCATTAACCGCTTGTTTTAACGAGTTACTTGCTATGTAGTTATCTGTAGAATTAAATTGCACGGTAATACCTTATCTGGTCTGAGCAGTAATGATGTTTGTCATGATGCCATAACTATTCGGCCTCGCCAAGATAAGCAAAGCGTGGGATAGTTTTACCGTCTTTTTTTACCGTTTCTAAAAACATGCTTAGTGGCCGAGCCCACATGCCATGCTCACCATATAATGCTTGGTATATAACGAGTGGCTCTTGCGTTTCGCTGTGAGTTGCTACATAAAACACTTTGTATTTAGGGCCTTTGTAGTGTTGGTATATGCCTGATTTGAGGGGAAGTGCTTTTATTACTGTAGTCATGTTTTGATCTCTTGTATAATTTGCGCTTGCACTTTTAATGCTAACTAATTTGCTACTATTATGAACTATATACCGTTAGATGATTACAAAAAAGCGTGGGTTTTTCGCCATCAAGACGCCCCCGTTTCAGAGCAAGACCTTGCTTTAATAAAACCCATGAGCCATGAACGTGCGGCTGTTCTTTGGAGCACTATGGTGAGTCGAGAGCATGACCACCCTGATTTTTTTGATAAAACTGATTGGTGCGGCAAAGAAGACACTTTCACTGAGACTGTTCGTTGGGAAGATGCTTGGGAAGAAGGCACTGAACAACCACCTGAAGAAATTTTAGCTCACCTCGACTGGCAAGCAAATACTACTGTGTACTTTTGTATGGCGCGAGATAATATTATTGAAACCAGTTTTGATGTATTCAAACGTAATTGGCAAAACTTTATGTTTTTAGCTGATGGTAGTTTGTTATTAGGGAAGAAGCGCGATGCGGTCGTGCAATTTTTAGAAACTGGTGATGCAAAGCTGGGCAATAAGCCCGCATAGGCGCTTAAAAAGCAGTCAATACTGTGCTATAAAATAAACACCTAGGAGTATTGAGTAGAAGCGTTGACTGCGAGTAACCCCAACCAACAAGTTGATATTTGGCAATCTGATGCGCAGCGTGTGCTTTATGCCCAACTGTGTAATGCCTTTTACGCGAGGGAGATTGCCCGCTTAGTGACGGAACCAAGTGAGCAACGGTTACGTGCAATGTTGAAAAGCTTACCTTACTACATTGAACGCGCGGCTACGCGTGTGGTAAATGGTGAGACACCTTTTGTGCTCGATCCGCAAAATGGCAGTTGGCTTGATAAGCAAAAAGCTAAGCCCCCTACCCAAGATGACCTTGCAGACTTTTACTCTCTGAATAACAAGTTAGGCCTAATTGTGCCGTTATTAGTTATAAACGATAATCTGTCACGGGTTGCAATAGACAGCATCGACCAAGTAAGCGACAATAAACTTCATTGTAATGAACATGGTTGGTTTGATTACCAAGGAAAGCCTCTCGAGGGGCAAGTAGGACTGTTATTAAAGCCTTCAAAAGCAACAATGGCGGCGGCTTGTTGCGGCCACCAGTGGCGTTTTTATAAACGTAGTACACCGCGTATTTTGTCACTGAGAGAAATGCTGCTCGCGAGTAATATTAATTGGCGAAACTTAAAACGTCCCGTGTTCATTAAAAAGTGACCAGTAGCCATATTATGTGCATCTAATTTTATACTGGAAGAGCAACGTTCAAGGAGTATTTTATGCGAATGTTTCAATTTTTATTACTGTGTTTAGCACTATTTGTTCAGTATAAGTTGTGGTTTGGCCACAATGGTGTACAAGATTACAGTCGCTTGAAAACTGCTGTAAACTCCCATCAAGAAACCAATGCCAATTTAATTAAGCGCAATAAAGTACTTAAGGCCGATATCGAAGATTTAAAGCTTGGCCAAGAAGGTGTCGAAGAGCGCGCTCGTAACGAATTAGGAATGATAAAACCAGGTGAAACATTTATACGTGTTCTACCTGGACAACAATATAATGACCAATAAATATTCAATAGCTGCTGTAGTGCCCGCCGCTGGGGTTGGTAGTCGTATGCAACATACTGCGCCAAAACAATATATAACATTAGCGGGTAAAACTATTTTAGAGCACACACTGACAAAGCTTGCTGCGATTTCACAACTGACTCATATTGTGGTTGCTGTAAGTGATGATGACCCATTTTATGCGCAATTACCTTTCATCGATAGCAGAGTTTTACGTGCCAGTGGTGGTAAAGAACGCGCCGATTCAGTTTTAAGTGGTTTGTTAGCACTTGCTGACTCGCCACCTGACTGGGTGCTTGTGCATGATGCCGCAAGACCATTAGTTGATATTAACGATATCAATAATTTAATTGAGCGATGTGTTCATGCAGATGAGGGCGGTATTCTTGCTGCTAAAGTAAAAGACACCATTAAACGTGGCCACACACATAGCGAGCAAACAGTGCCACGGAATGATTTATGGCAAGCATTAACGCCTCAGCTTTTTAAATACACCGATTTAGTAAATGCCTTAACAGGTGCATTGGCTCAACAAGTTGCAATTACCGACGAGGCATCAGCCATTGAGTGGGCTAAAAAACCGGTTAAATTGGTTGCAGGGCGTAGCGATAATATAAAAATAACCACTCCAGAAGACTTAGATTTAGCTCATTTTTTACTCCAAAAACAACACAGCGAGAACGCATCATGATTAGAATTGGCCACGGCTTTGATGTTCATAAGTTTGGCGGCGAAGGCCCATTAACAATTTGTGGGGAAAAGATTGATTATCCTCAAGGGTTTTTAGCTCATTCAGATGGTGATGTTGCTATTCATGCATTATGTGATGCCATTTTAGGTTCGCTGGCAATGGGTGATATTGGCAAGCACTTTCCCGATACTGCTAGTGAATATGAAAATATTGATAGCCGTATTTTATTACGTCATGTAGTTGGTTTGGCTAAACAGCAAGGCTATGTACTTGGTAATACTGATGTAACGATTGTTGCTCAAGCACCTAAAATGCTGCCACATATTCAAGCTATGCGTAAAAACCTAGCGGCAGATTTAAACGCCGATATTAGCCAAGTAAATGTAAAAGCAACCACCACTGAAAAGCTCGGATTTGAAGGGCGTAAAGAAGGTATATCAAGTCATGCCGTAGTGATCATGAGTAAAGCAGTACTATGAGTGATTTAAATTACTTATATGGTAAACCTTTATCTCAGGCTGATTTTAAAACCACCGCTGAAGATTTTATGGTAGATGAAGACTTAGGTATTGAATTTACTGGCAGCGGCGAGCATGTGTGTTTACAGGTCGTAAAAAAAGGTGAAAACACACAATATGTAGCAAAGTTACTGGCGCAAAAAGCGGGGATTTCACCTCGTGATGTCAGTTACGCTGGTATGAAAGATCGCCACGGCGTTTGTAGCCAATGGTTTAGTGTGCCAGTGCCAATAAAAAAAGAAATTGATTTTACCGAGCTTAATAGTGACTCGATATTTATCGTTTCTCAGCAGCGACATAACCGTAAATTACGCACAGGGTGTCATAAAGGCAATAAATTTACCATTACCCTGCGCAATGTCACGCAGCCGTTAGATATTCTTTGTAGAATTAACGCAGTGCGTGCCGGTGTGCCTAATTACTTTGGTGAGCAACGCTTTGGTCACGACGGTCATAATCTTGATATGGCAAAACGCATGTTTGCAGGCGAGCGCATTCGTGATAAAAAACTGCGGGGGTTAATCATTTCTGCAGCACGCTCCTATGTGTTTAACCAAATTATTAATCTGCGAGTTGCAGAGCACGGTTTAGCTAAAACGATGCACCGTGAGGTGTTTATGCTCAGTGGCAGCAATGCGTTTTTTGAAGATGCAATCAGCGATGAAAATATAGCACGGCTTGCCTCTGGTGATATTATGATGTCGGCACCGATGGTAGGTAAAAGCGAAAAAGGCTTAACAGCACAAGAAAAAATATGGTTAGAACCTTATAAAGAGTGGTGCGATGGACTCGGTGAGTTAGGGCTTAAAAATGAGCGTAGAATGTTACGTTTAATACCGCAGGATTTGGCTGTTGAAACGCTCGATGAGCGTACGATTAAGTTAAGTTTTGGTTTACCTAAAGGGACGTTTGCAACAGCACTACTTCGCGAGCTGGTGGATTACACCGATGCAAGCCCTCGGGTACATAAAGAAAAGGATGCTTAAATGAAGATATTATTGAGTAATGATGATGGCGTTAATGCCAAAGGGATCGCTGTCCTTTATCAAGCGCTATCACACATTGCTGAGGTGACCTTAGTTGCACCTGATCGAAATTGCAGTGGGGCAAGTAACTCACTTACTTTAATGAACCCACTGCGTGCAACTACGCTTGATAATGGGTTTGTTTCGGTTAATGGTACCCCCACAGATTGCGTGCATTTAGGCGTTAACGAACTACTCAGTGAAAAGCCCGATCTCGTCGTTGCGGGTATCAACCATGGGGCTAATTTGGGTGATGATACTTTGTACTCAGGTACAGTTGCAGCAGCAACAGAGGGGCGGCATTTAGGTTTGCCTGCTGTTGCAGTATCACTGTGCTCTAAAGAAGGTAACCACTTCGAAACAGCCGCGGCAGTGACCGTGAGCATCATTAAAGAATTGGCGTCTCACCCATTACCAAAAGACCAGATCATAAATATTAATGTGCCTGATGTTCCTTTGAGCGAACTAAAAGGCGTGCAAGTGACCCGCTTGGGTGCGCGTCACAAAGCCGAAACCATGACGAAGCAGCAGGATCCATGGGGGCGTGATATCTATTGGTACGGTACCTTGGGTGCTGAGAGTGACGCAGGCGATGGCACGGATTTTTATGCAGTCAATAATGGTTATGCTTCTGTCACTCCTTTGAGTGTTGATATGACTGCAAAAGAAAGCTTACAAGCCGTGGGCGATTGGCTAAAAACAATGGAGATCAATGGTGCTGTCTAACTATTCTCGCAGCGCACAGGCTTTAGCCGACTTACTGGCCCGTGAAGGTGTTGAAGATAAACAGGTGCTTAATGCAATTGCTTCGATACCGCGCCATATGTTTATTGATGACGTGCTTAAGCATAAAGCCTATCAAAATACAGCGTTACCGATTGGACAAGGTCAAACGATTTCACAACCCTATATTGTTGCGCGAATGACCGAGCTGCTGCGATTGGCGGGGGTTCGTGATAAAGTACTCGAAATTGGTACAGGGTCAGGCTACCAAACTGCTGTACTTGCTAAAACGTTCACCACAGTGTGTTCTGTTGAACGTATTAAAGCATTGCAATGGCAAGCAAAACGTCGTTTACACAACCTTGATTTATATAATGTAACGATGAAGCATGGTGATGGTTGGCAAGGCTGGCAATCACAAGCACCATTTGAAGGGATTATTGTCACTGCTGCGGCATCACAGGTTCCTCAAGCATTACTTGACCAACTTGCTGATGGTGGGGTAATGATTGCCCCAATTGGTAATGAACAGCAACAACTTGTTATGGTTGTTAGAAAAGATAATAAATTTACTCAACACGTAATTGCACCAGTGAGATTTGTTCCACTTGTCCCTGGTGATATTGAATAGGAAACCACTTTGAAATTGTTTACTAAGTTATACGATATGGCCTTAGTGTGGGCGAAACATCGTCATGCTGAGCGTTATTTAGCGGGCATGAGCTTTGCTGAGTCTGTTTTTTTTCCAGTTCCACCTGATGTTATGTTAGCACCTATGGCGCTTGCACAGCCTAGCAAAGCGTGGCGTTTTGCCAGTTTCACCACTATCGCATCAGTTATTGGTGGCGTATTAGGTTACTTACTCGGATTTTGGCTATTTGAACCTGTTGTTGAGCCCTTTATTGCTCAAATGGGCTGGCAAGATAAGTTTAATGTTGCATTAGAATGGTTTAAAAATTATGGAGTATGGGTGGTATTTATTGCGGGTTTTTCACCTATACCCTATAAGGTGTTTACTGTAGGGGCAGGACTTTTACACATGGCATTTTTACCCTTTTTGCTTGCATCAGCCGTCGGCAGAGGTGCGCGTTTCTTTTTAGTGGCAGCACTGATGAAATGGGGCGGAGTGAAAATGGAACAGAAATTACGTCAATATGTTGAAGCACTTGGCTGGGGATTAGTCGCTTTAGTGGTTGTCGCTTACATTTTATTGCGTTAACCGCCAAAAGAGATAGTTTGAAGGATTGAGGGCAAAACACCGTGAATAAATACTTTTTATGCTATGTTGTTTTATTTATGAGTGTTTTGCTCAATGGTTGCTCGTCGCGTCAAGCACCGGCACCTGTGAGTAGTTTAGATACGAGCGTTGCGCCTTACACGGGCAGAATCAATATAGTTGGCGATAAATATACAGTAAAAAAAGGAGATACACTTTACTCTATTGCCTTTAGCGCACAACAAGATTTTCGGACCCTTGCAAAAAACAACGATATTCCAACTCCTTACATTATCCACCCAGGCCAAACAATAAACCTAAAAAAGGTACAAATTAAAAATAAAAAGCGTAAAAAATATACGAAACCGAGTAAAAAGTCTACAAAAGAAATACAAAAAAATAACAAAAAATTAAAGAAAGAGCTTGATCAGCCAAAACAACGAGAGTATGTTCAAAAACAAGGTAGTAAAAAAGTTAGCAATCTTAGTAGCTTGAATCCTAAAAAGGTACGCTGGTCTTGGCCTGCAAAAGGCAAAGTAACACAACGTTTTTCTACAAGGGAGAATGGCTATAAAGGACTACAAATAGCTAACAAAAAAGGTACATCTGTTTTCGCTGCAGCGCAAGGGACCGTTGTTTATGCAGGAAGTGCACTTCGTGGTTACGGTAATTTAATCATTTTGAAACATAATGATGATTACCTAAGTGCTTACGCACATAATTCGAAGTTGTTAGTTAAAGAAAAGCAGCATGTGAAAGCAGGGCAAAAAATAGCAGAGATTGGCAGCTCTGATTCTGATGTTACGGCATTGCGTTTTGAGATCCGTTATAGAGGAAAGGCTGTTAATCCCCAAAAATATTTGCCTTAGCTAACGGGTATAGACACCAGTGATCATACAATCACTTATTTGCTTGAGGGTACGCTAATGGGTAACACGGCAAACGTAAAAAAAACGAAATCCGCAGTTGACGATAAATTTGATGATGTAGCGGTTAAAGAGCCAACAGAATCGTTATTAGAAGAAGTTGATAAAGATGACGATATATTCGCGAAAGAGGAAGTGACTAAAAACTTAGATGCTACTCAATTATATTTAGGTGAAATTGGTTTTTCTCCATTATTGAGTGCTGAAGAAGAAGTATTTTTTGCCCGCAAAGCGTTAAAAGGCTGTGAAGCTTCCCGCAAACGCATGATTGAAAGTAACCTTCGCTTAGTTGTAAAAATTGCCCGCCGCTATAATAACCGGGGTTTAGCATTACTAGATTTAATTGAAGAAGGTAATCTAGGTTTAATCCGCGCTGTTGAAAAGTTTGACCCTGAACGTGGCTTTAGATTTTCAACATACGCCACGTGGTGGATACGCCAGACTATTGAACGCGCTATTATGAATCAAACTCGCACGATTCGCCTTCCTATTCATGTTGTTAAAGAATTAAATGTATACCTACGTACCGCGCGTGAATTAACTCAAAAGCTTGATCACGAGCCAACCGCTGAAGAAATTGCAGAGTGCTTAGATAGACCCGTTGAAGACGTAACTAAAATGCTGCGTTTAAATGAAAAGATCACATCGGTTGATACGCCTATTGGCGGCGAAAATGATAAAGCATTACTTGATATCATTGCAGATGAGAAAGGCTTTAGCCCAGAAGGCGAAGTGCAAAACAATGATATTAATAAGCATATTGTAGATTGGTTAGGTGAACTTAATCCTAAACAACGTGAAGTATTAGCACGTCGTTTTGGTTTGTTAGGCTATGAGCCATCAACACTTGAAGATGTTGGCCGTGAAATAGGTTTAACACGTGAGCGTGTAAGACAAATTCAGGTAGAAGCATTGCGCCGACTGAAAGATATTTTACAGCATGAAGGCTTAAGTACAGACAGTTTATTTGACCAGTTTTCGTAGCGTTTAAAACCTCACACTCATAGCAAAATTTTATAGCTGAAGAGATTACTCTTCAGCTTTTTATTGTATAAATCTTATAGCAGCGCTTTTAATTTATAGAGTAGATCTTGAGCTTGGCGTGGGCTTAAATTATCCAAATCAATTTCAGCCAGCTGCGTTTCTACCTCACTCGGCTCAATTTCAAACAATGATGCTTGCTGTGCATTTAAGTCAGCGGTTACAGGTTGATGGTTTTCAAGCATTTTTAGCTTTTGCTTTGCTTGTTTTATCACAGCTTTTGGAACACCGGCTAGCGCTGCGACTTGTAACCCAAAACTCTTGCTTGCAGCTCCATCTAATACGGTGTGCATAAACGCAATTGTATCGTTGTGTTCAATTGCGTCTAGGTGGACATTTACAAGTCCTGCTTGTTGCTCAGCAAGTTCCGTTAATTCAAAGTAGTGCGTAGCGAACAATGTTTTAGCTGCAATTTTTGATGCTAAGTGATCAGCTGTTGCATACGCAAGTGAAAGTCCATCGTAAGTACTTGTGCCACGACCAATTTCATCCATTAATACCAATGATTGCGCGGTTGCATTATTTAAAATCGTTGCCGTTTCGGTCATTTCTACCATAAAGGTTGAGCGTCCTGAGGCGAGATCGTCGCTTGCACCTATGCGGGTGAATATACGGTCAATGTTACCAATGTTGGCGCTGTCTGCGGGTACAAAAGAGCCAATGTGAGCCATTAATACAATTAAGGCAGTTTGACGCATATAGGTTGATTTACCGCCCATATTTGGCCCTGTGATGATCAACATTTTACGTTGGGCATTCAGTTCAACAGGATTAGCAATAAATGGGTCTTTCATCACTTGTTCAACCACCGGATGGCGACCTTGCTTGATGCTGATATCGTCATTATCACAAAGCTGTGGCTTTGCATAATTAAGGGCTATTGCGCGCTCAGCAAGATTGTTGAGTACATCTAAATCAGCTAATGCACCAGCCATTAACTGTAGTTGCTCTATATGTGGAGCAATAAATTCAAATAGTTGCTCGTATAGTTGCTTTTCAAGAGCCAGAGCTTTTGATTGGCTGCCTAGCACCTTATCTTCATGCTCTTTTAGCTCAGGAATTATATAGCGTTCGTTGTTTTTAAGCGTTTGACGACGAATATAATCTGCTGGCACTAAATGTGAGTTGGCGCGGCTTACTTCGATAAAAAAGCCGTGTACTTTGTTATAGCCAATTTTAAGGGTACTAATACCTGTGCGTTCACGTTCGCGCTGCTCTAATTGTTCAAGTACATCTGTGGCACCTTGACTCAATGCGCGCCATTCATCTAGTTCGCTGTTGTAGCCTGGGGCAATTACTCCTCCATCACGAATAAGTACGGGTGGATTATCAATGACTGCACGTTCTAATAAATCTTGTAGTTCAGGCAAGGTTGGGGAATCGGCAATAATCTGTGCAATGCGAGGATCGCTGGCGTCATTTAATAATGCATGTAATGGGCTCAATGCTTGTAATGCACTGCGTAGACGAGTTAGATCGCGTGGTCTTGCCGTCCATAGAGCTAACCGTGCAATAACGCGCTCTATATCGCCTATTTGTTTAAGCGATTCATGAAGCTCACCGCACAGCTGCGCATCCATGATTGCACTTATTGCGTTGAGGCGCGCATTAAGCTCTGGTTTTGAGCGAATAGGTGTATGAATACGGCGTTTTAATAAACGCGAACCCATCGCAGTTGCCGTTTTATCAAGCACTTGTGCAAGGGTATTTTCATATCCGCCTGATAAGTTGACTGTGAGCTCCAAGTTTTTACGGGTTGCTGCATCAAGGATCACAGCATGTTCATTATGCTCAAGAGTGATTGCACGAATATGGGGTAGGGCAATCCGCTGCGTGTCTTTAACGTATTGCATTAAGCAGCCCGCTGCGACAAGTGCAGCTTTGGCTTTATCAACACCAAAACCGACAAGGTCTTTAGTACCAAATTGGTCACACAGTAAATGTTGCGCGGTATCTAAATCGAACTCCCACTCAGGACGACGACGAATACCTTTTATATGTTCAATTAAGTGCAAATTTGCAAAGTCTTCGCTATACAGCAATTCGGCAGGGGCTAAACGTTGCAGTGTTGAGCTGAAGGCTTCGTCGGTATTTACTTCAACAATATTAAATCGACCAGAGTTGATGTCTAAATAAGCGATGCCGTAAACACCTTTCTTATTTTGCCATACACTGGTTAGTAAATTATCTTGGCGTTCTTGTAATAATGCTTCGTCAGAAATAGTACCGGGTGTAACAATACGGACCACTTTACGTTCTACAGGACCTTTACTGGTTGCTGGGTCACCAACTTGTTCACAAATAGCGACCGATTCGCCCATTTGCACTAATCGCGCAAGATAGTTTTCAACAGCATGATAAGGCACACCCGCCATTGGAATTGGGTTACCCCCGGCTTTTCCGCGGTGTGTTTGTGAAATGTCTAATAACTGCGCGGCTCGTTTTGCGTCATCGAAAAATAATTCATAAAAATCACCCATTCGGTAAAACAATAAAATATCACGATGTTCAGATTTTATTTTTAGATACTGCTGCATCATCGGAGTTTGTTGACTTATTGTGTGTGGTGCATAAAGATCAAACGACATGTATTTACCCAAAGGCTGAATATGGAGTTACATCAAGAGATTAAAACACTTGCTGCGCAATTAGGGGTTATTTTAACGGATAAATGCTTATGGATCACTACCGCTGAATCATGTACTGGAGGTGGTGTAAGTTATGCACTAACAGACACCCCTGGAAGCTCTGCCTATCTTGACCGTGCATTTGTCACTTACAGCAATCAAGCCAAGCACGATTTACTGGGCGTAAGTTTACAGACATTATCTGACTTTGGTGCAGTGAGTGAGCAAGTAGTTTTGGAAATGGCTGAAGGAGCTTGTAGAACAGCAAATGCTGATATTGCGATCGCTATTTCGGGGGTTGCTGGGCCAGGTGGTGGTAGTGTGGATAAACCAGTTGGTTTAGTTTGGTTTTGTATCAAAATTGCAGATAAACAGTATTCAAGCAAGCAAGTTTTTACTGGCGATAGAGCCAGTGTTAGAGCACAAGCTATTGTTTATGCGTTAAAAAGTGTTATTGATAAGATAAATTAATAAAATTAACTTGATACTGTGATTTCATACAGTATACTTGTCTGCATTAGCCGGATTTGGAGAACGAAATGAACGATAACAAACAAAAAGCGTTAGATGCTGCTTTATCACAAATTGAGCGTCAATTTGGTAAAGGCTCAATTATGAAATTGGGTGACAATAAGGCACTAGATATTGAAGCTGTATCTACAGGTTCACTAGGTATCGATATTGCTTTAGGTATAGGTGGTTTACCTATGGGACGTATTGTTGAAGTATATGGCCCTGAATCATCAGGTAAAACAACTTTAACGCTACAAGTTATCGCTCAAGCGCAAAAAGAAGGTAAAACCTGTGCATTCGTTGATGCTGAGCATGCACTTGACCCTGTTTATGCCCAAAAACTGGGTGTTAACATTGATGACCTTTTAGTATCGCAACCAGATACAGGTGAGCAAGCTCTAGAAATTTGTGACATGCTAGTACGTTCAAGTGCTGTTGATGTTGTGATTGTCGATTCTGTTGCAGCATTAACACCAAAGGCTGAGATTGAAGGCGACATGGGCGACTCGCACATGGGTTTACAAGCACGCTTAATGTCTCAAGCACTACGTAAGCTAACGGGTAACATTAAACGCTCAAACACATTATGTATTTTCATTAACCAAATTCGTATGAAAATAGGTGTAATGTTTGGTAACCCTGAAACAACAACCGGCGGTAATGCACTTAAATTCTACGCATCAGTGCGTTTAGACATTCGTCGTATTGGCTCTGTAAAAGAGGGCGATGAAGTTGTTGGTAATGAAACTCGCGTAAAAGTGGTTAAAAATAAAGTGGCACCACCATTTAAACAAGCTGAGTTCATCATTATGTATGGTGAAGGTATTTCTAAGCATGGCGAGCTTATCGATTTGGGTGTTAAACACAAAATTGTTGAAAAAGCCGGTGCATGGTACAGCTACAATGGCAGTAAAGTGGGCCAAGGTAAATCTAACTCAATTAAGTTCTTAAAAGAAAATACTGAAATTGCAGATGAGATTGAAGGCAAACTACGCGAACTGTTACTTCTTAAGGCTGAAATTAAGCCAGAAGATGGCGAAGATGCAGGCTTAATCGCTGAAGACGAGTTATAAAAGAGTAAGCGCGATTTGACCCGCACTTAACAACAAAAAGCCGCTAAAACTTAACTGTTTAGCGGCTTTTTGTTTAAACGCTCTCAAACTAAGCGCGTGTAAACTATATAGCGTTATAGCTGCCAGTTAACAGAGATTGAGTAGCTACGTGGCGCACCGTAATAACCCTGTGCCCAATACAAGCTATGAATGTACTTCTCGTTGGTTACATTGTTGAGGTTAAATGAAACACCCACATTATCAGTAATATCATAAGTTGCCATCAGGTTTAATATACCAAATGCATCTTGCTTAGTAACGGGTGTAACACCTTGTGAAGTAGCTGCCTGAATACGCTTGGTGTCATCTTGCCAACGATAGTTTAAACCCGCAGTTAAACCATCAACTTCAGGGACCTTGTAAGCAACAGCAAGTTTATATTGCGTTTCAGGGGTGTAATTTTTAACTAACTCATCACCCTCAATATTAATACTGCTATAGCTAAAGCTAGTACTCAGTGTTTCGCTAACTTTACCGCTTAACTCAACTTCAAAGCCGTCACTGTTTATACCTTCAGCGCCATAATAGCGAGTATCGTCTGGTGCTGAGCCTGGGATTGCAACAGCTAGGCCAACTTGTTTCGCGTCAAAATAAGCGAGTGTAACAAACAAATCGTTATCTAAAAGCTGGGCTTTTAAACCAATTTCACGGCTTTCACCAGTGATTGGGTTTAAGTAATCGCCAGTAGTATCTCGTTCAGTTTGTGGCACAAAAGTTTCTGTATAGCTGGCGTAAGCTGAAAAGTTTTCGTTGATGTCATAAACAGTGCCAAAATATGGAATCGTTTGATCACTGTCTTTGTCTTTGGCTGTACCATATGATTCACCTTCAGACTGCCAGTTTACTTGGCTAACACCCGCTAATAAACTCAATGAATCATTTGCACGAATACGTGTCGATACATAGGCTGAGCGTTGTCTGTTAGTGACATCAGCGCCAGTTAAACCATCGGTTAATGTAGGCACTGGAGCAATACCATCCCAACCACCAAGCTCTGGCATTGGCGGAAAGCCATTACCTGTTGTGTTGTCGTAAAGCGATTTGTCATAGTTGTCCATATCCGCTTGGTTTACACCAAATGATAGGTCGTGTTCCATACCAAATAAGTTAAATTTACCTGCAGCATAAAGATCAAAAATATCGTGCTTATCTTTGTGATCATACTCACTGGCGTAACCGGTTAGACCTAGGCCAGTTTCGCGGTCAGGTGTTCCAAATACGTAAAATAATTCAGAATCCTGCTCATTCACTAAATGCGCGTAACTTGCTTTTAAAAGCCAAGTATTGGCAATGCTTTGTTCTACAGATACAAATACTTGTTCTGTTGAATTATTCCAATATGACCAATCAGAAGCTGTGCTAGTTGAAGCATCAAAGTGTGTTGCAGTACCGTCACTGTAATAAAGAGGTAGCGCCCCCCAAAGTGGGCTATCAGCGTCTTTTTGTTGATTTACATAGTTTACGGATAAAACAGTGCTGGCAGATAATTGACCTTCATAGGCAAAATAATAAATAGTTTTATCTTGCTCGTAACGGTCTAAATATGAATCTGTTTTTTGTTTAGTAAAAGCAACACGTGCTGCATGGTCATCAGTAAGTGCAGTAGATGCATCAAGCTCTACACGTTTATTATTCCATGAGCCATACGATGCAGAGGCACTTACTTTTGTTTGATAGGTTGGCTTTTTTAGTACCATATTTACAGTGGCAGAGGGGTTACCTGCACCTGTCATTAAACCGTTAGCGCCACGAACGACTTCAACACTTTCAAAAATAGAGGTATCTAAAGTACCTTGAATTGCACCGCTCTCTTGCGGTGTGCCCATGCCATTAGTTTGAAAGTTTGTAATTTCAAAGCCGCGTGCTTTAAAGTAAGTGCGATCGGTTTCAATTTGCTCAACAGTTACGCCTGGTGTGGTTTCTAAAACCGCATTGATGTCATCAAGTGAAAAATCATCCATTAATGCACGAGAAATAACAGAAATTGACTGTGGGGTTTCTTTAATCGTTAGCCCTAGCTTGGTAGCCGATTGCGCATCTTCCGTTATGTAATTTTTATGGTGTTGCCCATAGACTGCTATTTTTTCAAGAGATTTATCTGAATCATCAGTGTTATTTTGAGTCGAGGCGTGGGCTAACCCACCCAAAGCGACTGAGGTGAAAATGGCAAGTTTTGATAATTGTAGAAATTGCGGAGCAGACATATTACATTCCATAAAGTTCAAATTAACGCGTAATTTAATCTAAACAATAATAGTTTGCAATTGTGTTTGTGTATTTTTAGTTTTATTTAACAAAATAAAAGCGACCATAGGCCGCTTTAGGATAGGACTAGGAAAGAATAGATAAATTTAAAATGCGTACTTAACAGAAAACTGTAAGCGCTTCATATCTCCGTCGCTTCCACTTTCTACTTCACGCTCAGCATGTTTGAATTCAGCCCCGAAAGTTAGTTTTTTAATCGGTGAATAAAGTAAGTTTGCGCTATAACTTTGGCTTGCTTTTGTTGGGTTGCCAGATACAGTTAATAAATCTTTGTTATTATCAGCTGAGAAGAAAGAGTATAAGAACGTTGAACGCCACTGGCTGTTCCAGTGCTGTTGGTAAGCAATAAAACCAGAGGTTGAATCAATGGCATCTAAGTCGTTATTACCATCGAGTACAGCGCCATGCGCTGCGTTTAAGCCAACATAACGGCCTAATCCTTGTCCCTGAGTTAGCATAAATTTAAGGTTATTTTTACCCATGTTAACTTTACCTGATGCGCTAACACCAAACGAAGTTTCATCAGCATCAACACCATTTTGTTTATATGTTAATTGGCGAGCAAGGCCTGTTACTACAAATTGGCCCCAATCAGCGTTCATTGTGTAGCGTGCAGTAAAGTCAGGTAGAGAGGCATCGTCAGTGGCAATTCGTGCACCACCTACATCTGTTATTGTGCTTTCTGGGTTTTCAATTGAGAATGAAAAATTACCTGATGTATACCGCGCTTGGGCTTGGCGCACAAACACGGTGCCTTCCGCCGGGCCAACAAAATCAAGTGTTTCAGGCAAAGCCCCAACATTTTGAAAGTTTGACCATGCTTGACCAAATAACCAGCCGTCATAGGTGATAAACGCTTGGCGAACACGAGGCGCGTATGAGTTACTGACTCGCTCATTGCCGCCTGGGGCTGAGGCAATAAAGTCGATTTCAATTTTAGTTTTTATTTCTTTGCCGTTATCAAGTTTGGTACCCGTACCAAAAAAGAAACGAGATTGACGGGCATGCATATCAAATACTGCATCACTGTCAACGCCAGAACCAACGGGGGTTGTGCCAGGTACATAAAAATCACGACCAATACTTCCACCCCCAGGTACGCCCTCTGAATAATCACTCCACATTGCATCAAGTTTGACATAACCACCGTAGTTTACATCGGTGCCACCAATCGATGCTGCTTGCGTCGTTGTACTAAGGGCGCATAAAACAGCGGTTGCAGTGAGTGATTTTATTAATGTTGCTTTTGTTGTCATGATTAATTTCCTATTCGATGCAGTTGTTATACTTTTAATGATGTCACTTTTGATGATGTACGCTTTTTACTCAATTACCTATTGGTCTATTAGACTAAGGTGGCACGCAGGTAGACTTGAAAAAACAGGGGAGTTAACCTTCATTACGGTGAATATCAATGCCATAGCTGCTATATACAGTGTGGTGGCTAAATTATAAAAAATAGTATTACAACTAAGGTCTAATACTTTCATTGACGCTGCTGGGTAATCCTTGGAGTAGGCCTTTGGCAAGTAATTAAAAATGGAGACGACTATGTCACAAAGTATCTATCCAGTTCCTGCAAATATCAAGAATGCAGCCTTAGTTGATAACGATAAATATAACACACTTTACAAGCAATCTATTGATGATCCTGAAGGTTTTTGGTCAGAACACGGCAAACGCCTTGATTGGTCTACTCCTTATACTAAGGTAAAAAATACCTCTTTTGATAAAGGTCATATCAGTATCAAATGGTACGAAGATGGTGAGTTAAATGCTTCATACAACTGCATCGATCGCCATCTTGCAACAAAAGCAGATAAAACAGCATTAATTTGGGAAGGCGATAACCCAGGAAATTGCGAGCACATTAGCTATCAGAAATTGCATGATGAAGTGGCAAAGTTTGCCAATGGTCTTAAAAAATTAGGCGTTAAAAAAGGTGATCGTATAGCTATCTATATGCCAATGTCGCCGCAAGCCGTTTATGCAATGCAAGCATGTGCTCGATTAGGCGCTATTCACTCAGTTGTGTTTGGTGGCTTTTCGCCATCAGCAATTGCAGATCGTATTAAAGACTCTGGTGCTAAAATTGTAATTACGTCAGATGAAGGCCGCCGTGCAGGAAACACAGTACCGTTAAAGGCAAATGTAGACGAAGCCGTTGCACAAGAGTCTGTAACAACCATTGAGCATGTTGTTGTGCATCAACTAACCGGTGGTGAAGTTGATTGGAACGAGCACGATGTATGGTGGCATGAATTGGTAGCTGATGTACCTGCACAGTGCGAACCTGAACCAATGAATGCAGAAGACCCATTATTTATACTTTATACGTCGGGCTCAACTGGCCAACCTAAAGGTGTAGTTCACACAACAGGTGGCTATTTAGTTTATTCGTCAATGACTCACGAATACGTATTTGATCTAAAAGAAGACGATGTATTTTGGTGTAGCGCTGATGTAGGTTGGATCACAGGTCACAGCTATATTGCTTATGGTCCACTCGTTAATGGCTGTACACAAGTTTTATTTGAAGGTGTGCCGACTTATCCAACTGCAGGTCGAATGGGTGAAGTAGTTGATAAGCATGGTGTTACCATTCTTTATACTGCACCTACAGCAATTCGCGCACTGATGGCTAAAGGTGATGAGCCTACATCGACCTCTAAACGTGATAGTTTACGTGTTTTAGGTTCAGTCGGTGAGCCAATTAATCCTGAAGCATGGACATGGTATTATGAACAAATTGGTAATGAAAAGTGCCCTATAGTTGATACGTGGTGGCAAACTGAAACCGGTGGCATTATGATCACGCCACTACCGGGCGCAACAGACATGAAACCGGGTTCAGCAACGCGTCCTTTCTTTGGTATTGCACCTGCATTATTTGATGCAGAAGGAAATACATTAGAAGGTGCAGTTGATGGTAATTTAGTTATCTTGGATAGCTGGCCTTCACAAGCTCGCACCGTTTATGGTGATCATGAACGTTTTGAACAAACTTACTTCTCAGCTTATCCGGGTGTATATTTTACAGGTGATGGCTGTCGTCGTGATGAAGATGGTTATTACTGGATTACAGGCCGTGTAGATGACGTACTTAATGTATCAGGGCATCGATTAGGTACCGCTGAAATAGAAAGCGCATTGGTTGCTCACGAAGCAGTAGCAGAAGCCGCTGTAGTTGGTTTCCCACATGACATTAAAGGCCAAGGCATTTATGTTTACATTACACCAAATGAAGGTGTAACTGTGAGTGATGAGTTGACTAAAGAAGTACGTAATTGGGTGCGCAAAGAGCTTAGCCCAATAGCCTCGCCAGATATGATTCAATGGTCACCGGGTTTACCTAAAACACGTTCAGGAAAGATTATGCGTCGTATTTTACGCAAGATCGCCGCCAATGAGCACCAACAACTTGGTGATACCTCGACACTTGCTGATCCGAGTGTAGTTGATGAACTTATCGAGAACAGATTAAATCGTTAAATATGCGTTAAAAACTTGATTAGAAGTTGATTCTAAACGTAGTATATCGGCTGTCATCTAATTGATGACAGCCGAATTTATTAGGAGTGAACCATGAGTCAGTTTTTAATAGCGGACGACCACCCGTTATTTCGTGAAGCACTAAAAGGGGCATTAAGTACTAAGTTTGCTGATTTAGAAGTATTTGAATCTGAAGACTTTGATACCACGTTGCAAGTGCTGAGCGAGCAAGAAGATTTAGATATCTTATTACTAGACCTACACATGCCAGGTAATGGCGATTTATACGGCCTAATTCGTATCCGAGAAGATTACCCAAGCTTACCTATTGCTGTGGTGTCAGGGAGCGAAGATATTAATATTGTATCCAAAGTGATGAGCTATGGTGCAATGGGCTTTATACCTAAGTCATCGTCGTCAGAAGATATTGCTGGCGCCATCAATCAAATTCTTGATGGTGATGTATGGTTACCGCTTGACCTAAAAGACAAAGTGGCAACGGTAGAAGGTGAAGATAAAGAAATTGCTGCGCAAGTAGCATCGCTTACCCCGCAGCAATATAAAGTTTTGCAATATCTCCATGAAGGATTACTCAATAAGCAGATTGCTTACGAGTTACATATTTCTGAAGCAACCGTAAAAGCTCATATTACTGCAATTTTTAGAAAGTTAGGCGTTTACAATCGTACTCAAGCTGTACTTATTGCAGCAAAATTACAACTAGAACCTATTGAGTCGGCATCTTTACTTAAATAATAAAGAGGCAAATAGCCTCTTCATTTAGTTTATTAATTTAGCTAAACACCACCGTTTTATTACCATTTATAAACAGCTTATGCTCAGACGCTAATTGGAGTGCTTTGCAGAAAACTGTTTTTTCTACATCTTTGCCCATTTTTGCCATTATTTCAGCGGTATTCGCATGGCTAACATGAGTTACGTCCTGCATAATAATTGGCCCTTCATCCAGCTCGTTATTAACAAAGTGAGCGGTCGCACCAATAATTTTAACGCCGCGTTCAAATGCTTGATGATAAGGTTTTGCACCAATAAAGGCAGGTAAAAATGAGTGATGAATATTAATAATTTTACCGTCAAAACGAGCGACAAACTCAGGGCTCAATATCCGCATGTATTTAGCTAAACCAATAACATCTGGGTTGTAACTAGCAATTAAATCGCCCACCTGCTTATCATGTTCAAGGCGGCTTAAACCGTCATGACTGACAACATGAAAAGGGACATTAAAACCTTTTGCTAAAGGCGCTAAATCTGGATAGTTAGCAATTACAGCAAGCACTTCAATGTTAAGGGCTTGCTCAAACTGTTTGAGTAAAACGCCTCCTAAGCAATGGGCTTCTTTAGTGGCAAGCAGCACAACTTTGGTTTTCTCGTTGTTGTGCAAAGTAACCTTTGCGCCAGTAGGTAAAATAGATTCAAGTTGCTCAATAAAGTCTTCGCTTGGCTGCCCGGTTATTTCTGTACGCATAAAAAAGCGACTAGCGTCTTTATCTACAAACTCATTATTGCGGGTAATATTTAAATTATGTTCGTGGCACAGCCCGGTGATCTTAGCTATTAAGCCCACATCATCTGCACATTGTGTAGTTAATATCGTGTTCATTAGTCCTCATTCAAATCCCGTGATAATCAGCCCCATTATTTGCCAATTACACGCTAATGCAAGGGCTTTGTGGAGTAATTGACGATTACTCATGAGTGTTGTTGAGATGCACAAGCAGATAATGTGTTTTTACATAAAAAATGTCGTTATTCAGCATGTCAGATATTGCATTGAGAGGGGGCGGTGGAAAGCATAATACTTATTTATTTTAGATAATAGCTAAGTTAATTGCTTATATATAAATTAATAAGGAGTACATAACCGTCAGCTTGCAGGGAGTTGTTTGCTAGAGTGTAATAACTACTTTAAATCGTTTATTATTTTATTTGTTTATAATTACAGCTGTTTACGATATAAAGAAGGGCATAAAATGCAATCAGGGATTGAATAATGGATGGTGTGTTAGTACTAATCGTCATATTCGCATTAGTGGTAATTGCTGGTGCAATAGCAGGATTAATTGCATTAACCAAAGTAAGCGCGTTACAGCACGATGTTGCGTCTCTAAAAAAACAATTAAATGAGCGAGTCAAAAAAACCTCAAGTCAAGAGTCACAATACGATGTAAGAGATTTTACTGAACACCAAAAAGATGTCAGTAATAATGAAGAAAATCACTCTGATTCACCTTGGGTTGAGCAAGCTAACCCTATTAATGTAATTGCTTCAAAGCCTGCTCTTTCAAATCAAACTAGTGCTGCCCATTCTCTCACTAAAAAACGCTCTTCTTCCCGTGTCGATGCTTTTATCATAAAGTTTAAAGTCGAGCTTCAACGAAACTGGATGACGTGGATTGGCGGTATTGCGTTGGCCTTTGGTGGTATATTTTTAGCAAAATATAGCTTAGATGCAGGCTTATTATCTCCTAGCCTCAGGCTTACCCTTGGCGGGTTGTTTGGCATTTCGCTGATTACGGTTGCAGAGTATTTACACCGTAAAGGTATTGTTTTTGAAGGATTCAATAACTATATTCCAGCTGCTTTAGCAGGAGGCGGGTTTATTAGTTGTTTTGCATTAACGCTGCTTGCTTACTCAAGTTATGCGATGTTAAGCCCAACCACGGCTTTTATGATGTTAGCTGTTATTGCACTGGCGGCAAGCTCAATGGCACTGCGCTTAGGGCCGCTACTCGCTGTATTAGGTATTGTAGGGGCTTATAGCGTGCCTTTGTGGGTTAACACCGGAAGCGGTAATTTAGCCGCACTTTTGACCTATATTAGCTTCGTCACTCTTTCAGCTGTGCTGGTAGCGCAAAGAGTAAAACGTAATTGGTTGTGGTATTTACTTTGGGCAGGGCATATAGGCTGGTATTGGGTAGCGCTGAGTGTGATTAACGCACAGCAATATTGGATTGTAGGTGGTTTTGCACTGCTATCGATTATTGGTTTAATCGCGATGATGCGTTTAGGTTTAACGCTGCGTTTGCTGGAGTACCGCCCACATAGTTTAAAGCGTTTATTAAGATTACAGCCGGATCACCCATTATTGTTAGCGATTGTGGTGCCGTTATTGGTAGTGATAGTAACGTCTATGGCGAGTGTGCAATGGCAAATTGTAATGGTGTGCTTAATCGTCATGTTGCTATTTTTGGTGCTGCAAAATAGCCGTTGGGATCTGTGGCAAGGTTTAGCGCTGCTAATTGCTGTTTTACTGGTTGTCAGTCAGCAATCGTATAACATTGATACTAACGATCACTTATTTATATTTAAAAATATGCATGGGCTTGGTTTATTGCTCGGTATAGGTTTTTGTGTGTACGGGCTGTATTTTGGCGCACGTTATTATAAACGGTTAAGCTTTCATTTAGTGGCTGCTTTTAGTCTGTTTGTATTAATAGCAACACTTTACACTTTAACCTCAGAGCAAAACTTAGCGGTGGCGTATTCATTATGGACAGTACTATTACTGCTTGGCAGTGGCGTTTTGCTCAAATGTGCGCAAAATGCCCATACCCAATGGCAGCAGTTTAGTTATTGGATTGGTGCTAATGCCAATGTCACCTTGTGTTTAACCATGTTATTAGCTGATAGCGGCCTCACTCTAGCGCTTGCAATTCAAGTGTTAGTTATAAGTTTTCTTGTTAAACGCCATAAAGTGCCTATGCCGCATTGGCCTATTAAAGCGCTCGTGGCAGCAGTACTTGCACGTTTAACGTTTGCACCTTGGATGGAGAGTTATACAGATTTAACGCTTCTTTCAATGCATTGGAGCATAGTGGTTTATCCCATTGCTGTTGGGCTATTTTGGTTTGCCGCAAAGCAATGGCAAAAAACAGACATGAAAATTTGGCTCGAAGGGGCTGCACTACATTGTTTGGCTTTATTTATCACTACCGAAACTAGCTATCAATTAGTTGGGCATTATCCTCAATTTGGTTCCCTGAGCTTTTATGAACAAGTTTTATTAAGCTGTAATTGGCTTGCATTAGGCTGTGTTTATTTGTATCGCGCGCAAAGTGCTGGGCAGCTAGGCAAGCTTTACAGGGTTGCAGGGTTAATCTTGTCGGCATTAGCTGGTTTATTGCTAGCAAGCACAATGTTTGATAATAACCCATTACTAACATCCTTGTATGTAGGGGAAACTCCGGTGTTTAACTGGGTGCTATTGATGTGGTTGGTGCCAAGTGCTTTAGCACTGTGGTTAGCTAACCTAGTAAAGCCAGTTAATACCCAACTTAGTAAAA
The DNA here is from genome assembly GCF_054960735.1 of Pseudoalteromonas sp. RWi3. NCBI lineage: Bacteria > Pseudomonadati > Pseudomonadota > Gammaproteobacteria > Alteromonadales > Pseudoalteromonadaceae > Pseudoalteromonas > Pseudoalteromonas sp. RWi3. Next base: position 120,765 of record NZ_JBHNYL010000003.1, read on the forward strand.
TAATATTGATAGTAGCGGGCGTTTTAGCTGCATTAGCAATAAATACACTCATCCGCCAGTATTGGCAAGGCGCATATATCTACCTAGATAGAAAAACCAGTGATGCGGAACTATATAGTTATTCGATTGTTTGGTTATTGCTCGGCGCGCTGGTGGTTATTTTTGGGCATTTAAAACAACAACTGCTGTTGCAAAAAGTTGGGTTAGGTATTCTTGGTGCAGTAATAGTTAAAGTGTTTTTAATTGATATGGCAAGCCTCACGGGTTTACTCAAAGCGATATCATTTATTGGCTTAGGCTTATCGCTGGTGGGCCTGAGCTGGCTTTTTCAAAAGCTCAGGAGTAAAGCGCAAGCTAGATGATTAAATTAAAGCAGTACACCTAGCAAAATTGCTAGGTACCTAGTAATTTTGCTAGGTACCTAGTTATATTTTTTAGCACGAATCTGTTTAATTTCTTGCCTAGTGCCTAGCGCCTAGTGCCTAGTACCTAGTACCTAGTACCTAGTACCTAGTACCTAGTACCTAGTACCTAGTACCTAGTACCTAGTACCTAGTGCCTAGTACCTAGTACCTAGTACCTAGTACCTAGTACCTAGTACCTAGTACCTAGTACCTAGTACCTAGTACCTAGCACATCACGTACTGTGATTAAGCAGTGCTTTTAATTTACCCGGCTTGATTGGTTTGGATAAATAATGAATATTAGCGGCTTTAGTTGCTTGTTTTAGTTCATCATCGCGCACAGCGGTAATCAAAATAGCGGGTACCGGGCTTTGCCAAATTTCACGCAGGGTTTTAATAAGCGTAATGCCATCGCAGTCATGGCCGAGTTGATAGTCCATTAAAATAACATCTGGCGCTTTATGCGCCTTTGCATACTCCATCACCGTTTCAACTTGGTCAAACAATTGGTGATCAGCTTGCCACTTCTGCAATAAACTCGCCATGGCATTTAAATTTTCAGGGTCGTCATCCACAGCAATAACATTCATTGCAGCGCGGTTTTCAAACAAGCTGTTAGTAGCCGTTTTTTGCTGTACAAATTGGTTGTCGCCGTAAGGAACTTCAATACTAAAGCGGCTGCCTTTATTAACCGTTGAATGCACTTCTAATCGCAGGCTCAGTAAATCTACCATACGTTTTACAACGCCTAAACCTAACCCTACACCTTTGTTGTCACCGGCTTCTATGCGGTAAAAATCGTTAAATATCTTCGCTTGTTCACTATCACTAATACCGGGGCCTGTGTCCCAAACTTCAATGCGTAGATGGTGCTTACGTTTACGGCATGCAACGAGTACTTTGCCACTTTCAGTATATTTGACTGCATTAGATACCAAATTTTGAATTATGCGGCGTAAGTAAGTAATGTCGCTGTGTACAATCTGCCCTTGCGAGCGGACATGCAATTTAAGGCCTTTTTCACTCGATAAAATAGCGTATTCATTACGCAGTGGCGCTAAAATATCGTCAATACTAAAATGACGTGGGGTAGGGGTCATCGCACCTTGTTCAAGTTTTGCAATTTCTAGCAATGCAGACATTAAATGCACTGTGGAATCGAGACTCGCACCAAGTTTTTCAAAGTTATTAATATTATTGTCAGCTAAGGATTTTTCATCAATGGCTGCCAAGTATAAACGCGCTGCATTGAGTGGCTGTAAAATATCATGGCTAGCGAGCGCTAAAAAGCGTGTCTTACTATCATTTGCTTGCTCTGCTTCTCGCTTTGCTAAAGTGAGTGCTTGCTCTGTTTGAACACGGCTGTCGATTTGTGCTTCGAGATCTTTATTAATAGTACGTATCTCTTGCGTGCGGGCCTCAATGCGGTTTTCAAGGTCCATGTTGACCTCTTCCAGCGCATTTTGTGTGGCAATGTGCGTGGTAATGTCTGAAAAGCTGGTAACAAACCCGCCATCAGGCAGTGGATTGCCAGTCATTTCGTATACTTGGCCATTGCGGCGGTGACGTATAAAATGATGTGAAGTGCCATTTTTTAAATGTTGTACGCGTTTTTCTACTTGTCGGTCTATTTCACCTGGGCCGCACTCTCCGCGCTCTGCGTTGTAACGGATAATATCTTCAATTGGTTGGCCTACTTCTAAAAAGTCAGCAGGGTAATCAAACATTTCAGCGTAACGCTTATTCCACGCAACAAGGTTTAGGTCTTTATCAACAACAGAAATTCCATGACTTAAATTCTCAAGTGATGTGAACAATAAGTTTTGGTTAAATTGCAGGGCTTGTGTGGTTTCGTCAAAAAAGTTAACCACTTCTTCAAAGGCCATTCGTTTACCTGAGGCAACAGTATGAACAAGTGCTTGAGCAGAGGACGCACCAAGCACACCTGTAAGTGCACGTTCACAATATGCAATAAATTCAGAAGAAGGGTGAGCGTTGTTATCACCAAGTGGATTTGTGAGCGAGAATTGAGCCATAACTTGCTGACTGCGTTGTACACCTAAGAAAGTTTGCAGCAGCACTTTAAAATCATAAACAGTGGCTTGAACGTTTTTATTTAAACGTCTAGCAAGTACAGCTTGCTCTTTTGGATTAACAAATGCAGCTGCTTGAATTTTATCAATTAAACGCTCATCGGCACCTAGTGAGAAGCTAATATAACAGCCTATATTCGCAAAAAGGGCAATGAGTGTGCCACGAGTAATGAGTGTTTGTTGAAGCTCTGTGTTAAGGGTGTTTCCGGCATCTAAAATTGGCAGCATTAAAAACAATACCCAACAACTAAAACCAGCTAATAATCCGGCGTAAACACCATAAGCATGGCCTTTTCGCCAATATAAACCACCTACAATGGCTGGTAGTAGTTGTGTAACAAGTGAGAAGGCCACCAGTCCCATACTTGCCAATGCTTTTCCATGGCCAAACCATTGCTGATAAAAATATGACAAAATTAAAATACCAGCAATAGTGAAGCGTCTAACAAGTAAAATCTGCGATTTATAACTGGTGGTGATTAGGTTACGTTTAAATTTACGGCGCAACATTAATGGAAGCACCACATCATTTGAAATCATCGTGCTGAGAGTTAGAGTTGCTACGACGATCATAGCTGTGGCTGCGGAAATACCACCAATAAACACAAATGTGGTAAGAGGAATGTTTTCATGCATTAACGGTAGCGCGAGTACAAAGCTGTCAGGTGAAAATCCGTTACCAATGTTAGGATGAATGGCCGCGGTTGCTATCGGTAAAATCATCGCTGCGGTCAGTAGTAAATAAAGCGGGAATGCCCAACGCGCTGTGAATAAATGTCGTTTGTCTTGGTTATCGACTACGGTGACGTGAAATTGTCTTGGTAAACATATAATTGCTGCTGCAGCCATTAATGATTGACCAATAAAATTAAAGCCAAAAAAGTTAAAATTATTCCAGTGTGACCAGAGAGACTCACTGATTAATACTTCGCGCTCTTGGGGTAAGTTTAATAAGGTGTATACAGCCAAACCGGCTACAGCGAGCAGTGCGAGTAATTTTATTAACGATTCAAAGGCTACTGCTAGCATTAGACCTGAGCGGTATTCTGTGACATCGACTTTGCGAGTGCCAAAAAATATGGCGAACATGGTCATAACAAGAGTTGCAGACAAAGCGACCATAGAGCCTGATATCTTGTTGTCGCTTTGCAGCAGCAAAAAGCTACTACTGAGGGCTTTTAACTGTAAAGCGATGTAAGGAATGGTTGCCAGCAAGGCAATTACGGTGACCATGATCGCCGTAGTTTGGCGTTTGCCGTAGCGTGCAGATATAAAGTCAGCAATGGTGGTGATGTTTTGTTTTTTACTGACCAGCACCAGCTTACGTAAAAAACCTTGGCCAAATATAAATAATAACGCAGGCCCTAATAAAATAGGTAAATAACTCCAACTGCTGGTTGCAGCAGTCCCAACAGAGCCATAATACGTCCACGAAGTACAATAAATCCCCAGTGAAAACGAGTATACAAACGGGTGGTGGCTAATTCGTTTTGATAATGGGGTGGTTTTGTCTCCCCAATTAGCTAACCAAAATAATACGCCTATGTAGGCTAAAGCAACAAATATCAGTGCGGCAGTCATGTCTTAATACGATTTTTATTATGTTGCTTCATACCATACCAGAAGTTGTCAGTAATTTGCGTCGTCAATTTATGAAGGTTATTTTATAGTATTTTTAAATAGCTGAAAAATAATAAAATATTTAATATCTGTATTTTTATTAGACTAATGTCGAAGATCATCATAAAAGCGTATTTTTATAACTCAGCAGTGTACTTGAAATAGTTAAACTGCTGATTTTAATGTATTTTAACTTAAATTTAACAGTTGGTGTTTTGCAGTTTACGTAAACGTTAACCTGATGTTACGACTATGGTCTCAAATCAATCTTGTTAAGGCATTGCTAAGTTTAATAATGAAAATAAAAACACATCACTTTTTTCAGTGTTGAAGAGGAAAATAAAATGGCTTTTAAAGATGAAGAACAAGCAAAAGCTTACTGGGCGGAAAACATTTCGCTGCTATTTAAATTATTAGCAGTTTGGTTTGTTGTGTCGTTTGGTTTTGGCATTTTACTGGTAGATGTACTTAATGAAGTACGTTTTTTTGGGTTTAAACTCGGCTTCTGGTTCTCCCAGCAAGGCGCTATTTATACCTTTGTGGCTTTGATTTTTGTTTACGTTTTCAAAATGAATACGTTGGATAAAAAATACGGCGTAGACGAATAGGAGCTTAAGTAATGGATGTTCAAACACTCACGTTTTTAATTGTTGGTTTAAGCTTCGCGCTTTATATCGGCATTGCAATTTGGGCCCGAGCTGGCTCAACAAATGAGTTTTATGTCGCTGGTGGTGGTGTACCGCCGCTTGCAAATGGTATGGCAACCGCTGCCGATTGGATGAGTGCGGCGTCATTTATCTCAATGGCCGGTATTATCTCGTTCGCAGGTTATGACGGTGGCGTATACCTAATGGGCTGGACGGGTGGTTATGTACTGCTTGCTATGTGCCTTGCACCTTATCTACGTAAATTTGGTAAATTTACGGTACCTGACTTTATTGGCGACCGTTACTACTCTCGCACAGCGCGTTTGGTGGCAATATTTTGTGCTATTTTCATTTGCTTTACTTATATTGCAGGGCAAATGCGTGGCGTAGGCGTTGTATTCTCTCGTTTCTTAGAAGTTGAAATTGAAACGGGTGTATACATTGGTATGGTTATCGTATTTTTCTATGCTGTTTTAGGTGGCATGAAAGGCATTACTTACACACAGGTAGCTCAATACTGCGTACTTGTATTCGCTTACTTGGTTCCTGCAATTTTCATCTCTATGATGATGACAGGCCACTTTTTCCCACAAACTGGCTTTGGTGCCACGTTAAGTGATGGTTCTGGCATGTATGTGTTGGATAAATTGGATGGCTTGAGTTCTGAACTTGGTTTTGCCCAATACACCGAAGGCTCTAAGAGTATGATTGATGTATTTGCAATCACTGGTGCCTTAATGGTGGGTACAGCGGGTTTACCACACGTTATTGTACGTTTCTTCACGGTTCCTCGTGTTAAAGATACACGTATCTCTGCAGCGTGGACGTTAGTGTTCATTGCGATTGTATACACCACGGCACCTGCAGTTGCGTCATTTGCTCGCGTAAACATGATTGATACTATTAATGGTAAAGATGGTAGCGGTACCGAGTACGCACAAGCACCTGCTTGGATTAAAAACTGGGAAAGAACAGGACTTATTACCTTTAATGATAAAAACGGTGATGGCAAAATGTTTTACACCGCAGGTAAAATTGATGACCCAAGCAGTGCAAATGAAGTAAAAGTTGACCGCGATATTATGGTGTTGGCAAACCCTGAGATTGCTAATTTACCAGCGTGGGTTATTGCATTAGTGGCAGCGGGTGGTATAGCTGCAGCGCTTTCAACAACCGCGGGTTTATTATTGGTTATCTCGACCTCTGTGTCGCATGATTTACTCAAGCGAACCCTAAAACCGGATATAAGTGATAAACAAGAGCTATTGGCAGCAAGGTTGGCTGCGATGGTAGCGATTGTTATCTCGGCATACTTTGGTATTAACCCGCCTGGCTTTGTGGCGTCGGTGGTGGCATTTGCATTCGGTTTAGCGGCTGCGAGTTTCTTCCCGGCGATTATTATGGGTATATTCTCAAAATCGATGAATAAAGAGGGAGCAATTGCCGGCATGGTAACAGGTATAACCTTTACTGCTGCTTACATTATCTTCTTTAAATTTGTTAGCCCTGAACTGAATAGCCCTGAACATTGGTTCTTAGGTATTTCACCTGAAGGTATTGGTTTGATTGGTATGATTGTTAACTTTGGTGTTGCTGCAATTGTAATGAAACTAACCGGTGAAACGCCTGTTGAAATTCAAGAAATGGTTGAAGGTATTCGTAACCCTAAAGGGTCTAGTGAAGCTCACGCTCACTAAATAATATATTGGTTATATATTTTGAAGCCCGACTTTTGTCGGGCTTTTTATTTTTAACGGATAGCAGTACAGTATTCGTACACTTATTTATGTGAGTACAGTTATGAATAATGAGCAGCAGGAAGTAGCCCAATTTGTTATAGCCCAAACCCCCTTTAGCCAGATTGACAGCAGTGCCACTGATTATTTTGTCACTCACTTAGATAGTATTTATTTAACCCGTGAAAATCAGACTCAGTGGTTGCAGTCAGCATCACCTAAATTATTTTTGATTCGCTCAGGTTTATACGATTTAGTTGATGCCACAGGTGATGTGATTACACGTTTAGCGCAGGGAGACTATTTTGGGTTTCCATCTTTACTAACCGGAGAGGCAATACAAAATCGTTTAGAAACGCAAAAAGAGGGCATTGTGTATATGCTCAATCAAGATGCCTTTGATTTTTTGCGCCGAGAATATAAACCCTTTGAGCAATATTTTGTGCGGGCACATGCTAATCGATTACTTTCATCACATTATAAAAGTCAGAACGAAAGTTGGTCGGAGCGTAAGATCTCTGAGCTGATGTCTCGGAAAGCGGTTACTTTAGCTCCCGATGCCAGTATTCGCCAAACAGCAAAGAAAATGAAAAAATATGGCGTTTCCTCAATCATGATTACTGAGTTTGAGAGATTAGTGGGGGTGGTAACAGATCGTGATTTACGTAATCGTGTACTTGCAGACGAGGTTGACCCTAAAGAGGCGATCAACTCAATAATGAGTAAAAAACCTAAATATATCTTTGAGAATAATCGGGTTTTTTCAGCGCTGCATTTAATGCTTAAACATAATATTCACCACTTACCCGTGCTAGATGAACATCATAAAGCGCTGGGTATGATCACCAGTACAGATTTGCTCAGACAACAAAAAAGTGACCCTGTACAATTAATAGGGCGAATCTATAAAGCACACAATATCGTTGATTTAAAGCGCTATGCAGCAGAAATACCAGAGTTACTAAGAGGCTTTTCACATAATATTGATGATATTTCATTGATAGGCAAACTGCTTAGCGGTTTGACGGATGCACTAACTTCACGACTCATACACCTCTTTCAAGAAGACAATGGTGCAGCGCCTACTAGCTTTAGTTTTATTTGTTTTGGTTCGCAAGCGCGTGAGGAGCAAACACTGCACTCAGATCAAGATAATGGATTGCTATTACCTGATGATTTAAGTGAAGCTCATCAAGACTATTTTCGCCGTATGGGTGAGTTTGTTTGTGAGCAGCTCGTTGAATGCGGCATTCGTCGTTGTCCAGGCAATATAATGGCTAGTAGTGAGCTGTGTAGAATGAGTATTTCAGATTGGTGTGAACGTTTTTTTAAGTGGATAAAAAGCCCAACGCCAGAGGCAATGCTTAATTGTAAAATATTTTTTGATTTACGATTTATTGAAGGCTCAAACTCACTTTATACCAGTTTTTGTGAACAGCTGACCCGTATTTCGCGTAACGAGTTATTTTATGCGGCCATGGCCAGCGATATTAAATCGACCCCAGTGCCAATTGGTTTGTTTAACCAATTTAAATTAGAAAAAGATGCCAAACAGCATAAGTACATTGATTTAAAAAAACGGGGTGTAGTAATCATCAATGACATTGTGCGTTTGTATGCGCTCAAAGCAGGTGTTCGCCGGGCAAATACACAAGAACGCCTTGATGCGTTATTGAAATACCCAGAACTAAATAAGCAAGATGTTTATAATTTAAAGGATTGTTGGCGATTTTTAACTCAGTTGCGGTTAAGAACGCAGATTAACGAAGAGGGTTTACCCAGTAATTGTATTAATCCTGATAAGTTAAATTCACTAGAACGCCATCAACTAAAAGAGGCATTTTATTTAATTAAACAAGCCCAGCAAGCTGCTGCATTTAAATTTGCTCGAGGGAGCTTATAATGACGGATAAATTGAGGGCTCAGCATGGTTAAATTATGGCTAAGCCGATATATATCAAGAAAGAAGTTACTGGCTAAAAATGCATTTAGCCAGCGTTATCTTGTCATTGACTTAGAGCTAACAGGGTTAGATGCAAAACAGCATGAGATAGTATCAGTGGCATGGGTGCTGGTGGATCAGCAGTGTATAAAGTTAAGTAAAGCAGAGCACTATATTAACAAAGAAGTTAAACAACTTGAGCAAAGCCCAATTTTTCATGGTATTGCCCAACAAGAGGTTGCTCAGGGGCAAAGTTTAAGTGATATTTTAAACAAGCTCAGTAGGCACTTTGATGACTCAATTTTAGTGTTTCATAATGCAAGTTTAGATTGGAGTTTTTTAAAGTGTGCTTTCAAAGCACATGGTATAAATGTTAAACCGAAATTAATTATTGATACGTTTCAAATTGAAAAAAAGCGTTTACTGCAACAAGGTCAAGAAATAGCATTGGATGATTTAACTTTAAATGCCTGTAGGGCGCGTTATGACTTACCACACTACACCTGTCATCATGCACTTACGGATGCTATGGCTACCGCCGAGCTATTACTTGCGCAGTGCTATCAAATTGGCCAAGGTAGAGATTTAAAGTTGCACGACTTAGTTTAAAGCTCACCCATAATTACTTTATTAAAAAAGCTGAATGCTTTTATATAAATACAGACTGAATTACTGACTTGTTGTTAGCCAAAAATTAACTTTAAGTATTGTTTTATAGATAAAAAATAAGGCTTTGTCAGTGCAGTTATTGGTTTGTTATTTTGCTACACTAATGTCCTGAAATTTACTCCTTTTTATAGGTCTTTTAATGAAAAATAATTTACTGCCATCTTTAGTTGGTGTGATAGTCAGTTTAATTGCAGTATGGTGGTTGCATGGGTTTTTATTAGTGGATCGTTGTTTAGATAGCGGCGGTGCGATTGATCATAAGACTAATTTATGTTTCGGTGAAAATGAACAAATAATTGAGCTGGTCACACCATCAGGTACACTAGCTATTTATTGTATAGTGATTATGACGGTATCATTATTAACCAGTAATTTAATACGCAAGCTATTTAAGCGCTAAAAATTTATCACAACTATATCGGGATTGTATTACGTATCGAGCCTAGAACCTAGAACCTAGAACCTACTAAAAGGTCGATTACCAAAATTTGGGCCATCGAAACATGGTTAATTTTAAGTTTCTGCTATTCAGCTCTTATATTCAATCTCAAGGTCGATTACAATACCGCCATCAAAAAGGCAGATTGCCTTTATCTGCAAGCAACTAGAGTGGATTTTCTTTCGAATGGCAATCAAACTTGCAATTAATGGTTTTGGTCGAATTGGTCGTAATATAGTCCGAGCGTTGTATGAATCAGGGCTAAGCGATGAGATCAAAATTGTTGCTATTAATGAATTAGCAGATCCTAAAGGGATCGCTCACCTACTTAAGTATGATACGTCTCATGGACGCTTCAAATTCCCTGTTACTCTCGGTGAAGATTGTATAAATGTTGCCGGCGATTCAATTGCATTATTTTGCGAAGAAAATCCGTGTGAGCTTCCTTGGCAGGTACTTGATATCGATGTGGTGCTAGAGTGCACGGGTGTGTTTCATTCTCGAGAACATGCACAACTTCACTTAAATGCGGGTGCGAAAAAGGTATTATTTTCACAACCTGCGGATGCAGATGTCGATGCCACTATCGTTTACGGTATTAATGATGATGAATTAACCGCTGCACAAACGATAGTATCTAACGGCTCATGTACAACAAACTGTATTGTTCCCGTTATTAAAGTGCTTGATGATGCATTTGAAATTGAATCGGGTGCCATCACCACTATTCATGCTTCGATGAATGATCAGCAGGTCATTGATGCCTATCACCATGATTTACGTCGTACTCGTGCAGCAAGTCAATCAATTATTCCGGTAGACACAAAATTAGCACGCGGTATTGAGCGGATATTACCTAAATTTCATGGCCGATTTGAAGCCATCGCTGTGCGAGTGCCTACTATTAATGTTACGGCGATGGATTTGAGCGTCACAGTCAATACAGACGTTGATTTAGTTACAGTGAATAAAGCCTTAAAAGCGGCCGCTAAAGATCGTTTAGAAGGTATTTTAAGTTATACAGAGGAGCCATTGGTCTCTGTTGATTTTAATCATGACGCACACTCATGTATTATTGATGGCACGCAGACACGAGTTAGTCATAAACGACTGATAAAGTTATTAGTCTGGTGTGACAATGAATGGGGGTTTGCCAACCGTATGATAGACACCGCACGGTGTATGATGGTTGCAAAAAACTAGAATTATAATTAAGAATTTTTACTCAAGTCAGTATCGTTAACTAAGGAGAAGTCCATGTCGGTCATTAATATGGTAGATTTAGATTTAAACGGCAAACGCGTGTTAATTCGTGAAGATTTAAATGTACCAGTCAAAGCAGGTAAAGTGACCTCAGATGCACGTATTCGTGCAGCATTACCAAGCATCAAACTAGCCCTTGAGAAAGGCGCAAAAGTAATGGTGATGTCACATCTTGGCCGCCCTACGGAAGGGGAATACAACGAAGAGTTTTCACTTTCTCCAGTTGTTGATTATTTAAACGAGGCACTGGAGCAAACAGTACGCCTTGAAAAAAGCTACCTAGATGGTGTTGAAATTGCTGATAATGAAGTGGTTGTGTTTGAAAACGTACGCTTTAATGTTGGTGAAAAGAAAAACGACGAGGCATTGTCTAAAAAGCTCGCTGCACTGTGTGATGTTTACGTAATGGACGCTTTTGGTACTGCTCACCGTGCACAAGCTTCAACCCATGGCGTTGGCTTATTTGCAGATGTTGCGTGTGCAGGTCCTTTATTGGCAGCAGAGCTAGAGGCCCTAGGGAAAGCACTTGATAATCCAGCGCGTCCACTTGTTGCGATTGTTGGTGGTTCTAAAGTATCAACCAAATTAACAGTGCTTGACTCACTTTCTACGATTGTTGATCAGCTAGTAACTGGTGGCGGTATTGCAAATACTTTCATAGCTGCAGCAGGTCACCCTGTAGGTAAATCACTTTATGAAGCTGACTTAATTGATGAAGCAAATAAATTATGCGCAGCAGCTAAGAGTAATAATGGTGAAATTCCTGTTCCTACTGACGTTGTTGTGGGTAATGAATTTTCAGAATCAACGGTTGCAACATTAAAAGATGTTAGTGAAGTAACCAGTGATGATATGATTTTTGATATTGGCCCGGATACAGCTAATAAATTAGCTAAAATTATTGCCAACGCTGGCACTGTTGTTTGGAATGGCCCTGTTGGGGTATTCGAATTTGATCAATTTGGTAATGGCACACGTGCAATTGCACAAGCGATTGCTGATTCAAACGCGTTCTCAATTGCAGGTGGCGGCGATACGCTAGCAGCGATTGATAAATACGGTATTGCCGATAAAGTTTCATACATTTCAACCGGTGGTGGTGCTTTCCTTGAATTCTTAGAAGGGAAAAAATTGCCAGCTGTTGCTATGCTAGAAGAGCGTGCTAAATAAACTGAGCATGCTTGTTGGTGTAAGTAAATTTACTTACACCGGCTAACACCATTAATTAAATACCTCTCACCCTTATTTAATTACTGGTTTGTGTTAGCGGTAGGTTTGGTAAATGCCAAAACTGTCGTGATGCAGTGATTGCATCGAATTAAACTATTCCGTTCGACTAGGTAGTGTTGCGTTTTCGCAGCTATCGATAATTTGGAGAATACCCAATGGCTTTAATCAGTATGCGACAACTTCTTGATCATGCAGCTGAAAATGGTTACGGCGTGCCAGCTTTTAACGTTAATAACCAAGAGCAAATCCGCGCTATTATGATGGCGGCTGATAAAACAAATAGCCCCGTAATTGTGCAAGGCTCAGCAGGTGCTCGTGCCTATGCTGGTGCCCCATTTATTCGTCATATGATTTTAGCTGCCATTGAAGAATGGCCACACATCCCAGTGGTTATGCATCAGGATCACGGTACTTCACCAGGCGTTTGCCAGCGTTCAATCCAGTTAGGTTTTTCATCTGTAATGATGGATGGCTCATTAATGACAGATGGAAAAACACCTTCAAGCTATGAGTATAATGTTGATGTAACACGCAAAACAGTTGAGCTTGCTCACTCATGCGGCGTATCGGTTGAAGGCGAATTAGGTGTTTTAGGTTCTCTTGAGACTGGCGAAGCTGGAGAAGAAGACGGTGTTGGTGCTGAAGGTAAATTAACCACAGATCAAATGCTAACCGATCCAGAAGAAGCGGCAGACTTTGTTAGCAAAACTCACTGTGATGCGCTTGCAATTGCCTGTGGTACTTCTCACGGAGCTTATAAATTTACACGCCCACCAACGGATGACATTTTAGCAATCGATCGTATTAAAGCGATTCATGCACGTATTCCTAATACTCACCTTGTAATGCATGGTTCGTCATCAGTTCCACAAGAGTGGCTTGAAATTATTAATCAATATGGTGGTGAAATTCCTGAAACATACGGTGTGCCAGTTGCGCAAATCGTTGAAGGTATTAAGTTTGGTGTTCGTAAAGTAAACATTGACACAGATTTGCGTTTAGCATCAACAGGTGCTATTCGTCGTCATTTAGCACTGAATCCATCAAACTTCGATCCTCGTAAATACCTTGCTGAAGCAACCAAAGCAATGACTGAGATCTGTGTAGCGCGTTATGAAGCGTTTGGCACTGCGGGTCAAGCAAGTAAGATCAAGCCAATCTCACTAGATGAAATGCATCTTAAATACTTATCAGGTGAGTTAGATCCACAAGTTAAGTAACTTAACAGGTTGAAAAAAAAGCCAGTATCTGCAAAGAGCTGGCTTTTTTTGTGCGCGTATAATGAAGAAAGATCATTCCCTTACTAACTTATAACGAAAGAGATCGAGTTTTTACCAACGGTTTATTGTTGAGATCAGCCTTTTACTAAGGATCATGATCTAATGTGTATTTTTTGTTTGAAAATCCAGCGCAAAACGTAATGTTTGTATAAATGATCAACACCTTATATTAGCATGTTAGTACAAACATGATCCCAGATCTAAGTTGGTTAGTAAAAATATGATCCGAATTTGTTTGCTTAGTATGAATTTGATCCAAAGCTTCATTTAAAATTTTATAGTGAAGAAGGCTAATTTTTAAACTAAAAAATTATTGTAGAATATTAAATATACTTTTACTGACCTGTTTCACTTGCAGTAATGTAAGAAGAAGTTGATTGAATCAAGTCTAATAGATGAGTTTTTATGCTTTTTTTGCGTTGTTTGTGTTTTTTTTTCGCTCATTTTAATTTACACGTTACACTTTCATAAAAATGTCATACTTAGTCATAATAATGAAAACAAGTTCGATAACGAAAGAGAAGAATTGGAATGTCACGTAAAGTACTTGTCGTCGATGACGAAGCGCCTATTAGGGAAATGTTAGTTTTTGTATTAGAACAAAATGGATTTCAAGCGGTTGAAGCCGAAGATTACGATTCTGCTATTGCAGCCATGGTAGAGCCATACCCGGATATGGTTTTACTGGATTGGATGTTACCAGGTGGCAGTGGTATTCAAATTGCTAAAAAGTTTAAACAAAACGAGCATACCCGCAAAATCCCTATCATCATGCTAACAGCCCGTGGTGAAGAAGAAGACAAAGTACGTGGCCTAGAAGTGGGTGCTGACGATTATGTAACGAAACCATTTTCACCTAAAGAACTGATGGCACGCATTAAAGCTGTTATCCGCCGAGTTTCACCAACTTCGTTAGAAGAGGCAATTGAGGTGCACGGTTTACGCTTAGATCCAATTTCACATCGCGTAACTTCTGATGGCAGCGAGTTGGACATGGGCCCTACAGAGTTTAGATTATTGCACTTCTTTATGACTCATCCAGAGCGCGTATATAGCCGAGAACAATTGCTAGATAATGTGTGGGGGACTAATGTCTATGTTGAAGATAGAACCGTCGACGTGCATATTCGTCGTTTGCGTAAAGCGATTGCTCCACTGGGCCATGATAGATTGGTTCAAACGGTGAGAGGCGCAGGTTACCGTTTTTCGAGTAAACTATAGTATCTTAAACGTTAAGTTAATGACTTTATTAGCTTAAGTTTATTTTTCTAAGGTAAAGTGAGTTTATGTATCGAGTTGTTAATAAGCAGGCGCTTGCGAAGCGTTTGCTTATCTATTTTTTACCCCTACTACTTATTGGCGTGCTTGTTGGCGCGCCATTTTTGCTTTTATTTTTAGGCTCTTTTTCATTATTAGTTTGGCATTATCATCAACTTTACCGACTCAGTGATTGGCTACTTAATCAACGCAGTTTTAACCCACCGGAAGGTGAAGGTGCATGGGAGCAAGTTTTTGAAGGAATTTATCATCTACAGCATCGTAATCGCAAAAAGAGAAATGAACTTGCAGATCTAATTCGTCGCTTTCGTGATGGTGCAGAGGCGGTCCCTGATGCTGTTGTGGTGTTACAGCGGGATCTCAGCATTGTTTGGTGTAATCAATTAGCGTTAAAAATACTCGGTTTGCAGTGGCCTGCTGATCATGGACAACGTTTAGATAATCTAATTCGCGATCCAAAATTTGCTAAATATATGTACCAAGAAAACTTTGCTGAAGCTCTTGAACTTGAAAACATACACAGTGTTGAGCAAGTACTCGAATACCGTGTAATGCCATACGCAAGCTCACAGCTTATGGTGGTTGTAAGAGATGTTACTCGTCTAAAGCAGTTAGAACAGATGCGCAAAGACTTTGTTGCAAATGTGTCGCATGAGTTACGCACACCGTTGACGGTAGTGACAGGCTATTTAGAGATGTTTGATGGCGATATGATGCCACCACCTGCTATGTGGAATAAAGCGCAGAACACCATGTTAGAACAGTGTAAGCGCATGGATAGCTTGGTAAATCAATTATTGTCACTGTCGCGCATCGAAGGTGAAAGACGTCAAGACAATGATAAAGCAATTAATGTCCCTCAGCTATTAGCGTATATTCGCACTGAAGCCCAGTCACTTAATCAAGATAAAGGGCATGAGCTCACATTTGAGATTGATACTGAGCTTGATATTAAAGGTGCTGAGGATGAACTGCGCAGTGCGTTTTCTAACTTGGTGTTTAATGCTATTCATTACACTAAACCCGGAGGAAAAGTAACGGTAAGTTGGCAACGGGTAAATAATCAAGCCGTTTTTGCTGTCGTTGATAATGGTGATGGTATAGCACCAGAGCATATTAACCGCCTCACTGAGCGGTTTTACCGTGTAGATAAAGCGAGAAGTAGAACAACGGGTGGTTCAGGTTTAGGCTTGGCGATAACCAAGCATGTACTTACACGCCATGATAGCCATTTAGAAATAAAAAGTAAGCTTGGTGAAGGCTCATGTTTCTCTTTTTCGTTTTCAAAAGAGAAGCTGTAGAGAGCGAAAATTCAAAAACACTCGAAAGTCATAAAAGTGCAATAATTAAGTAATCTAACTGTCATTTAATGGCTTTAAAGTAGTTAGCAGTTAGGAAATGGGACGAACAAATCGGAGTAACCCCTATGAAATTTAAAAGTTTAGTTGCCGCAATGGGTGTGGCTGTTACAACATTAGTATCTGCACAAGCGCTAGCTTTAGATAAAACGATTCCTGAGTATGAGAAAACAACAGGTATCTCAGGCAACTTTTCATCAGTGGGCTCTGACACTCTTGCCAACATGATGACTTTTTGGGCTGAAGAATATAAGCGCTTCTACCCTAATGTAAATATTCAAATTCAGGCAGCAGGCTCTTCAACAGCGCCACCGGCTTTAACTGAAGGCACAGCAAATTTCGGTCCTATGAGCCGTAAGATGAAGTCAAAAGAAATTGAATCGTTTGAAAAGCGTTATGGTTACAAGCCAACAGAAGTACGTGTTGCAATTGATGCTCTTGCTGTATTTGTTCACAAAGATAACCCAATTGAAGGTCTTCGTATTGACGAGGTTGACGCTATCTTTTCTTCAACGCGTAAATGTGGCGCATCAGATGAAGTATCTCGTTGGAGTGATGTAGGCTTAACTGGTGATTGGGCTGCTAAAGACATTCAACTTTATGGTCGTAATTCAGTATCAGGCACGTATGGTTACTTTAAGAAAATGGCTTTATGTAAAGGCGATTTCCGTAATAACGTAAACGAACAGCCGGGTTCTGCATCAGTTGTACAGTCAATTTCATCTTCTGTAAATGCAATCGGCTACTCAGGTATTGGTTATAAAACATCGGGTGTTCGTACTGTACCATTGGCTAAGAAAGGCAATAAATTTGTTGATGCAACGCTTGATAACGTAGCAACAGGTAAGTACCCGCTATCTCGTTTCTTGTATGTTTATATTAACAAACACCCTAATAAACCACTTTCTCCAATTGATGCGGAATTCCTTAAAATGGTACTTTCTCAAAGCGGTCAAAAAATTGTTGAAAAAGACGGCTATGTACCCTTGTCGGGAACTATGGCAATGAGAGAGCTTAAGAAACTAGGCCTTTTATAATCATATAGTTGATAATAATAAAAACCGTCTTTATTCATAAAGGCGGTTTTTTTGTGTCTAGCGATAAAACCTAAAGCTCAATTTAATACATGCGTTAAAGTGTGATTGAATCGATTCAAAGTTTAGGTTAGCGAGTAGTGATTTAAAGGGTTGCATAAGTATAGAGCAGGGGGAGAAGCTTATCAGAGTATGGTTGATAAGCTTGAAGTCATTATTTATTGCATTTCACCTAGCTTTTCAGCATTGGCTTTGCATTGATTAAATGTTTCTATGCATTTTGTACTACATACTTTGTGTGCCATACCTTCCCCTGTGCTCTGTTGCTCACAGTTAAGCTCACATTGGTAATTTTGTTGTGCACATTGCTGCATTTCTGGATTTTCTATTTGGTTTTGACAGCCGAATAACAGCCCTGCAAGTAAGGTCGTGCTGGCTATCTTAAGTAGTGAATTCATTTTTATCCCTAATTTTTTATATCAACTTGTAAGTTATCGATTAGCCTCACATTACCTAAATATGCAGCAGCTAAAATGACCAATTGTTCATCTTTTACTGTAGCGCTTTTTAAGGTATCGCGCTGTACTATCTCAAAATAATCTGCTTTTAATCCTGCATCGCTCAGCATTTGCTTTGCTTGTTGGCAAAGAGCTGAAAAGTTATTTTGACCAGCTTTTAACTGCGCCGCAACATAAGATAATGTTTTAAATAAATTGGCCGCTGTGGCTTTTTCTAGATCAGATAAGTAACCATTACGAGAGCTCATCGCAAGTCCTGAGACTTCACGAGTAGTCGCAACGCCAATCACTTCAACAGGGATAGATAAATCGCGCACCATCGTTTTGATAACTTGTAACTGCTGATAATCTTTCTCACCGAAACAGGCAAAGTCAGGTTGAACCAAATTAAATAGCTTTGTTACTACGGTTGCAACACCTTTAAAATGACCTGGGCGAGAACCACCACAATAACCCATTGAAATATTCGGTACATCAACATAACTTTGTGCGCCTAAACCGTTAGGGTAAATGGTCTCTACATTTGGAGTAAAAACAATATCGGTGCCCAGCTCAGCTAGCCCTTGTTTATCAGCATTCAACGTACGCGGATAACTATCTAAGTCTTCACTTTCACCAAACTGCATTGGATTAACAAAAATACTCACAACAACTTTATCAGCCATTGTTTTTGCTTTTTCTACCAGTGAGAAATGACCTTGATGCAAATTTCCCATTGTAGGCACCAACGCAACACTTAGGCCGACTTGACGCCAGGCTTTAATTTGACTGCGTAATGATTTTATTTCAGTTATAGACTGCATTATTTAAACTCATGTTCAACGCTTGGGAAGGTGCCACTTTTAACATCATTGCAGTATTTTTTTACCGCGTCAGGCATATTACCTGTTTCTAATAAAAAGTTTTTAGAGAACTTAGGGATGTAACCTGCAGAAATACCCACCAAATCATGCATCACTAATATTTGGCCATCGGTTTGATTTCCTGCACCTATGCCAATTGTTGGAATGCCAACCGCGTCTGTAATACGTTTGGCAAGCTCAGCAGGTATGCATTCAAGTACAATCATTTGTGCGCCTGCTTTTTCAAGAGCTTGTGCATCTATAATCATCTTTTTAGCTTGCTCTTCGATGCGGCCTTGAATTTTAAAACCACCAAAAACATGCACAGACTGAGGCGTGAGTCCTAAGTGCCCACACACAGGAATGCCTTGTTGTGTTAGAGCTGTAATTGAATCGTACAACCATTCACCACCTTCTAACTTGACCATGTTAGCCCCTGCACGCATCAGTTGCGCCGCATTTTCACAGCTTTTCTGCGGGTTTGAATAGGTCATAAATGGCATATCTGCAATGACAAATAAATCACGGCTGCCAGCACGGACGCAGCGAGTATGGTAGGCGATGTCTATATTTGTTACCGCTAGGGTATCGTCACCACCTTGCAGTACCATACCAAGCGAATCACCTACTAAAACAACGTCAACACCGTTATCATAAAAGAGCTTCGCAAAGCTGGCATCGTAAGCGGTTAAAGCGGTTATTTTTTGCTGTTCTGCTTTCATTTTATTGAGAGTAGAGACTGTTATTTTAGACATAATATCCTCATAGGCAACGCCCTGAAATTAATTACAGAGGTAATTGTTGTAATTCGTTTAATGCTAATGTTGCGGTAATATCTGTTAATCTTTTGCCAGTGGGCAAGGTAATATCAGGCGCAATTTCAAGTAATGGATAGACAACAAACTCACGCTCAGTCAAACCATAATGGGGAACTGTTAGCCGTTCAGTATTTATTACTTGATTTCCAAATAATAAAATATCGATATCCAGCGTTCGTGGACCCCAACGCTCCTCTTTACGAACACGCCCGTGGTCTAGTTCAATTTTTTGTGTTAAATCAAGAAGCTGCTCGGGAGGAAGATTCGTTTTTATAGCCGCTACGGCATTGACATAATCCGGCTGATCTTGCGGACCCATCGGCTTACTAGCATAGTGATGAGACACACTTATAAGCTCGCAATGAGGAAGCGTTTGTAAGGCTAAAATAGCATTGTTTAACTGCTCACGTGGGGCGTTTAAATTTGCCCCTAGGCCTAAGTATACAGTTTCCATTTAATTACTCAGCTGCCGGTTTTGGGCTACTACGGCGTCGTGAACGACGTCGGCCTTTAGGTGCACCTTGGTTTCCTAATGCTCTAACCATATCTTTTTGGCCATTTACGTCTTTATTTAAATATTCGCTCCACCAATTTGCAAGTTCTTGGTGTTGATGTTCACCGGCTTGCACGCGTAAGAGTAAAAAGTCATAAGCGGCTTTAAAACGCGGTTGTTGAGTCAACCTAAATGCACGTTGGCCTGAGCGTTTGTCTAAGCGCTGCTGTATATGCCAAATATCACGGGCACCCAAGGTGAAACGCTTAGGTACGGCAATATGTTGTGCGTTTTCACTGAGCACTTTATTCATTGCTTGGGCGTACGCATCATACTCTGAAAGTTGTTCACTGAGTTGTAGCTGTTTCGCTATTTTTAATAACGGGAACCACAATAGAGCAGCAAAGATGAAAGCTGGCGTGACTTTTTTATCCGCGTTAATACGCTCATCTGTATTGCGGAACATCTGCTGAATAAGAGAATGCTCTAATCCCTCAGTATTTTTATCTAAAATTTTATCAAGCGCTGGAAATAATGACTTAAATAAACCATAGCGGCGCAACATAAGGAAGTTCTCTTCGGCTTTGCCGTTTAAGAAAAGCTTTAATGTTTCTTCAAATAACCGCGCTGGAGGAATGTTATCAAGCAGACTTGCTAGCTCTTTAATTGGCTTTTCAGTTGCAGGCGCAATAGTCATATCAAGCTTGGTGGCAAAGCGCACTGCACGTAGCATACGTACAGGATCTTCTCTATAGCGAGTTTGTGGGTCGCCAATTAGCTCTATTTGCCTTGCATTAATAGCGGCAATACCATTGGCAAAATCATGAATTGAGAAGTCATTAATCGAGTAATACAAGGCATTGATGGTAAAGTCGCGGCGCTCAGCATCTTCTTCAATACTGCCAAAAACATTGTCACGCAATAGTTGGCCTTGATCACTAGATTGGCTAATTTGGTTTTTATCTTCAGCGGCTTCATGATGGCCGCGCATTGTGGCTACTTCAATAATTTCGCGACCAAAAACAATATGTGCTAATCGGAATCGACGACCAATTAAACGACAGTTACGAAATAGCTTTTTTACTTGTTCTGGCGTGGCGTTGGTTACAACATCAAAGTCTTTTGGTTGTTGGCCTAACAAAATATCACGAACACAACCACCAACAAGGTAGGCATCAAACCCTCCATCTTTCAGGCGGTATAATACCTTGATTGCATTGGGGCTAAATTGTTTACGAGAAATACCGTGCTCATTACGTCCAATAATCAAGGGCAAAGTTTGCTCTTGTTCTGGTTGATGTGTTTGAGTGCCATTTGGCCCAATAATTTGCCGACAAAATTGAAAAAGCTTGGAAATAATAATCTGTCTCCTACAGAACTCTGTTAATTGACGGCATATCCATCAAAAATCTAACCAAGTATAGCTGTATTTT
Organism: Pseudoalteromonas sp. RWi3; assembly: GCF_054960735.1. Lineage (NCBI taxonomy): Bacteria > Pseudomonadati > Pseudomonadota > Gammaproteobacteria > Alteromonadales > Pseudoalteromonadaceae > Pseudoalteromonas > Pseudoalteromonas sp. RWi3. Next base: position 141,862 of record NZ_JBHNYL010000003.1, read on the forward strand.
GTTATTAACTGCACGAGGAATGTGCATACTTGGCGATAAACGTATTGCGTGGCTTATAATATACCAGCGCGGCTTAAAAATTAAGTTGATGGCTTTAAAATAAACGCTATTTAGTTATTAATTACTTAATTAGTTGCTTAAAAACGGTTGCTTGGTTAGCGTCAGCTTGAGAAATCTGAATTTGTGGTACTTTTGGTACGTGTTGGAGGTCATAGCGATTGACAGCCCATGCCATCATTTTCTCTACACTGAGTGTGGATATTTCTGGTGTAGGTGCTAACCCTAAAAATTCAAATGCGTTGAATAAACTGGGCTTTGGATTTTGTTTACAAATGGCTGGTGCATAATTTTGCTTAGATAATTTAAATCCTGGCTTTGCAACGGCCAAAGGTAAGTGCGCGTAATTAGGGGTTGGAGCTTTAAGTTGCTTAAATAAGCTTAACTGCCTTGCAGTTGGTTCCAATAAATCTGCGCCTCGAACTACATCTGTGATCCCTTGCTCAATATCATCAGCAACAACCACAAGTTGATAGGCAAATAATCCATCGCTGCGTTTAATAATATAGTCTTCATGGGCGAGGGCTGAATCTACAACAACATTACCTTGAATCAAGTCAATATAACGAATTGTGGGGTGGCATTGAGTGAGGCGAAGTGCGTACTTACTTACATCCACAAAGCGGTTTTTACAGTGACCTTGGTATATTCCGCCAAGCGCTTTAATTTGTTTACGAGAACAGTCACACGCATAAACCAAGTGCTGGTCTTTTAACGCTGTTACATAGTGTTGATATAATTCATGGCGCTGAGTTTGATAAACAACTTGCTCATCCCAATGCAAGCCGTAGGCCTCTAATGTTTTGAGAATATCGTCAGCTGCGCCTTTTACAACACGGGATGTATCTATATCTTCAATACGAACTAACCAGCTGCCTTGATTATATTTTGCGTCAAGGTAACTGCCCACAGCCGCAACCAAGGAGCCAAAGTGAAGAGGCCCAGAAGGTGACGGCGCAAAGCGTCCGCGATAGTTGCGCAATGGCGCATTAACGGCTGTGGTTATCGACATGGTTTAACTTAAAAGTTATTAACCACGTCCAGCTTGTTTTTCTTTGATTTCGGCAAGTGTTTTACAGTCTACACATAAATCAGCTGTAGGACGTGCTTCTAAACGACGGATTCCGATTTCAATTCCGCATGATTCACAAAATCCAAAATCATCTTCTTTGATAAGGGTAATTGTTTTTTCAATTTTTTTGATCAGTTTACGCTCACGGTCACGTGTTCTAAGTTCTAGAGAGAACTCTTCTTCTTGTGCAGCACGGTCAACTGGATCAGGAAAGTTAGCAGCTTCGTCTTGCATGTGCGATTTAGTGCGGTCTACTTCGTTGCGTAAATCGTTGCGCCATGCTTCCAAAATAGTTTTAAAATGAGCACGTTGTGCTTCATTCATATACTCTTCGCCCGGTTTTTCCTGGTACGGTTCTAATCCGGCCTGAGCCAATAACCCTAATTTTTTTTGGTCTGGCATAACTTTCTCCTAAATCCTTAATATAATGCCCAGCTTTAGCCGGCGGCTATAAATAACAGAATCCTATGGCCTAGGCAAATTTATTTTTAATTAATTAGCTGTGGTTAAATCGTTTTTAACTGCTTTAAAAGGTATCAGGCGATTAGTTTGATTGCTTTTTAATCACAGTGTGATTTTTTAACTGGCCTAGTTATATGGGCAAAAATATTTATTACAACTTAATTTTTTATTTGTGTTAAAAACTTTTTCGGTGAACAACCATACCAACGCTTAAATGCGCGTTGTAATACACTTTGTTCTGAAAACCCTAATCGGTTACTAACCTCCAGTACACTCAGTTTATTAAGCAACATACGCTTAGCGTGGTATTTGCGAAGCTCATCAACCAGCATTGAATAGCTACAGCCTTGCTCAGTTAAATAACGTTGTAAGCTGCGTTTTTTAAAACCAAACTGTGTTGCAGCTTGTTCAACATTAGGTACATTTGGAAAGTGTGCGGTAATGTATGCTTTAAGCTGGTTTATACAGTCATTTTCACTAATAAGCTCAATTGCTTGCGCTGACAATAATTGCTCTAGTTCTTGGTTTGCTGAATTAAGTGGACTATTAAGCATGTTACTTTTAAAGCTAAGCGTATTGGTTGTTGCGTGGAACTCAATAGGACAATTAAATACAGCTTTATATGCGCGCAAACTCTCAGGCTTAGGTTCAGATCTAGTAAGTTGTACCTTTATAAGCGATAAATCTGTGTTTTTGAAACTGCAATATTTTGCGAAAGAGAGCCAACTACTGAATAGTTCATCAACCATATGGTGCTGTATTTTAGTGCTTGGGTACCAGCTTAAATGACTCGTTTGGTGCTCGTGATGGAGTTGAATAATCCCTACATTTCGTACTAGCGTATTAAGTTGTAAAGCGTGTTGTAGCACCTTGCCTAAAGAATCACTCACTAGCGCAATGTGGCCAAGTAAACCCCAGCTTTGCGTTTTTAAAGACTGACCAAATTTTAATCCTATATGATCGCAACAAAGTTGTTGTGCTGCAAATGCCATTAGCTGTTCATAATCTGTAACTGGGTATTTATAGCGGCTATCATCGAGGCGGTTTGCACGGTTGTGTAAGCGTTTATTTACTGCTTCTGGAGCAAGTCCTTGCGCTATCAAAAAATGGACTAAGGAGCGAATTATTTGGCTACTAACAAAATACATTTTAGTTACCTTTACAGAATAGAGAACATCAAGCTGCAGTAGTTGGCGCGTAAAGTCAATTTTTTGCGTGAGGAGTCAAGATTTAGACAATTTTATAAGGCATGGTATCCATTGGATAAAAACAAAAAGTAATCAGAATTAAGGTTAACAGCTCTGCTAATTGTATCTAGCATTGAGATTAACCAACAAGGAACCACAATGAAACTTCACACACTCTCTATTAGTATTGCAGCAGCGTTATTATTAACTGCATGCGGCTCGGATGATGACAATAACACTGTTGAGCCGCCACCTGTAGTGGTTGAGCCAAACCCAGAACCCGCACCTGCAATTACTGCATTTGATGACGATAATAAGCTCGATGCAAATATTCGCTGGACGACCTTTGGGGTGCCCCATATTAAGGCAGATAACTTAGAAAGCTTAGCGTTTGGTAGTGGCTATGCCTACGCCAAAGATCATACTTGTTTATTGCTGGATCAAATTGTAAAAACCCGTGGCGAGCGAGCTAAATATTTTGGTCCGGACAAAGTACCTGGTAGTGGTGATTCTGCGCATTTAATTTCTGACTTTGGCTATAAAGCCCTAGGGGTTAATGCTTATGCAAATGAGCATTATGACGAGCTTAACGACGCTAGCCGCGCGCATTATGAAGGGTTTGTGCAAGGTTTTAACAAATATGTGAGCGATACTGGTACTGATAACCTAGCCCCAGAGTGTGCATCGCAGCCGTGGGTGTTTGAATTAACTCCAGAAGATATGTTGGCATACGCCATGGCAACAGTGCAGCTTGCAAGCTCGGCTAACTTTTTAGATCTTGCATTTTTAGCCAATCCAGGAGACGGTAGTGAGTATTTACCGACACCAAAAGCATCAGAGCCTAGCTCAGTTTCAAGCGTTGTTAAAAATATAAATCAACAAGCTAAAAGCTTTAAACTAGAGAAGAAATTTCAACACTTAGGTTCGAATGGCTGGGGTGTTGGTAAAGATAAAATGGCCAATGGCAAAGGGGGCTTATTAGCGAATCCGCACTTTCCTCACGAAGGTAATCTACGGTTTTGGCAATCACACTTAACCATTCCTGGTGCTATGAATGTCATGGGTGGCAGCTTGCAGGGGATGCCAGGCGTTATCAACATTGGCTTTAATGAGCATGTTGCCTGGACGCACACATTTTCAACCGCACGACATTTTTTAATCTATCAATTAGCGCTAAATGAAAACGACCGAATGAGTTATAGCGTTGAAGGTGATGATTACACCATTAAAACTAAAAAAGTATCTGTCGAAGTCGCGATTGCGCCGGGTATGACAATCGAGCTGGAAAAAGACTTTTATTACAGCCACCACGGCTTGATGATTGAAACACCGGCTGCAAACGGCTTAGGCTGGGATGATAGTCAAGCGTTTACTATTAAAGATGCCAATGAGTTCAATATGGACGTAGTTGCTCAGTGGTCTGCTCTAAACCAAGCACGCAGCTTAGATGACATGAAAGCCTCGTTTGCACAGTTTGATGGCGTGTCGTTTAACAATACAATGGCAACGGATAAAGACGGTAATGTATTTTTCGTTGATGACAGTACAGTACTTAATGTGGGTGATACCGCCAATATGGCGATTCGTATTCAGCCTGAGCTTGTTGCACTGCGCGAATCGACTGGGTTTGATTTAGTACCCGGTAACTTAAAGTTATTTGAAGCTGATGGCAATGTGCCGTTTGAAAAAGCGCCGCAGTTAAGCCGCACTGACTATGTGCAAAATTCTAACGATAGTTACTGGGTAACCAATCCAGAGCAACCATTACTCGGTTTTGCCGCACAATATGGTGATGTACACAAACCACTTTCATTGCGAACCCGAATGGGCTTACAGCTATTAAAAGATGGCGGTGGCGAAGATGGTTTATTTACCCTTGATGAGCTTGAAACCGCCCTGGTTGGCGATCGCATTTACCTTGGTGAGCTGGTGTTTGAACAGCTGGTTGCTCAGTGCCAAGCACGAGGTGACACGCCTGTAATGCTAAGTAATGGTGATAGTATTGATTTAACGCAAGCGTGCAGTGTGTTAGCGCAGTGGAATGGCGCAATGAACCTAGAGACTAAAGGTGCAGCCCTAATCCGTGAGTTTGCCCATTTATTTGATGCAGATACGTTGCTCGCAGATAATTTTGATGTCACAAACCCTGCAAATACACCAAATACTTTGCGTATTGACGGCTCTGCCTTGGTTACCTTGGCGCATGCAGTGGCTACATTACAAAGTAATGGAATCGCACTTGATGCAACCCTTGCACAAATGCAATTTGTAGAGAAAACGCTTGCAGGAGGTAATGCCTCAGGGGAAAAACTACCGTGGAGCGGCCCTATGCATGTTGAGGGTGGATTCAATGTGTTTAGATTCGATCGTAGCGGTACTACTCGTTCAACCTTGATCCCTTATATTGATCATCAAGCGTTAAATGACGCTATTACGGGAGAACCACTGCGCTCAAACCTAAGTAGTGCAGGGTATCCGGTCAATTATGGTTCTAGTTGGATGTTTGTGATGAATTTTACCGACGATGGTCCGGTTGCCAAAGGTTTACTAACGATGTCGCAAAGCTCAGACTCAACGTCGGATCATTTTGATGATCAATCACGTTTTTATTCTAAAAATGCCACGCTTAGGCCATTATTGTTCAAAGATGAAGATATTAACCTTAATTTGATTGGTGAAATGGATGTTTCACTAACTAAGGAATAAATGCCACTCTTTCGGCCAGAGTAACTTCTTTGGCCGAAACTTTTGCTTTGTATGCCAATACCTCAACACCTCTAGCAATCGCCTCTGTTAATAACTGGGCGTACTTTTTATCGATATGTTTTGCTGCACTCACTTGGGTTATGCCTTCATGTAACACGGCAAACAGTAATACAGCGCGATGACCTTGTTCAACCATTTCTATTAATTCGCGAATATGTTTTTGCCCGCGTAGCGTTTGCGCATCAGGAAAGTAACCTTGGCCCGTTTCTGGCGCGTCTTGGCTTAATAAAGTGACTGATTTCACTTCAACATAGCAGTTTGGGCGGTCAGGGTCGCTGAGTAAGAAGTCGATTCGGCTATTTTCTTGACCGTATTTTACTTCGCTTTGTAGTTGCGCATAACCACTTAGTTCATTAATTATATTGCTTTGCAGTGCTTCATCGACCACTTTATTTGCCATTGCTGTATTAACACAAATGAGGTGTTGAAACTGATTTTGAGTGAGCTCTAAAGAATGCGGATATTTACGCTTTGTATTATCACTGGTTGAGTAAAATGCGGTGAAATCAGACTCGGCGCAGCCTGTCATTTTTCCTGTGTTAGCGCAATGTGCAGTAAACTCAGTGCCGTCCGCTAAGCGTAAGTCGGCTAAAAATCGTTTGTAGCGTTTAATTAATGTGGCTTGTTGTAATGGCTTAGCAAATTTCATTATTTGGTCTCAATCAGTTGGGAAGTTGTGCCAGCTATAGTAGACTCAATGCCACTAATTAGCGCAAAGAGTATTCTAACATGTCTGAAAAATTTGTTGTTCAATTAAGCGAACAAGCGGCTGCATCTCATTGGGGCGAAAACGCCACACTTTCATTTAACGAGCAGGGCGCTACGGTTCATTTAGCCGAGCAAGAGACCTTAAAAAACGTGCAAAAAGCAGCGCGTACCATTGCCAATCAAGGTGTTAAAAATGTAGTTTTAGCTGGCGATTGCTGGTGCACCGAAACACAATGGGCATTTTATCAAGGCTTTGTTTCTCCTAAAACGTTAGCAGGCGTTGAATTTGTCGAAAATGCAAAAACAGACAGCCAAGAGTTAAACTCATTATTACGTTCTGCCACATGGGCACGTGAAATGATCAACGGCACAGCGGATGATATTTTCCCTGAAAGCCTTGCAGGTAAAGCGGCTGAGTTTATTCAATCACTTGCACCTGAGCATGTCAGCTACCAAATTATTAAAGGCGATGCATTACTTGAGCAGCAATGGATTGGTATTCATGCTGTTGGTCGTGGCAGTGAGCGCCCGCCAGTATTATTAGCGTTAGATTACAACCCAACTGGGGATGACAATGCACCAGTAGATGCCGCTTTAGTGGGTAAAGGGATCACGTTTGACTCAGGCGGTTACTCAATTAAGTCAAGTGAAGGCATGCTGGGTATGAAATGCGATATGGGTGGTGCAGCCACAGTTACAGCTGGTTTAGCCTTAGCGATTAGCCGTGGTATTAACAAACGTATCAAGCTATTTTTATGCTGTGCAGAGAACATGATTTCTGGCCATGCATATAAACTAGGTGACATTCTTACTTATAAAAATGGCACAACGGTTGAAATTGTAAATACCGATGCTGAAGGGCGTTTAGTACTTGCCGATGGCCTTATGGCTGCTGGCGAAACCGGTGCGCCGCTTATTATCAATGCCGCAACGTTAACAGGCGCTGCGCTGGTTGCAGTTGGCCAAGAGTACAATGCCTTATTTGGTCTTGATAAAGAGTTTGTACGTGAAGTTGAAGGCTTTGCAGAGCAAGAAATGGAAGCTGGTTGGCCATTGCCACTAGAAAAGTGGCATCAACAAAACTGCCCTTCGCCTTATGCTGATACAGCAAATAGTCGAGCGCAAAAGGGCGGCGGTTATGGCGGCGCATCAAATGCGGCAGGTTTCTTATCACGCTTTGTACCAAACGATGGTAAAGGCTGGGTGCACATTGATTTAGCCGCTGCCTTTAATATGGGTAGCACAGGGCAATGGGCCGCTGGTGCTACAACAGTCGGTATGCGTACCGTTGCACGTACATTGCTTGAAAAAGCATAATTTAGCTACGGCTAGATAAGCACCATTGATGAAAATAGCACCTTATGAAAATAAGGTGCTATTTATTAAAAATCCCCCCGTAAACAAGCTTTTTATCCTAATTTACGCTAAAATCTCGCCCCACAGCTTTTCAGGTGGTTAACTTTGTCTTGCTTAGACTACACTTGATTGAACTACATACACTGGGGTTTCTATTATGTCTGATAAGACTTACATCACGGCGCAGCAATTGCTTGAAGATTCTTTTCGCGTTGCCGCACAAGTTTACCAAGACGGCTTTCGTCCTGATTTTATTATTGGTATTTGGCGCGGTGGTGCACCAATTGGTATTGCAGTGCAAGAGTATTATGATTACAAAGGCATAGAGACTGATCATATCGCAGTGCGTACGTCTTCGTATTACGGTATTAATCAGCAATCAAAAGAGATCAAAGTTCACGGTTTACATTACATTATTGAAAATGCCAATGCCGGTGACTCGCTACTTATTGTCGATGATGTTTTTGACTCTGGCCGTAGTATTTTTGCATTAAAAGAAAAGCTTTCAGAGTTAATGCGTTTAAATTTACCAAAAGATATTCGTGTAGCATGCCCATACTACAAGCCGAAAAACTCAAAAGTTGATATGAAACCAGATTATTACATTCACGAATCTGAAGAATGGCTCGTGTTCCCGCATGAGCTTTCAGGATTAACGCCAGATGAGATCATCGAAGGTAAAACGGACCTTGCAAAAATTCATGATCTATTGCTAGAAAAGTAAATTATGTATTACTAAACAATAAAAAAGGCCTGTTAAAGGCCTTTTTTATTTAAATAAAACAACAAACTAAAATTAAATATTATTTATATATTTCAAATGCTTCTTTTAACCTTGGAAGGTGAGAATAAATATAATTACTCGACATTCTGTCTTGGTTAAAGAAAGTATTGTCAAGGTCAATAGATGAGGTCGGTGTAACAGCACTTGTTCTATTAATTAAGTTAACATCTTGGTTTATAACAGTGTTCACACTGTGACTCCAATTTTTTGTGCCTTTGACTTGCCAATTACCTGCGCTCATATCTTTACGAGGCGATAGTGGGATGCTAAAACCAATGCCTACTTTTTGCACATCAGTATCTATATACATTAATCTTAAATTCGCATCACCGAACCAAAATTTAGTTTCAAGTTTATAGCCTGTATCTTCATTCCAGAACTGCCCACCGGTTATATGGAAGGAAACATCTTTTTCAGCCCATAAATAACGGTAAGAAAGTAACGAGTAATCACGTTTATCTGTGTTGTAATCTTTATATTCAAAATAGCCTATTTTAGCCTTTAATTTATGGGCACCTGCAGGGCTTTGCCACGCCGTTTCATTAGTTATACCCATATAGTCAAAGTAATCTTGAAATAGCCCAACCTGAGTTTGGTTATAGATATTAAACGGAAGTGAGAACGTCTGGTAAGCGACTGCACGTTTAATCCCCGTTTCTTGACGAGAATTTGAGAAAATTCTGCGCTCTTCAAAATGACTTGTATTGGCTACATTTACTTGGCCGGTTACATTTATACCTGCACCTTGCCAAATTGGAATATTTAAGTCAGCTTGTAGTGCTAATGAATAATCGAGTACGCCAAATTCTGTTGCATGCCTAGATGATAAAGAAGGTGAAAATGTTACTCTTGGAACAAAGTAAGGGCTTGTCTTTGTTGTATTTCCAGCCCATTTGATAGATTGCGCATCTTGACTAGTAAATTGAGTTTTAACGAGTAAATCAGGCGTTATATTTTCACTGATAAAGCGTCGGTAATTTTCCAGTTGCCCACTTACTTGTAATATAGGTATGTCTAATTTTGATAAACGAACAATAAAGTCGTTACTTCCTTCAGGGAAATGTTCAGTAATACGGCCTAACACAAGGCCTAAAGCGTCAATTTCATTTCGGTTATAAACTGAGTTTTCAAATTCAACTATTATTAAATCACTTTCAGATAAACCCACACGCAGGTTTTCAAATCCATCATTGCTCAATGCTGATTTTAAGCCATGTATGTTTTGATTATTAACTTGGTTAGATTGTTCTATCTTTTTAGGCTTAGATACAGTTTGCGGTGAATTTGAGTTTACTAAAGTGCTCACCTCAATTTGTGATTTTCTATCTTTTTTTGCTATAGAAGCCGTGTCTGTATTATCAGGTGTGGGGGCTGCTTTAGGTTCAGTGTAGCTGCTTTGCGATTGATCGCTTAGCGGCATACTGATATTTACTCCCCAATAAGTGTCTTCATCAGCAAGTTCAGTATTAGAGTAAAAGCGGCTGTTAATAGATACTGTGGCAATATCGTATAACCACTCTTTTGGAATAGTCACTTTTGCACCAAGGTTAAAAGCTTCTGAGTCATGCTCTGCAAGGATAGATAGCCAAGTGAAAGGTTGGTATTCAACACCTGCAAAAGCGCCATCAAGTTGACCTATGCGCGCGTCAGAGCTTCCCATGCCCGCACTAAAGCGAAAATCCCATAACTCTTTTGATGCTACAGCGTAATAGGCTTCATAATTATTAGCCGCGCCGCCTATGTCTTTTGCACCTATAGCGATAGTAAACCAGTCTTTAGGGATAAAAGGGATTTGATACTTGGCATTAAATGAGAGATCGCGAATTTGTCCATCATTTTCGTAGCTATAAAGGTTATCATGCATGGATGAAGAGGTAATTCTACCGCTTACCTCTAGGCCGTCAAAAAGCCCCGCAGAAAATGTGAAATTATGGCCATCGGTGTATTTATTTCTTATTTCCAGCTGATTGCTGTAGCCAATATCAATATCACCTTTATTCATTACGGCCGCTGTGGGAGTATGAAAAATTCCAGTAAAACCATTAAATGCAATGCCATGATTTAAATCATTAGCAGCAAAAGCAGAAGAGCTGGCACCAATTGCACAAAGTGTCGCGAGAGTTTTTTTATAATAAGTCACGTGATTAACCAATTTAGATTTAAATGAGGCTTTAAATTTTTAAAACCAAAAGTTACTTCTACCATAATATAAATGAAGCAATAACTTAATAGCAAGATAAACAAAAGCCGCGCAAATGCGCGGCTTTAGGAGGTAATGTTCTAGTAGTAATTAAGAACCAGAACCAGATCCAGTAGCTTCAACTTCTTCAACTTCACATACAGTTGGGATATCAAATGCAACTGAAGTTGTATTTACTTCTAACGCCTCATTTAACCATGTGCTATTCACATAGTCATAGTAATAAAGTGTGTAGCTAGCACCTTCATCTAATGAAAGATTAAATGTAGCACCTTCACCGTATACGTAGTTACTGAATCTATCATTGCGAAGTAAGTATACAGTCGTAGGTGTTGGAGTTGGCGCAGCCGCTACTTCAAAGTCATCAGTGTTGCTACAAACAAGTTGAGTAGTAACTTGTTTTGAAACCTTAGTAGATGCAGTAGTCGTAAGTTGAAGTGTTTCACCATTTAAATCACATAGGTTATTAACACTTAACTTAGATGCATTACCATCAACGTCCGTAGATAAGCCATCAAGTATATTCTTACCGTCCTGAAGTACCTTGATGTCTATAGGGAAGCTTGGTGGGTTATTAATGTTACCTTGAGAGTAATCACCGTAGTAAGTCGTTAATTTTCTGCGGAAACCATTAGTTTCAAGTAGCACAGAAACCTGATCAGCATTTGCATCACCGTTAGCGTCAACCATGTCGAACGATACTTTAGAACATTGGTTGTTGTTAAAGTAATCTAAGTTCCAGTAAGAAAGGTGATCAACGTCTACTGAAACGTCAAATGTAGTATAAGTACCGTCAAGGGCATCATTTGCATTAACAGTTACTTCACCATAGCTTTCAAATGACCATTTACCTTCATCTTCATCGTAACTCCAAACAGGGAAAATATCGCCCGCTGCAAGTTTACGTGGAGTTGGATTCGCAACAGTACAAACACCTTTGCTGAAGCCATTTTCTTCTGCGAAAGTTGCAATATCTGTGTTAGCAGGAAGAGTTACTGGGCAAGGGTTAGACGTTTTCTTGTCAACTTCCATTGCAACAGTGATTGTATTGCCTTCACCAAATGTACTTACTTTATTGCCTTCATCATCAACAAGTTCGATAGCAACAAAACCACCTGAAGTAAATGAACCATCAACCTGAGAATCAGTACCATCTGGGTTAGCAACTGAAAGTGCTAATCCACCAGGAAATGCATCTAACGAAGAGCTTTCTTCAGCAACGTCATCAGTCTCATTATCATTACGTGTTGCTTCATTAGCAAAGTATGCAACAGTCATTTGTGGAGCTGAAGTTAATGCCGCACCATCTTTATCTAAAAATTGGGTGCCACTTTTAATTTTTACAGAGGTACCACCAGTCGCTTTTGATGCTTTTTCGGCAGGAATGCTTTGCTTAAGTTCAACTTCGGTCTTGTCGCCAGTTACAGACAAACCAGAAGCAGGGTCATATGCTACTGTTGTACCATCTTCAGCAAGGTCTGATAATCCTTTAGTTGCTGCAACAATTGCAACTTCAGAATCAGCGAGAGTTCTTGGTGTTAATCGGATTTCTTGAGCAGATATGTTGTCATCAGCAGTAACACTGAGGCTGCCAGAGTTGTTCAAAAAGCCTTCAGCAGATACAACATAATTATATGTTACGCCATCAGCAGGGATTGAACCAATAGTGAAAGAAAAGTTGCTGGCTGTTGTCGTCTTATCTGCATCTGATAGGGCTTCACCTGCTGCGGTTAGAAGGCCGTCTTCAGACGAAGTAAATTTTATAGTGGCAGATACTGTTTCAGCTAAACGTTGCCCAGTTGCGTCAACTAAGTTTACACTTATTGCACCAGCTTGAACTTCAGCTGCTGCAGGTGGTACCGCAACCACGACCGTTTCTGGTGGCGGAGCTGGCGGCTCTACATAATTGTTGTCATCGTTGTCGCTGAAACAAGCTGTTAAGCTTGCTGTTAGGCCAAGAGCTAGCGCTAGCTTGGTTAGCTTGAAATTATTATTTCCCATAATCGTTACCTTTCTTTCCTTTCTCTTTAAGTAAACAGACTTAATTGCAGTTAAACTAGTATCATTAGAGGTCCCTTAAAGAGGTACTTTTACTATGATACAATAATTTTGTTTATGAAGGATAAGCGCACATTATATATACGTCAAGTGAACATTATATATACTTTCTTTAAATTAATAAGAAAATTGTAATCAGTGTTACTAGAGTACAAAAGTTGAGTACAAATATTGTATTTGCAGCGCTTACCTTAAAGTTTAGATGCTAATGTAAACAAGCATACCATGTAAAACTTATTAGTGTAATTTAGCATCTTTTATATTGCTAAATTATGTATGTTTTGTGTAATTCTATTAATAATAGCATTCGTGAAAAGGATAATATAGTTAGATTTGTGAAAAGCTATCTACGTAATCACTGAGCTTGTCAAGGTTAACAGCCTTCAAACCATTGTTGGACCTTTCTACTAAGCCTTTTTCAACTAGCTCTGATACGACGCGACGATAGGCTCTCTCGGTTGTTGCAAACCGCTCCGCTTCGGCGTTAACCGTTGGGTAAGCACGCAGTAATGTTGGGTTATTATTTTCTGCTCGTAATAAGCAGTCTTTAGCTATGTTGTAACCAAGAGGGAGCAGTAATTTGTCCAAGTTTATTTTTTGATTTTCTTGAAATTTTGCAGCAATAGTTTGTGCTGTATACAAGCTCAACTCGGGCTTGTCTAATAATAAGGCTCGCCAATGTTTCAATTCGATTAAGTTATAACTCACGTCACTAAAACAAGTTACAGTATAAATACACGGGTTATTGTTTAGAGCTTCAATTTCGCCAATTAGTGTATTATTACAATCAAGTTGCCCTAATAATAGGCGTCTGCCGTTACCTACGTCATAGCTAAATGAAACCGTGCCACTACGTACTAACACGAGCTTTGTTAAAGGCTGATCTTGGTGAATTAGCACTTCTTTTTTTGATTGCTGGTACCGACTACCAGCAAAAGTGAGAAGTTGCTCAACTAGATAACTCGAAAAATGATATTGAAACATCAAATATGCTCTTCGGACAATTGTCCTATTTATTACATCTTAATGGCGATAGCATTAAGACTCTAAGAATTTACACTAACTTACTAGCTTGTTTAAGCGCCTCAGCACTTATACAAGTTTGACACCTTTATATCCCGTGTAACGATTATTTAAAAGTATGCTTTTAGCTTACTTTAGGTTTTAAGTAAGTTAGTTTTTTATACAGTACTACATTGTGTCGCTATTGCACCTAAATCGCAATACCCATAGTGTTAATCTTAATAGTTAGGAAAACAAATGAGTTGGGAATATTTAGGTTATATAGCTTCTGCTTTACTTGTTGCTTCTTTAACGATGAGCGATGTAGTCAAACTGCGCTGGTTAAATTTTGCTGGGTGTATAGCATTTACACTTTATGGTATTGCAATAAGTGCATGGCCAGTTGCAATAACAAATGGTTTACTGACTTTTGTTAACTTATACCATTTAATTAAACTTAATCGTAAAAAGTCAAAAACTGCAGGATAATACTATTCTGCAGTAACCACTGAGTTAACATTCGTTTTTTGATATTTTAGTTCACCTGCTATCCAAGTTTGTTCAACGTTTATGCTATAAATATCTTTTACTGGCACTTTGAAATAATCTTTATCAACTAAAATAAAGTCAGCCCACTTTCCTTGCTCTAAGCTGCCTAGCTTAAACTCTTGATGTGCAGCGTATGCTCCTCCCAGCGTGAAAGCGCGAAATGCCTCTTCTCGGCTTAACGCTTCATCTGCTCGCCAGCCATTTTCTGGGCGCAGCTGATGATCCATTCTTGTTATTGCTGAATACAAACCGTGAAAAGGATTGGCAAGTTCAACAGGAAAATCAGAACCAGCGGCAACAACAGAGCCTTGATTTAAAAAGGTTTGCCATGCATATGCACCGGATAATTGTTTTTGCGTCAAACGTTGTTCTGCCATATGCATATCAGATGTTGCATGAACGGGCTGCATCGACGGAATGATTTTTAATGCTTTAAAGCGAGGGATATCAGTTGGGTTTACTATTTGTGCATGCTCAATCCTGTTGCGCAGTAAAATACCACCCGTTTTTTTAAATACGTTTTCATATGCGTTAAGCACAGTTTGATTTGCTTGGTCACCTATTGCGTGTGTGTTAGCGCTAAACCCGTTAGAAAAGCTCAAGGTAAATAACGCCTCTAATTTTTGCTGAGTCTCTAACATTAAACCTTTGTGGCTTTTTCTGTCAGCATAATCCTCAATTAGCGCAGCTCCTCGGCTACCAAGGGCACCATCAGCGTATATTTTTACACTGCGAATAGACATATAATCATTGATATCCTTAAAACGACCTGCTTTGAGCATCGTTTCAAGTGATGGGTCAGTTGCGCTAAGCATCGCAACTATCCGCAATGGTAAAGTTTCTTGTTCAGCGCGCTGCTTATAGATTTGCCATGTTTGTTTATCGATACCGGCATCGTGAGTAGAAGTTATGCCAAGGCTTAATAGGTGGTTACCTGCTTTATCAAGAGCTTGATTTATATCAGCCTCTGAAGGTGAAGGAATAAATGTCGTGATTAACCCTTCGGCTTTGTCTATAAATACACCACTGGGTTTGCCATCTGAGTTGCGAATAATCTCCCCTCCGTCAGGGACGCCAGTGTTTGAGGTTATATTAGCCAACGCCATTGCTTTGCTATTAACCCAAATTGCGTGTCCATCAACACGCGATAGAACGACCGGTACATCGCTTATAATTTTGTCTAAATCGGCGGCTGTCGGAAATTGCTTTGAAGGCCAAAGCTCTTGATTCCATCCTCGGCCAATTATCCAACCTTCTTTGCCTTTCGCAAATTTAGCGAGCTTATCTTGAATACTCTTTACAGATTCGCTGCCACGTAAATCCAGTTGCGATAAATTTTGACCTAAACCAATAACATGGCCATGGGCATCAATTAGCCCAGGTAAAAGTGTCTTTTGTTTTGCATCGAATTTTTCAGCATCAGGAAAGCTATTTTTTAGCTCATCAGAACCCACCTTAACAACTTTACCATCTTTTATCACAAGGGTTGAAAATTGTGTCAGCTCGCCTTTGTAGGTTGGGGTGTAACCATTTGCATTGTAAATAACCTTGGTATTAGCAACTGCTATTAAAGGAAGAAAGAGGGATAATGCGAGCAAGTTTTTCATTGTGAGAGTCATCTAATTGTTGTTTTTATAAACATTAACAGAGAATCTCAGTGCTGCAAAATATTTGTGTTACTTTTAAGATTCCTTATAAAAGCATATGTTTATGTATTAATTAGTAAAACACTGTTACATATACAAAACTTTAAATGTGCTTATTTATTGGCGTATACGCTGAACTCTGTAAAGGACAAACGACTGTCTTTGTCGGTATCATAGCTATTAAAGCGAGACCAAAGCGCAGGGTCTCTCGCTGTTTCTGCACGTGTTAATAGGCCATCTTCATTTTTATCCAGTGCTTTGAATGTATCTGCCTGTGTGTTGGTGTTAGCAAAAACACTGAAGCCAGTCAGTAATAATAAAGGCAATACGATGATATTTTGTTTGTTCATATTTTAATACAAGCTATTCGTTAAATAGTGTTTGAATTCAAGTAAGGATATACGGTTGTCTCTGTCTTTATCCCAGCGCTGGTAATCATTAAGTAACTGCGGTTGAGGATCAAGTTCCGATTTTGTTAAAAATCCATTTTTGTCCTTGTCTAGGTGGTCAAAGCGCTGCTTTACATCGAGTGCCGATGCACCAAAGCTTACACTCATCATCAATCCACAAATAAGTGCTTTATTTTTCATCATTTATTCCTTTAATGAATGTTAAAGATAAAGTATTTGCCATAATTTAAGTCCCAACAATAAATCCATTTACACAATCCCTCCGGGATTATGGCAAATACTTTAATTTAGTTAACCGAGTGTAGGTTCGTTAGCGCTTTAGTTGTTTAAATTCGCGCTCAGAAAGCATTTCGTCACCGTTTTCGTCAAGATCGCTAAATTGTTTAAACAGGTTATCGCTCTTTTTAGCTTCTAAACGTGATATTTCGCCATCTGAATTAATATCAAATTGCGCAAATTTAACATTGAGCTGTGAGGCCAAAACGGACGCACTAATGGCCAAAAACATTAATGCAAATGCACTTATTAATTGTTTCATCTTGTTTCCTTAACATTAATTACTGAATAAATAATTTAAATTCTGCATACGAAATTTGACCACTGTGGTCTTTATCTATTTGCTCAAAATTTTTATAAAGCATGGCATCTTCATATGCCTCTCCTTCGCTTAGCATTCCATTATCATCCTTGTCTAGCTCGGCGAAGATGGCCTTGCTGTCTAAAGCAGTTGCACTAAAGTTTAACAGTGCACTTAGGCAAAATAGTGTGATTACACGAGAGCTCATAAACATCCTTTTTAATGATACATGTTGTATTTAGTTGATAGTGCTAACAAGAATAGTGCCAAAAATATTTTTGCTTAAAAATCAGTGGTTTAGTTTTTTATCAAGTTTAAGGTAAGAAAAAAATACTCAGTGGCGTGTCTTTTTTGCAACAAGGTAAGGGTGTAAATAAAAAATATCTTTTAAACTAATTGCTTAGCGTGTTGCCAGTTAGCTACAGCAGGACTTCAAAAAGCATCTAATAGTGTTTTATTCAGCGAGTGTCTAAGTTAGCTGCCTGATAATGCGTCGACTATTAAAAAGGAAGGGTAATACCAGTGGCGATAGGCAAAAAATACAAAACTATGCTTAGGTGGCGCCCGAGTCTTATTGGGCAGTTTTTGATTAGTATTTTATTGTCTTTATTGCCCTTGTCTTTGGTGGTTATTATTTTTTTAAATGCGTTAAACAAACAGCTTGCCACCACTCAAATTATTGTGGATAGCAACTACAAAGTAACCAAATCATTTAATAGCCTTAAGCAAGACCTTAATAGTTTAGAGCGAGCAACACGGCAAAACTGGGTATTAAAAAGTGAATCACTTGATGGACTTATTAAAGATAAGTGGATCGCTTCATTTAAGACAATTGATGAACTAACAGTGTTAAGTAATGAACAAGGTAAGCAAAAATGGCAGTTACTGTTAACCGTGCTACGTAATACAAAAAAACAGCTTATTGAGGAAAACGCACAAAACGCCCAGCTGTTTATTCCAATTAGCCAGCTTATTAACGAACAAACGTTGTGGTTACGAGAGAAAAATGAACAAAAAATTGCTGAAAATCAACAGCAATTAAAGGCATTACAGAGCTCCTTTATAAATTGGTTAGTCGCACTTCTGCCCTTAACTATGTTAGTGGGTGGGGGATTCTTATGGCGTATAAGTGGCCGTTTAAAGGGCTTAACTTCTGTTATTGATAAATTAGGCCAAGGAGATTGGCAGCAAAAAATATCAGTGCAGGGATCGGCTGAACTTGTTGAGTTGGGTAATAAGTTACAGTGGGTGCAAGCTCAATTACATACTTTGGAGCAGCAAAAGGACACCTTTTTACGTCATGTAACGCATGAGCTGAAAACGCCATTAGCCTCTATGGTTGAAGGCACAGATTTGTTGAGTGATGAGATTGTAGGACCCATAAACAAAGAGCAGCAGGCAGTGCTTGTTTTAATTACTCAAAGTATGGAGCGCTTACGTACTATGATAGAGAGCTTGCTTAGTTACAATGCAATTCGCACCAGTAAAGATAACTTAAATGAAGTTGAATTTGATCAAATACTAAAAAAAATAAATAACCATTTTGAGCATCGGTTGCAAGCCCGCGAGCAAACTTTATGTTGGCACGTTAATGTACCCGATAAGCCTCTTCCTTTGGCTGGTGAGCTAATTGAAATGTCACTCATTCAGCTTATTTCTAATGCGTTAAAATACTCAGCCAATGAAAGTTCTGTCAAAGTTGAACTCGCACTAGTTGAGAATCAGTTAATCATAACAGTCAGTGATCATGGCATTGGGATTAAAGAGCATGAAAAACCCAAAATATTCAATGCTTTTTATCAAACAAAAGCAAGCCAAGTAGAAAACTCCCAAGGCAGCGGCTTAGGATTAACAATCGTAAAAGAATCAATTGAACAACTTAAAGGTACAATTACTGTTGAGGA
Organism: Pseudoalteromonas sp. RWi3; assembly: GCF_054960735.1. Lineage (NCBI taxonomy): Bacteria > Pseudomonadati > Pseudomonadota > Gammaproteobacteria > Alteromonadales > Pseudoalteromonadaceae > Pseudoalteromonas > Pseudoalteromonas sp. RWi3. The sequence continues at coordinate 160,600 of NZ_JBHNYL010000003.1, forward strand.
AAATAGTCCTCAAGGTTGCTGTTTCACTATTAAAATACCGATTCAACAAGGAGTGAATTAATATGACTTGTTATTTTAAGTCAGCTTTTTTGGCCTGTTTTATCCTAACAGGATTGACGGGGTGTGAGTTAATGAGTGATACCAGTACAAAAAACACTGATTCAATAAAGGCGGTCCACCCAAACCCAAAACCTCGCCCCAAAACTGAACCAGCTTATCCATCGGCAAGTACAGTGATCGCTTGGCATGCCTCGTCATGTGGCGGTTTTACGCTAGCTGCTGATAAGAAACAGTATGTGGGTAAGAGAGAGATTCAATCGTATTTTAACTTCAGTTGTAAAAATAATACGTTAGCACCTGAAAAAGTACTAACAATGCTTTTACAACTCGATCAAGCTTATTATTGGCCTGATGATATTAAACATTACTGGTGGCTGCAAAAGCAGCAAATAAAACAACAGCTCAATGCGAAAAAAGAACAACAGGCATTGAGCGATAAAATGCAAGAGACCTTATCGTCTCTGGCAACCATCGAGCAGCAACTGCTGTTACGCGAAGAAACTAAGGAGCAGTAATCTATGGCAACTCAATTAACCCAAAGCGCACGAGTTTTATTGGTGGATGATGATGCAAGTTTACTTAAATTACTGTCTATTCGCATTGAATCTAAAGGTTATCAAGTTACAACCTGCGAAAGTGGTATGGCGGCGCTGCAATTACTTAAAAGCCACGTATTTGATGCAGTGATCACCGACTTACGTATGGATGAAATGGACGGTATGACACTTCATCGCCAGTTACAAAGTCGTTATCCGGCATTGCCTGTGATAATGATGACGGCTCATGGTTCGATACCCGATGCAGTTGAAGCAACTAAACAGGGCATTTTTGCATTTATAACCAAGCCCGTGGATAAAGACGAGTTATTTGACAGCCTCGCTAAAGCAATTGAAATTCATGGATTAAGTGGTGAGGAGCAATCTGCAAGTAGCACTATAGTGACTCGCAGTGGTGCGATGTTGCATTTACTTGAACAAGTAAAGCTTTTAGGCCCAACCCAAGTAAATGTGCTTATATCAGGTGCTAGTGGCACAGGTAAAGAGTTACTCGCCAATGCGATTCATCTTCATAGTCACGTATGCGACGGGCCTTTTGTTGCTATAAATTGTGGAGCGGTGCCCGGTGAGTTACTTGAGTCTGAGTTATTTGGTCATAAAAAAGGCGCGTTCACGGGGGCTGTAAAAGATCACCAAGGGTTATTTCAACAAGCTCAAGGCGGCACGTTATTTTTAGATGAAATAGGTGATATGCCATTAAACTTACAAGTTAAGTTATTACGTGTATTACAAGAAAAAACCATCCGCCCAGTGGGTTTCCAAGAAGAGATACCGATTGATGTGCGTATTGTCTCTGCAACTCATAAGAATTTACCCGATGCTATTGCTAATCAACAGTTTAGAGAAGATTTATACTATCGCTTAAATGTTGTAAATTTAAAGCTCCCAGCGTTAAAAGAGCGTCGAGAGGATATTAGCTTATTAGCACAACATTTTAGCTCAATGATTGCAAAACGAATGGGGCAAGGGCAAAAGCAGTTTGCTACCGATGCTATGTACGCATTAGTTCGTTATGATTGGCCTGGCAATATTCGTCAACTACAAAATGTGGTTGAACAGGTAGTGGCTCTTTCACCTAGTGAAGTTATTTCAGTACACTTGGTTGAAAGTGCTCTGAACAGTAATGAAACCAATGTCGAGCCGCTTTCTTTAAACGATGCAAAAAAAGAGTTTGAGCGTGATTATGTAATTAATACGCTAAAAATGGCCGCAGGCAACGTTGCAGAAGGTGCAAAACTTGCAAAGCGAAATCGTTCAGATTTTTATAAGTTAATTAAAAAACATAACATTGATGTTGATGCTATTTTATAGGAGCAAAAATGCAGTTATTTATGGTGTATTTAGGTGGCAGAATACAAGGTTGTCATATTGAAATGCATGATGTTCGATTTGTTGTTGGAGATTCAATAGAGCAGTGTTATTCAAAGTTAAAAAGCCAATGGGTTGGTGATAAAAACAGTGTGCATATGGACAGCTTTATGGCAATCAAGCACATTGATGGTTATCAAGTTGAGGTTGTAAATCAGCCTGTTGCGCAGCCAGAAAAACTATTTTTTGTGAATCTAGGCGCATACCGCGCTGATAGCCTTGCGGAACAGCATGATTTTGCTTTGTATGTGGCGCACGACGCTGAGCAAGCTAAGCAACGCGCAAAGGATAATTTACTAGCTGGGTTAAGCCACATACACAAAGATGATTTACATGATGTTGATGATTGTTTTGCTATTGACTTACTTGATAGTCAATTGAGTATTAAGTTAACTCCTAGCGGCCAATCACAGACAATAAAACCAGATTGGTTTGGTTATCATATTTTATAAGTTAAGACTCAAGTAAGCGACTAATCGTTGTCGCTTTGCTCTAAGCGTTCCTTATCTTCACTGTTACTTGCAATTTTAAAAGCAATAATAACAAAACCAAACATGACAAAAGGTAAAGCGGCAAGTAAATACTCAGTAAGGTTACTGTCGGTAAAGCTAGCTTGTAATAAATAATGTCCTGCCACACACAGTAGGATCACAATAAGCAGAATGGGTAATAAAATAAGTTCTTTTTTAGCTGAGTGGCTTTTCATCATTTGGCATTACTTTTTCAAGGTGCGCCATTGTAATGAGCAAACAGCTTTTAGGTCAAATAACTTGGTTGGTAAATATTAATACCTTGAGTTGAATCAAACTTTTCAGTTTCTGGTTCAACTTCATCGGTATTGTTTTCATCTCTTTCTACGCAATGATATAAGTCGAATATAAAATCGATTTCTTCGCGTTTTAATATAGCTGACATTTTAACCTCCTAAAGCAGCTGTAAGCTAACAATAAGAATATGCTTGTCAGTCTGAATTATAAGTGAATGATTATTTAGCAAATTGTGTAGAAGTGTAACCATCAGCTCTTTTCAGAGGTATCTTTAGATAATGGTAATCTAACGATAAATTCAACCCCATCATTTTGCTGATTATTGAGTGCCGTTACACTGCCTTTATGATACTCACACACTAAACGGACAATATATAAACCTAACCCTAAATGTGGTTGTTGCTGAAGTTGCTGGCTGCGGATTGACACCATCGAATCAAAAATATGTTCAGCAAGCCCTTCAGGTAATAACGGTCCTTTATTTTTAACAGACAGCACAGCATTATTTTCATCTTGGTCTAGGTTGATGCTAATGGCATTATCATCCAGGTTAAACTCTAGCGCATTATTAATGAGTTTATCGAGTAGCTGCGCAATAAATTCAGGTACCCCCATCAATGGGAGTGAGCTGTCGCAAATTGTTAGCGTAAACGCTTGTTGCGGGTAAGTCAGCTGGTAGCCTTGCATACATCCAGAAACTACTTTTTGTAACTCAAATGGCTCAGGTTCATTGCTTTGAATGCTTTGCTCAAGCCGAGTGGCTTCACTCATTGTGGTAATGATTTTACCTAATCGCTCAACACCTTCACTTGCTCGGTCAAGGTACTTTTGGGTCAGTTCATTTTGCGGTTGCATTTGTAGATTTTCTAAAGAACTACGCACTACGGCAACTGGCGTTCTTAATTCGTGAGATAATCGTGACGACATAGTTTCAAGGTAATCAGTATAACCTCCAAGCCGGCTTACTATACTGGCAAAACTGCGTGAAAGGTCGCCTATTTCATCATTTGAATCTGAATAGTTAATTGTGCCAGTAACTCGCCCTTGTGCATCAATTGCTTGCTCTGCGGTATCACGTAGGCGCCTGATTCGGTTTGATATACGTGAAGCAAAAAAGAATAAAGTAACAGTGCCTATTAGCATTACCGCTAAAATGACATTAAATAACTTCTCAAGTGATTTATTTCTTAGGGTGCGAACACCATTGGTGGTTTCTTCAGCGATAACAGCACCAATAACTTTATCATTGATCCAAATAGGGTAAGCAGCCGATAATATCACTGCTTTGTTATCAGGGGTGAGTCGCCAAGATGAAGCTGGTGTGCCATTGAGTGCCTTTCCAATATGGCTGCCTTGCATAGATGCTACATCGTGCAATGTGTCTAAAAACTCGTTTTCTGGACGAGTAAGCACTTTATAATAAAGCGGGTGTAAGTAATTTCTTTCAAAGCGTTGCCACCATGTTTTGGCGGGGGTATCGGCAATGCCATCAGCCCAGACGCCATCCGCATGGTGAATTGAGCCGGATTGCGCCAACACACGATGATGATTATCAACCACCCAAATACGGCTACCACTGTGTCCCATGCCTTTTAAAATGCGGTTTATTTCGGGTGAAGGGACGAGCACTGAACCAATGTCATTGGGGTTGAGAATGTTTGAGGTTGACATTAATTGCGGTTCCACCTTTTTCGAATCCCAATCCTCAATTGCAAACCCCAGCTTATTACCAAGCATGCTTAACGGAAAACGCAGTTCAATATTATAGCCAGTAGCAGTACTGGTAAAATAACCTTGTATTTTAGTAAATGGATTATTGGTTTGTGCATCAAACGCATTTACCCAGCCATCTTGGCGAGCCGCTACAATATAATGTTTAAATTTACCCTCTGGGGTTTTTAACATGATTTGTAAGTGATCGTTTCGGGTTAAACTTAAGCTGTTTTTAGCGCGGTAAATTAATGAATTATCGGTTACTTTAAATACAGCATATAAAAATTCGCCATATTTACCCACCATGTGATCAAAAGACAGATCAGCGCTTTGGTGATTGGTTTTATCACCTTGTAAATAACGCTCATCATAATGCCAAATTAAGTTCTGGTAAGGTTGCCAATCAGATAATTTGCCATCAAGTTGAATTGGGTTATTCAGGTTGTAGGCATAAAGATCACGTCCTTTAACTACTTGATCTAAAAAATTACTTTGTGAATCAAATAAAGCGGGGCGTTCATGCAATGCTGTGGCGAGTGCGCGAGTTGTGCCAACAAGAGTTTTTTCTTGGCCTTGGCGTAAAAATTTCTCCATTTCCCATACGTATTCGTAGCCTAGCCATGGCAATAACAATAAAAAGCATGATAAAAAGATAAATTTACTACGAAGGCCTAAACGGAGCATTAAAGTTGCTCCCAGCGGTAGCCCATACCATATACGGTGTCTATACAATCAAACCCAGCATCTAAGGCTATAAATTTTTTACGGATACGTTTTACATGCGATGTAATTGTAGAGTCATCTACATAAATTTTGGCATCGCTCATCAATTCATTACGACTTTTAACATGGCCTGGGCGCTGTGCTAATGAATGTACCATCCAAAATTCGGTGACAGTTAAATCAACAAGTTGTTGTTGCCAAAATACTTGCATGCGTTTGGTATCTAACATGAGTAGGCCGCGATTAATTAATGCGGTTTCATCAGCAGGTTGCTCTAGTGCTTCCATCCGCCTAAATAAAGCACCAATACGTGCTGCTAAATGCGCCATACTAATGTCTTTTGTAAGGTAGTCATCAGCCCCCATACGAAGGCCACAAACGGTATCGATTTCGCTATCACGGGCGGTTAAAAAAATAATCGGTAATGTTTTAGATAATGTCCGCAAGGTTTGGCAAAGCAAAAAACCGCCATCAATTTCATGGCCTAAGCCAATATCTACAATGGTCAAATCGGGTAGCCCATCATTTAACGCGCGCTCAGCAGATTGCCTATCACAATAGCCACTGACCATATAGCCCTGAGCGGTTAGCATTTCCATGTAATTTTCGCGGATTGCAGTTTCATCTTCAATGATGGCTATTTTTTTCATTTTTTTATTACTCTTATTGACTTAGACGCACTATAGCGAAGTTTTTGTATCGAAAAAGGCTAACAAGGCAATTGCCCTTTTTTTGCCACAATTGCTCAGCAGTTTGCCTTTATTCATCCCTTTTGTTGCCACTTGCCAGTGTTTTAATAACACCATCCCAATTACAGCAGACGGCAACCAACGTCAGCTGAACAAATGAATAAACAATTAAGTACAAAGGAATAAATTATGAAAAAACTTATTATCGCATGCACTATCGCCACTTTATTAGCAGCGCCTAACTTTGCTCATGCAAGTAATGAAGAGAAAAAAGAAACGCACAAAGAAACACTTGTAGGTCTTAGTACCGGGGCTATTTTAGGAGGCATCGTCGGCGGACCAGTAGGTGCATTTATAGGTGCTTTTGCTGGTGGATTAATTGGCGATAAGGAAGTTGCAGAAGATAAAATTGCAGAGCAAAAACGTGCCCTGATTGTGATGCAAGATAAAACAGACGACTACCACCATGTATTAGCTCATAACGCTAAGCTCACCGAACAGTTAGATGTTTTAGAGCAGCATAATGAGCGTCTTACACTCTCACAAATGAAAAATTTGATGGCAATGACAGTGCAGTTTAAAACGGGGTCAAGCGAGATTGCTCCCCACTTTGCTAAGCAACTTGATCAGCTTGTTAATTTGTTGAAAAGTCAACCAAAGCTATTAATTGATTTAAATGGGTTTGCTGATCAACGAGGTGATGAACAGGCTAATTTACAGCTATCAAAGAAGCGAGTTTCTGCGGTGCAAAGTTACTTAATTAAGCATGGCGTTAGCCATACTCGGTTGACGGCTAACGCATTTGGTGAGCAACACACGCTTGCTAATAGTGATACGTATGAAGAGAACGTATTTGATCGTCGGGTAACGCTGACTACTCGTCCGAGTAACGTCTCACAAACAGCCAGTAATGACTAATCCGTTTTGGGTGCGCTAAAGAGCACCCACATAATTATTTTAGGCGTGAATTTTATGTTGAGTAGACCTAGCAAAGTGCTTACCCAGTCTTATGTAAAGGTGTGGGTAAGCCTTTTTATATTAGTTTGTAGTTTTACACCATACTCAGTGGCGGCAAGTGCTGTTGAGCTGCAAATGTATGACAACCAAGGCGCAGGCGTTGCACCGGGTGTTATTTTGCAAAGTGATGCAAAAATGACGGTAACAGGTCTGATAAACCACGTTATTGTGACTCAGCATTACCGTAACGAAAACCCGTTTGCAGTGAATGCGCGTTATGTATTTCCACTGCCTGATGAAAGTGCTGTACATGCAATGACTATGCGCATTGGTGAGCGTGTCATTAAAGGCCAAATAGATAAGACAGAGCAAGCAGAGCAGCGTTTTCAACAAGCTAAAAAAGCAGGTAAACAAGCGGCCATCGTCAGGCAGCAACGGGCAAATATATTCACTACAAATGTAGCCAATATAAACCCTGGTGAAACCGTTATTATCGAGCTTGAGTATCAAGAAGTGATTGATTATCGCAGTGGTACTTTTGCGCTTAGATTTCCGACGACGATAACACCGCGTTATCATCCACTTAATGGCGAGTTATCAGCTGCAAACGCTCAAGATAATAAAGCGATTAACACGCCTTTAGTTGCTAATGGTTGGATCAGCCCTGTTTATCAAACTTCGGCTGGCGCGGCTTCTGATAGTGGAAAGTTTAGTTTAACTATTAATATCGATGTTGGATTGGAATTGGTTGATATTGAATCTAAATATCACCAAATTGCAGTAACCAATCCACAGTTTGGACATTATCAAATTGCACTTGATGAAGGCAGCGCTGTTAACCGAGATTTTTTACTGGAGTTTAAGCCATTACAAAAAGAGCAAGCGCAAGCTGCGTATTTTACTGAGCAGTTGGAAAATGGTGAGCGTTACGGTTTATTAATGCTAATGCCACCAGATGATCACTTTACTCAAACGCAAAGACTGCCGCGTGAAATGGTTTTTGTAATTGATACCTCGGGCTCAATGCATGGTCAATCCATGGAGCAGGCAAAAAGTGCGTTGTACTATGCATTATCTTTACTTGATGCAAACGACAGCTTTAATATTATTGGGTTTGACGACCAAGTAGCCTCTATGAGCGAACATCCGATTGCAGCTAATGACTTTAATCTGCGCCGAGCCGAGCGTTTTGTTTACAACCTACAAGCGGATGGCGGCACTAATATTGAAGATGCGTTAGATGCGGTGCTTGATAACAGCGAGCAAGAGGGGTTTGTGCGCCAAGTGGTATTTTTAACGGATGGCAGTGTTAGTAATGAAGCTGAACTATTTACACATATTCGCATGCAATTAGGTGATACGCGTTTATTTACGGTAGGAATAGGCAGTGCACCAAATAGTTACTTTATGCGACGCGCTGCTGATGTGGGTCGGGGAACATTTACTTTTATAGGTAGTAAGAAAGATGTACAACCGAAAATGCAGCAATTATTCAATAAATTGGCTCATCCTGCCATTACTCAATTAACCTTGCAAAGTAATGATAAGCAGCTCGAGTATTGGCCATCACCGTTACCTGATTTATATTTTTCAGAGCCTGTTATGGTGGCCATTAAATTAACAAACAATGATGGAGTAAGTCTTCTCGGTCAAACAGCGCAAGGGCCACTTAATTTAAAACTTAATGCACAGCAAGGCCAAAATGCAATGGGCATAAGCCGGTTATGGGCACGGCAAAAAATTAAGTCGTTATTACTTTATAACGATAAACAACTAGTAAAAGAACAAGTTCAAAACCTAGCATTAGAGCATCAATTACTAAGCCCATTTACTGCATTTGTCGCGATTGAGCAAACAACAATAAACACGCCAGCTGAACACGATGTACAAGTAGCAAATCAACCCGTGCAAGGACTCACCATGCGATTGCCGCAAACTGATGGACAAAGTAGGTTACACATGTTTTTGGGGGGCATTTTAATCACTGTGTTCGTTTTTTTAAGAGTCAAAAAATGAAATTCTGGTTTAGTGTTCTCGCCCTTGTATTGGGTGTGGGTTTATTTTCACATGGCAGTTATATACAAGCAAAGGCATGGCTTGCTCAGCACTTAATTGAGCAAGCATGGCAAAAAGCGTTACTTACTCCAAATGAGCAAGTAAAACCTTGGTTCTACGCGGATAGCTATGTAACAGCGCAGCTTAACTGGCCAAGCCAAGGCAAAATGTTATCAGTATTAGCAGGGGCTAGTGGCCGTAATTTAGCGTTTGCGCCAAGCCATTATTTACCAAGCGGTGAGCTTGGTTCTGAACACGGCGCTTTAATTGCGGGGCACAACGACACCCACTTTGCCTTTCTACAAAACGTTAAAGTAGGCGAGCAGTTTAGCTTACAAACACAAAGTGGTGCCGTGGTGTATTATCAAGTGCGCGAGATTGACGTCGTTCATCAATCCCAAACTGATTTTTTAGCGCACAGTGGTTTGTATTTACTAACTTGCTATCCTTTTGATTCAGTCGTGGAAGGGACCGAATTTAGGTTGTTAGTCTCTGCTGATAAGGTGTCGTCAACAACACCAACGACTAATTCTTGATGGCGTTGACTGATCATGACACCTACAAACACCACGGTAATACTAAGCCATTGGCCTAAAGTGAGTATTTCACCCAGCATAATGGCAGATAAAATTAAGGTGAATATTGGAATTAAATTAGAGTATGCAGCAGCAGTAAGCACCGAGACCTTGCTAATTGCATAGTTATACAAACCATACCCACCCAAAGTAACGCAAGAGCCCAAGTATAAAATACTCATTAATGCAGTTAAATCATGTTGGTTTTCACTTGGTAAATCAATGAACAGTAAAAATGGAGCAAAAAACAAACTGCCACTAAAACCTTGTAAAGCAATGAGTGTTAAAGGGGAATAGCGCGCGGCTAAGTGCTTTACTGCCACGGTATAAAAAGCCGCACACACCATTGCCATGAGCTCTAAAAAGTTTCCTAACAGCGGGTTAGGGGCTTGATCTGAAGTAGGAGAGAGCAGTGTCAGTAAAATACTGCCGCCAATACAAAAGGTAAAGCCAATAACTATGGCCTTACTGATGTACTCTTTAAGCATAAAAAACGCGAGAAAAGCAACAATGATAGGTAAACAAGAGACGATCACACCCGCTTGTGAGGCTGAGGTGTATTCCATAGCGTGCCCTTCAAATAGGAAGTATAAGCACGGCTCCGCTAGTGACATCCCCACAAGATACTTCCAATCCCCCTTACGGTAGTCAAAACGAATAACGTAGCGCCATAAACATGCAGCAATGACTAGTGTTGTTAGCATACGTAAAAAAATCACCAGCGCGGGGTCATAAATAGCAATCGCATATTTGAGTGCAATAAATGAGCTACCCCATAAAAAGGTGGCAATAATTAAACATAAACTAGCTGGCATGATTGGCTCTTACTTAAAATTCAGATGAATAAATAAAAATGCGATCCTAGCATGAATATTTTTAACTTGTTCAAAAAGCGATAACTGGTATAAATAAATTATTCATATTTTGTGTAGTAAGTAGCCATGTATAGGGCACAGGTAATAGTAGTTAAGTTGGGAACGAGTGTGCTTACCGGTGGCAGCGATAAACTCGATAAAGCGCACATGGTTGAACTTGTTCGCCAATGTAGCGAATTAAAAAAGCAAGGCCATCAAGTCGTCATGGTTTCAAGTGGTGCAGTGGCCGCGGGCCGAGAGCAACTTATTAAGCCCTGTGGTCGCTCGGTGATAGACAAACAAATGCTTGCAGCCATCGGTCAAGGTCAGCTTATTCATATTTGGCAAAGTCTATTTGCATTGTATGGTGTTAATGTTGGGCAAATGTTGCTGACTCGTGCTGATCTAGAAGACCGTGACCGTTACTTAAACGCCAGAGACACATTAACAGCTTTATTAAGTCATGATGTGGTGCCAATTATTAACGAAAATGATGCCGTTGCGACCAGTGAAATTAAAGTGGGTGATAATGACAACTTATCGGCATTCGTCGCTATTTTGGCCAATGCAGATAAGTTATTGCTATTAACTGATCAAGAGGGTTTATTCACCAGTGACCCTCGCACGGATGCTAACGCACAACTTATTGAACAAGTTAGTCATATTAATGATGAGCTACGTCAGCTTGCTGGTGGTAGCGGTACAAGCTTAGGTACGGGCGGTATGGCAACTAAGCTTCAAGCTGCTGATATAGCAAGGCGCGCTGGTGTTGAAGTGATAATAGCCAAAGGCGCGGGTCAAAATGTCATTTTAAACTGTATGACGGATCAATTACCCGGCACCCGCTTTGTAAAACTCAGTGCGCCAAAGGATGGCCGCAAGAAGTGGTTACTAGCAGGGCCAAAAAGTAGTGGTCAAATAGTTATTGATGATGGTGCAACATTGGCTATTCAGCAACATGGCGCGAGCTTATTAGCCAAAGGTGTGCGTGCAGCAAAAGGCGTATTTACAAGGGGAGACTTAGTTGATTTAGTGGATTTAAATAATCAGTGTGTAGCTCGTGGAGTTGTTCGATTTAATAATCAGGAAGTTGAGGAAATTAAAGGTTGTCACTCCAATGATATTATTAACGTATTAGGCTTTGATTGTGGATCAGCAGTTATCCATCGCGATGATTTAGTGTTGTTTTAGCCAGATAAGTTAGCAAATGAAGTATATTGTTCTAAACTTAATGCCATGTATTTATAGGTAGATGTTAAATGGCGAACCCCTGCGGACATGAGTGGATTGTATCTATAACACAACAAGAAGAAGAGCCAGATTTAGATAAAACTTTGCTAAGCGCTATTTCAGAGCTTGCAGAAATTGATGCTTTTGCAATTTACGTTAATAAGCACTTTAATGATGATGTTGCGCCTGTATTACTGAATAAAGACTCTCCTTTAGGAGCATTGGATAGTCATGAAATAGCATCAATTTTACAAAAGGTTTCAAAAAATAAAATACGCGTAAGTGCGGCCTTTGGCTCCTACACAAGTTACATCCCCATGTATTATTTAGGGCGCGTTATTGGTATGTTGCTGGTGGAGTCAGACCATGAGTTAGCTGAGCGAACCACTATGCTCAGCATTCATATTTTAAATGTGTATGCCAACCAACTTGCACTTATTCATCGCTCACGGTTAGATCCCCTCACAGAGCTTTTAAATCGGCAAACCTTTGATACCAAAGTGATGGAGATTGTGTCTGATGATCAATTCTCTTTGTCTAATGAAACACAAAGTTGGTTTTTAGCTTTAGTGGATATTGATCATTTTAAACGAGTTAATGACAATTTTGGCCATGTGATTGGAGATGAAGTTATTTTGCTCTTAGCGAGGTTACTTAAAAATAATTTTAAAGTTGATGATTTTGTATTTCGTTATGGTGGTGAAGAATTTGCTGTACTTTTTTATGCTAAAAGTAACTCCGATGCACATCACACTCTCGAATGCTTTAGAAAAAACGTAGCAGAATATCCTTTCCCTCAAGTAGGTCAGTTAACTGTGAGCATTGGTTATTTAAAACTTACAGAAGTTGATATGGTGGCGTCACTTGTCAATAAAGCGGATTTAGCACTATACCATTCAAAAAATAATGGCCGTGATCAGGTTACTTCATACCTTGATCTTAACGTTATTGAAAAAGTTCAAAATGACGATGATGGGATTGAGCTTTTTTAATGCTATTTTAATAGCTGTTATGCTAAAATCCGTGCCCTTAATTTGTTGTCGATAGGGTAGAAAATGAAATTAGTTCGTTGGATTTTAGGGTCTTTAATCTTATTTTTTGATTTTATATTTACACCGCGCAGTAAAAAACGTGCGCCTGAGGACCAAGCAAAGCTCGATCAGCAAACCCGTGATTTTAAACTCTACCAATTTAAAGCGTGCCCTTTTTGCGTAAAAGTACGTCGTGCTATTAAGCGCGAAGGCTTAAAAGTAGAAACCCGCGACGCCAAAAACAATCAGCAATATCGTCAAGAGTTACTAGAGCAGGGTGGTAAAGTTAAAGTGCCTTGTTTACGTATTGAAAAAGATAACCAAGTGACTTGGTTATACGAATCAAACGATATCATAGCCTATTTAGATAAAGTCGCAGCCTAAGGCGTGCGTCCACTTCGAAAATTGCCCTTGCCATGCTAGCATCAGGGCAAGTTTTATAGTCCTTTTTTAAAGAGAATATACCATGACAATCCGTACTCGTGTTGCTCCGTCACCAACAGGTGACCCGCATCTTGGCACTGCTTATATTGCCTTATTTAATTACTGCTTTGCTAAACAGCAAGGTGGCGAATTTGTACTTCGTATTGAAGATACAGACCAAGTTCGCAGCACGCCAGAATCTGAACAAGCGATTATGGATAGCCTACGCTGGTTAGGTCTTGAGTGGGATCACGGTCCAGATATTGGCGGTGAATTCGGCCCATACCGCCAATCAGAGCGTAGCGATTTATATAAGAAATATGCACATCAGCTCGTTGAGCAAGGCAAAGCGTTTTACTGTTTTGCAACCAGCGAAGAACTTGACCAAATGCGTGAAGAGCAAATGGCAGAAGGTTTGCGCCCTAAATACGATGGTCGTGGTTTAAAATTATCGGAAGAAGAAATTAAAGCGAACTTAGCTGCTGGCAAGCCGTACGTTATTCGTATGAATATCCCAAGCGAAGGCACATTCAAGTTTAACGATTACTTACGCGACGAAATTGAAATCCCGTGGGAAAACGTGGATATGCAAGTGTTGTTAAAAGCAGATGGTTTCCCTACGTACTTTTTAGCTAACGTGGTTGATGATCACCACATGCAAATTAGCCATATTTTCCGTGGTGAAGAGTGGATTAACTCAGCCCCTAAGTTATTAAAGCTATACGAAGATTTTGGCTGGGAAGCGCCTGTACTTGGTCACTTACCATTACTGCGTAATCCGGATAAATCAAAGCTATCAAAGCGTAAAAACCCAACTTCTATTAATTACTATAAAGAAATGGGTTACTTGCCAGAAGCGGTACTTAACTACTTAGGCCGCATGGGTTGGTCAATGCCTGATGAACGTGAAAAATTCACCCTTAATGAAATGATTGAGCACTTCGATATGAAGCGCGTATCACTGGGTGGTCCGGTGTTTGACGTAGATAAACTAAGCTGGCTAAACGGCATGTGGATCCGTGAAAACCTAACAGATGCAGAATTGATGCAACGTTTTGTTAATTGGAAGTTTAACGGCGATATGCTTGCTAAAGTATTACCAGAAGCGAAAATGCGTATAAATACACTTTCTGACATGGTTGATTTAGCAGGACATTTTGTAGGTGGTATCCCGACTTACGACCCTGCACTTTTAACAGCCGTTAAAGCTGACGAAGATGTTATTCGCCAAGCGTTACAGTTCTTTATCTGGCAGTTAGAGGGCGTGCGTAGTTGGGAGAAACCTGAAATATTCGTTATTGCTAAAGCGGTAGCGACCTTCCATGAGTTAAAAATCAAAGATTTCCTAGAGCCAATATTTGTGGCTATTACTGGCAAAACATCGTCTACCTCGGTATTAGATGCAATGGAAATTTTAGGGTCTGACCTATCGCGTGCACGTTTACGTGTCGCGCTTGCTCATTTAGGTATTTCTAAAAAGCAGGCTAAAAAGATAGAGCGTGCTTATCGCGAATATCCAAACGGTTAAAATACTTATCAATTAACCCTATAAACCGAGCTTTATGCTCGGTTTTTTAATAGCTGTAAGACTGACCAATACATAAGTAAGCTTTTTCACATTCATATTTAGCATATGTCACGGCTTTACATTGCTCAATGGTATAAGCGTTTGCTCCTCGATTTACAGCATCTTGCTTTAATAAAGATTGGGCTTCGGCTTTTAAGTTATTTTTGTCAACAGCCCCTCGGTGACTCTCTTTATAGTTTGCACAACTGAGCCCTTCTATCTGTCCCATCATCGTTGCACCCATTTCGTTTGCATGTTGGTGGTTTCGAAATTTATATAAACCATGTTTAGCAATTTGATTTGCAATCATGTATTCACTGATATTTGTAGACAGAGTGATAGAGCTACAGCCACTACACAGTAATAAAAGTAATAAAAAAAACTCTTTATTCATTTTGGCTCCGTTGACTTCTCAAGGTTAAATTTACAGTAGTCTGTTTTTCTTTAGGTAAGGCAACGTTTATATGGTGTGGTTATTACTCATAGTTAGGCGATAATACAGCATTAATGCCAAGCAAACGCTTCCTTTAAATCGCCCCTAGTTTGAACGACTTTCAATCCGGAAAGGTCAACAGGCCCTTGTTACTGCTTTTATTATTATTCATTTTATTAGTATAACCTTTCGTTAAAATTTAACGTGTTAAAAATTGTAATATTTGCAAATGCAAAATTTAAAAAGGAGCCGCTTCTTATTAATAGTAATATTTTTGTAAATGTGTAAAAACGATGCTTTCTGAATTAAAGTCATGAAAATAAAGTGGTATTTATTGTGGTTGTTTGTTGTGATGTTTGTTTTGTTAATTTGGTGTACAAAATGCTACACGTTTTAGCGTCACTTTTAACCCTGCTTATGATTGAATTGTTTGTACAAGCTTTGAATTACTATTCAGATTGCTTGAATAAATATAATCTAATTATCCAGGGGACACTTATGCAAGTGAAGACAATTTCAATTGCTGTTGCTGCTGCAATATACAGCGCGAGTGCAGCTCATGCTGCTGACATTGAGAGTTATACAAAAGAGAATGTATTAAAAGCGCCTAATTTCACTTTAGAGCAAGTTCAGACATTACAGAAAGAAATAAACTCGGTTGAACAACCAATCACTGAAGTAGCTGATCTTAATGTTCAAGTTAACGCACGTGGTGCGAAGTTCGTAGAAGAGAACTTAGAGGGTGAGCATATCTACATTGTTCGTTTACGAGATGCATCAGTGAGTGTTGCTGCCAATACCCCGAACTCCCCACTAACTCGCGCACTATCTGCTCCAAATTCAAAGTTATTTGAACGAGGCCAAGCGACAAGTCGAGCGGTTATAACATATGAGAATGAACTAAAACAAAAACAACAACAGGTTTTTTCTGAAGTAAGCTCAGTTACTGGGCGCACTGAGATACGGCGTCAATTTACTAAAGCCATCAATGGTTTTTCTGTCAAAATGACAGAAAGTGAGGCCGCGCGCGTTGCAAACCTAGGCAGTGTAGCCTCTGTAATGCGTTCAAAGCATTACGATTTATTATCTGATGAAGGCCCAAAACAGATCAAAGCCGATGAGGTTTGGTCTGGTGCTGCTTCAAGTACAGGCTTGAAGCTCAAAGGTGAAGGACAGATCATCGGTATTATTGATTCGGGTGTGAATACTGATCATCCATCATTTGCTGATATCGGTGGCGATGGCTATGATCATGAAAACCCATGGGGTAATGGTCAATATGTGGGAGATTGTGTTGAAGAGCCAGAGCATGTGCAATGTAATGATAAATTAATTGGTGTGCGTTCTTACGATGTTATTACTGATTCATATTCGGCAATGATCCCAGGTTGGCCTGCAATTGGTGAAGATTACAGTGGCCATGGTTCACACGTAGCATCAACAGCAGCAGGTAACGTTATTAATAATGTACCTTATATGGTTGCGGGTGCTGGTGATGAAATGGATGGTAAGGTGATAAAAGAAGACCTTTTTCCTGAAATTTCTGGCGTAGCGCCTCATGCGAACATTATTTCATATCAGGTTTGCCATTCAACAAATGAAAGTGACTACAGAGGTTGTCCTGGTGAAGCTCTGGTAGCTGGTATCGAGGATGCCATAGGTGACGGGGTTGATGTTATTAACTTCTCAATTGGTGGTGCAGACTCAAATGTATGGGCTGATCCTGTACAGTTAGCATTTTTATCGGCGCGCGAAGCGGGTATTAATGTCGCGGCGGCTGCAGGTAACTCAGGTGCTGATGTTTGCGGTGCTTCAGAATGTTTAGGCTATTTAGATAATTCATCACCTTGGCTAAGTCAAGTTGCCGCAACAACCCACGCTCGTAGCGTTGTTGTTGAAACTGCGGTTGAATATGCTGGTTTTGCAAATGACGAGTTTGGCTCAGAAGTACCAAGTTGGGCAGAAACAGGTCTATTGGGTGGCTCAGTCAATGATGAAGAAATTACAGGTGTCGTTGTTTGGGCAAAAGATTACGAAGATATCAATGGCGAGAAAGACTACAACGGCTACTGCGTAAATGAATACCCTGCAGGCACATTCGATTTTTATAAAGATGGCACTGCGATTGAAGGAGCGGCAGAAGGTGAGACGAATGTTATTGTAATTTGTCAACGTCATGATCCGAACGATCCAAATGGTAATGCTCGTACAGCTAAGTCAGATAACATAAAAGCAGGTGGTGCTGATGGCTTTATCATGTTCAACCGTAATTCAGAACAAGGCACTGTAGCAGAAGGGTATTCATTACCGAGTGTGCACTTCACCTATGATCAGTGGAATGGAAAATGGCCAGAGGAAGGGCTTGAAGATTGGGTTGATAGCTACTCTGAAAAAGGTCATATGATCACTATTAAACCAACAGCCATTGAGCGTCGCATTAATGAGGATGATGCTGATTGGTTAGCTACATTCTCATCGCGTGGCCCATCTTATTCAAATATTGAAGTATTAGCGCCAACACTTGCCGCACCTGGTGTTAATATTTATGCCGCTTACTCGGATGAACATCCGTTTGTTTCGACGCCATACGGTACTGATTATTCAATGAGCAGTGGTACGTCAATGGCATCACCACATGTTGCAGGTGCTATGGCACTTATTCGCCAAGCTCACCCAGAGTGGTCAGCAGCTGAAGTTCAATCAGCACTAACGATGACAGCAGATAATGAAGTGCAATATTACCGCTTAAATCAAATTGGTGGTGAGTCAGATAAAGCACAAATTTATCGTGCAGGAGCTGGCCGCATCAATGTTGCTAATGCAGTTAAATCAGGCTTAGTAATGGATGAAAGTGCAGATAACTTCTTAGCAGCCGATCCATATAATGGCGGTACACCACATAAACTTAACTTACCTAACTTAGTTAACTTTTCATGTGCGCCTGAGTGTCAGTGGGTTCGTACTGTTAAAGCGACTAAAGACGGTACATGGACAGTAAGTCATGAAGACGTTGTAAACTGGAGTTTTGATATGCGCAGTCAAAGTGCGCAAAATGGTGTGAACATTGAGATCACCCCAAAAAGCTTCTCACTTAAAGCGGGTGAAACACAAACTATCGTCGTTAAAGCATCAGTGATGGATACTCAAGACTGGTTCAGTAACTCTGAGGTTGAATTGCACAGCAACTTAATCTTTGCGGCACAAGAGGCTGATACTCCTAATGCACATTGGCCAATTGCATTTAAATATGACCGTGGTGAGCTTCCTACAAGACTAAATGCCGTGGCGCATGCTGATAAGGATTCAATGGTTGTCGAAGGCATTACCATGCCTGCACTAGATGCCCCTACAGCAAAAGCGTATAAACCTGTTAAAGCAGAGCGTAAATCAGTGACGCTTAAAAAGGATGATGATCAGATTTATCCATGGGCACTCAATAGAACTGGCGAAGTATCGGTAGACGATATCCTTGATGAGGCTGTTCACTCTGGCTTTGTCACTGTGCAGGCTGATGCAAAACGCTTAACAGTGGAAGTGTTAGACGTAATTGAGTCTGAGTTAGAAGGGCGCATAGATATCGGTAACCCTGGGGTGTATATCGGTAAAGACTACAATGGCGATGGTATTATTCAGCCACAGGATGAAATTTTATGTGTTTCAACTCATACCATTTATGCCAACTTTTGTAATATCAATAATCCTGAAGAGGGGGAGTATTGGTATATTCTTCACAACAACTTCGAGTCAAATTCAAGCGGCCTAGAAGAAACGTTTGAGTATGCAGTTGGTGTTGTAGGGTCTGAGTTCGCTGAGACTATTGATGTTTCTTTGCCTGCCACTGACGGTGTTAACACTGTTGACATGACCGTTATGTGGGATATGGAAATGGAGCAGGATGATGTTTACTACAGCTTAATTGATGTGGGTACATCTGCAGTCAATGTTGGTAATCTAGGGTCGATTCCGTTTAAGCTTGAGCGTGGTGTAAACCGTGTCCACCTTGATGTGCCACAAACAAAAGCGAATATAGGCGATAAAGTCCCCTATACTTTTGAAGTGCTGGCTAACAACTCAGGTCTAGACCGTAACTTTACTTTTACTGCTGATATCCCTGACGGCTTAATGATTAACCCCCAGAATGTGATGAGCTCACGTAAGGATTTGGATATTGAGGTTGCAGATGGGCAACTTATAATTTCTGGCGTGCAAGAAGATACATCAGACGTTGCGGCTGATTATATTGTGACAAACAATATTACTGATGAAATGTGCCGTACACCTGACTTTGGTGGTAATTCACCAGGTGGTTATGTGGATTTAAGGCAGTTTGGCTTAGCGCCGATTCTATCTGGCTTCGATGAGCAAAATAACGTGACTTACCAGCGAGGCTATACACTGCCTGTAAGTTCATTATTCAGCGGTGTTGATCAAATAAGTTTATATAACAATGCCGATGAGACTAATTTGAATTATGGCATGGTAACCATACGCGGTAACGGTAAAGTCGATTTTAATGTCGGCCGTCACTTCTTCCCGTTCCACGATAAATTTCCATATGATAATCAACCATATGAAGCTGTTGGAGCGCTATGGCGTGGCTTTTTCCCTGGTTTTAGCAGCGACTTTATGAGTGTGGGTTTAAGCAGTGATGAAGGTATCACAGTTGCAACTACAGGCACAGGTTGGGGGATAATCGAATGGGATAATGCAGCAGATTATGGTGATCCAATTCGCAATCGTCAGACCGGTCAATATGAGTGGACAAAACGTGATAACTCATTTGATTTTGAAGTGATTTTTAATGCTCAAACTCGCTTTGGAGATAACCAACATGAGATCTATCTAGCCTATGATAATATAGATTTTGGCTCAACAGATACACGCGGTAGTGTGGGTATTCAAGGTTTCAAAGGGCAGCTATACTCGTATGGGCCCTTAGAAGGTTACCTTGGCCGTTCAATTGCATTTAACGATGTGGATAAGGTTGTTAAAGACGGTATGGTAATTTGTATGGATTACGTTGGTCCTGAATCTTCACAGTTTGAAATCACTGCATGGGCAGACATAACCGCTAAATCAGCAGGTAAAGATTTAACCTTTAGCGCAAATATTGATGTTGAAGGTATGGATGCGATGCAGTTGTCTCATACACTTTCAGTGCCAAGCAATATTACCTTAGTACCAATTGATGACATGACGACACCTGAAGAAACTGCAGTAATGTTTGATGTTCACTACATCGATGAAATGAACTCAAAGAATGAGATTTCAATAATTTCAGATGATGTTACGTATGAAGTTGATGGTGACACAGTGACAATTACGCCAGTAGATAATTTCTTTGGTGATACTGAAATTGAAGTTGTGGTATCAGACATCGAAAATCCATCAGATGCTGTAAGCACCACGTTTATGTTAACAGTTATCGGTATGAGTGATGCGCCAGTAGCTGAGGTTGCAATAAGTGAAGTGGTTATCACTGAAGGTGAAACAGTGACACTTGATGCGTCAGCTTCAGCAGACCCAGACGGTGACGAGTTAACATTTGTTTGGTCAGGGAATGGCACAATTGCTGATGCAACAGCACCAATGACAACAGTATCAGGCTTAACTGCAGGTGAGCATGTTCTTAGCGTTACCGTTTCAGATGGTGAGAATGAGTCAACGGCTACAGTCAATGTTAAAGTTGTAACGGTTGCAGAACGCTTAAGTATTAGCGATATGGGCGATGTGTCAGTGGATGAAGATAACAGTACAGAAGTGGCGGTTAACTTTGACAATCAACTAGGTAAAGAAACGGTGATCACTGCGATAGCAAGTAACGCCAGCGTTGAGGTGATGGGGCATGAAACAGGTTCAATGCTGAAGCTAACGCCAAACGCCAACTTCAATGGTGAGACTGAAGTAACCGTGATGGTTGCTTATGCAGACGAGCCAACAGCCGTTGCACAAACGGCCTTCACATTGATTGTAAATGCCGTCAATGATGCCCCAGAGGTTGAGCTTAGCGAAACGCATATGTTTGCGCGTGAAGACCAAGTACCGACATTATCAGCATCAGCGACAGATCTTGATGGTGATGAGCTAACGTACGAGTGGACAGGTCCATTCACAATTGCGACGCCAAATGCTGCGAGTACACAAATTTCAGACCTTATGGTAGGTGATTATGTGTTCACAGTAACGGTGAGCGATGGCACAACCAGTGTTGAAAAAAGCATGCAGTTATCAGTTACAGAGGCCCCAGACGTTGTGGAGCCAGATGATGAAGATAACGACAGTGGCTCATTAGCTTGGCTAACTGTGTTATTGGCGGGTTTTGCAGGGCTAAGACGTCGTGCTCTAAAGCGTAAATAATCACTCCCTAAGTGTGTTATGTAACAAAGGGCCTTCGGGCCCTTTTTTCGTTTAACAAAAAAATAATGACATTTTAATAACCAAAAGGAATATCTAAAACCGAAAACCTATGTAGCAAAATGTACAAGCTGTTTTATATTTTCTTCAGTATGTTAATTTGATATTAGGGCGTAAAATAACAGTTTTCGCCGCTTTGTTGGTCAAAAAATTATACAATAAAGCGTGCAAGCGATATGATCGTACCGGTGAAGATAAAGGCTAAGAAGTTTTCAGTGGTATTAAGTTGTAATAATAACTATTAATTTATGGCATAAGGTGAGTTGCGTTAATGAAGAAATTGTTTGGCTTGCTGTGTTGTTTATCTGCATCAACTGTATTTGCGCAGGCTGATGTTAAACTTAAGCAACCACAACTAATTAAAAAGTCGACAATACATGCCAGTATTACAGTTGGCTATGGTGGTATTGAAAACCCGGTACTTGATGCCAATGATGTTACTTCGCCAATCCTACCAAGTTTTGCTTATTACGGTGATCACTGGTACTTCGATGACTTCTCTGTTGGCTACAGCTTATTTGAGACTGAGAACTTCTATGTTGATTTACTTGGTCGCTTTAATGATGATGGCTTTTTCTTTGAACTTGATGGTGTAGATAAACTTTATGCGGTAGGTGCTGTAAGGTCGAACTCAGGCAGGCCTTCGTTACCCTCAGCTTCACCTATTAACCTAACGCCTATAGAGCGTGACCTTTCTTATATGGCTGGCTTATCATCTGCTTTAAATGTGTATAATGATATCTGGCTAAGTGCGGCTTATGTGCACGATGTGACCAATGTTCATAATGGCTATGAAATCTTGCTAAACGGCTATCAAGTATTTGAACTTTTTTCTGGTACGGCTGGAATAGAAGCGGGTATTAATTATAAAAATGAAGAGCTGGTCGACTATTATTACACGGTTAATCCGTCAGAAAGTAAAACTCGTTTACTGAGCTATAATTTAGAAAGTGCTACTAACTACTATTTGAAAGTGAGCTACGAATACCCCATTAGCGTTAGTTTCAGTATTGATTTTAAACTCAAACACACTTGGCTTGATAGTAACTTAGCTAACTCGCACATGATAAGTAAAAGCAGCTATTTCTCAGGATTTACAGGTGTCACTTATCATTTTTAGGCCAGCTGATAGTGATCTGTGCACCACCTGTTTCTGAACTATTAGCTAAGCTGATTTTGCCTCCATGCCAGTTGGCAATGCGATGGACGATATACAGTCCTAATCCATAACCACTCGCTAATTTATCTCCTTCGCCTTGTTTAAATGGCTCAATAAGCGCATCAGCATTAATTGGCAAACCTGTTCCATCGTCTGTGACGCTTATCAAGTAATAACCTGATTGTTCGTAACTATTAATTTGAATTGTGTGCTTTGCATATTTTGTGGCATTTATCAGTAGGTTTTGTAAAGCAATAGCCATAAAGCTCGCTTCACAGTATGTTGATTTTACATTTAATACAGGAATAAATTTGAGCTCTTTATATAAATCAAACTTAGCAATTTCTGTATTGATAAGCTTGGGTAATTCAACTTCCTGTTGTTTAAACACACTATGCTGGTGCTCTAAACGAGCAAACGATAAGTACTGCTCTAAGCGCAGTTCAATCTCATCAATATCATGTTCGATTTGAGTCCTTTCTTGTGATTCAAGATCTGAAATTGATAATGCAAACCGCATACGAGTAAGAGGAGTGCGTATCTCATGAGAAATAATGCGCGATAAATCGTTGTGTAACTGTACAAACTTGTCGATACGCTCAGACATATGGGTAAAGGTAGTCGCCAGCGGCGCAATTGAAGAATTTTCTTTGATTGGTAAGGTAATTTTTTCTGGCTTTTTACTAAAGCGTTTTGCTGCTGTCTGCAATAAGCTGAGATCACGAAAAACAGGGCGAATGAATAATAATATCAACCCACCTAATAACAAGTAAAACGCGATAAACGCTAACCAATTTGTCGGCTCTGAGGATGCTAAGTTAATAGGGCCGATACGGTAGTGTTGTAATGTGTCACCTTTGAGATAAATGTATTGCTGTTGCTCTAAAGTAACGGTAATTATACCTTCTTGGTCAAATTTTTGTTTCAGCATCTGTGGTAAAAATAGTTGCGATGCATCGAGTCTTGTTATTTTTTGCTGTTTATTTTCAACTAGTAACCTAAATTCATCAACACTTAACTGAATACTGGGAGGCTGGGTAGAAAAAAAATAATTATAAAGTTGTCCAAATGATAAAACTAAAGCAATCAAGCTAATCGTAATAATTACATAGAGCTTTAAAAATTGTTGGTTCATGGCACTGTTATGTCCAAGCTATAGCCTTTGCCACGAACTGACTTTATATCTAGAGACGCTTGTTGCTGAGCAAAAAGCTCTTTTAGCTTTTTCCGTAACCTACTTATTTTTAGGTCAATAGCCCTGTCTAAACCATCATATTCACGGCCAATAACTAGTTTAAATAGTACTTCCCTGGACACGGCTTGTGGGCTATTTTTAGCTAAGAATGAGATAATTTCGAATTCGTTATCATTTAGCCCAAGTGGGGTGTTAAGAAATATAGCGTCGCGCTTTTTTACATCAATATATAAACTTTGCGATTCTTTATTAGTTTCTTGTTGTAGGCTGATAATATTTTTCACTTTTGCCAACAATAACTCTGGTCGGATGGGTTTGACTAGGTAATCATACGCGCCCAGTTCCAAACCCTTAATTTGGGATTGAATGGAATCCAGTGCAGTTAGAAAGATAACTGGGCAACAGTGATTTTTTTTCAAATGTTCAATTAACGCAAAACCATTGCCATCAGGAAGCATTACATCGCAGATGATCAATGTTGGGTTAAACATAATGTCGTGGTCATAATAACTTTGTGCTGTATTAAATACATCAACTGTATAGTTTTGTTTTAATAAAAATTTTTGAATTAAAGTGGCAAGTTTTAAGTCATCTTCTATCACAAATATATGGTGCATTATAAACTCCAGCCAAATCGGCGCTTGATGCGGTAATCACTCGCTTTGTAACTAGCAATTGATAATTCTTGTTCTTTAATAACTCGATCGGTGAGGGGGTCGATAAGTTGAATTTTTATTGAGTGAGAGGTTTGTAATTTTATATGCTCTCTAATCAACCCCTTTTCTGTGTAACACTGTGTATACTGTGGAAGGTTTGTTATTTCAATACATAATTCTTTAAAAGGCGCCAAAATAAAATTAATTTTTATGTTGAATTGACAAAGTTTTTGCTCAGATTCAGTTACACATACTGTTGGAGATACTTTTAAATAAGGTGTATCAACAGGTTTTGCTAAAGTGAATATGCTACAAAATACACAGCATAATAAAGTAATGCAGTGTATCGATTTTTTAATTTTATCAACGATTTTAAAACCCCTAGGGCAATGCAAAACTAATACACCTAAATAATCGGCGGTGAAGTGTCTAAAATTGAACTTGCCGCCTTACGTCTCTTTCTATTTATTATTCTTAACGTATTATCAAATAATGCTAGTAAATTCGTTTTTAATAAACGTTGGAAATATTTTCCCTATTTCACACGTGTATTTAAGTTATCGAGCTTTTGGTAATTAACTGTGGCAATACCTGAAAATTACATTGCCGATTGAGCTTAAATTATACAGCTGGAATAGAGAACCAGTGTCACCTATTTTTAGCTAGTTGTTAACTGTTTGTACAAAAAGCTACATTTTACTTTGCGTTATGTTTATTAATAATAGTTAGTTTAGACGTTGCTGCACTATATTTTAAGTTAAGTAAGCAAATTACCTTGAGGTTATAAACAAAACTTTAACAGATTCGACCTCTATTGTATTTTTATCTGGTAGTATAGTCAGGTTATAAGCAGTTTAAGTAGTGAATAAACAATGTTAAGTCCTTATTATCAGCAACATGCTGACTATGTCTCTATTTCTCGCGAGCAAGGTTGCCGCTTTGCTAAGTGTGTAGCTGATGATTACAACCCGCTTCATGATAAAGACGCAAAGAGATTTTGTGTACCTGGGGATCTATTGTTTTCGTTGGTATTAAGTAAGTATGGTATCAGTGAAAGAATGGAGTTCACCTTTGCAGGTATGGTTGATGAAAATTCAAAACTTCATTTTCCACAAGGTGCAGATGAATTTGATATAACCAGCGGTGAAAAAGTCATGCTTAAGGTTAAGCGTGAAGGTAAAACAAGCCAGTGTGAAACACTAACAAATAGTTTAATTAAAAACTACGTAGAGTTTTCAGGCACTACGTTCCCACATGTAATTATCCCACTTATGGGTAAGCAAGATGTGATGATAAACCCGGCTAGACCGATGGTAATCTATGAGTCTATGCTGATTAACCTCGATACATTGGATATCACGGCGCCTACATTAGAGTTTGCTGAACCTGATTTCGAATGCGCAGGTAAGCGCGGTAAAATAACACTGCGATTTAATTTGCTAGAGAATGGCAAAAAAGTGGGCTCAGGTGAAAAACATATGGTTGTATCTGGCATACGAGAATACTGCCAAGCGACTGTTGACGATCTGATTGCGTTTTATAACGAGCGCAAAGAAACGCTTAAGCCCGTAGCTTAAATCCGCGATAATTTAAACATCTCTAAGAGGCGCGTAAGTGCCTTTTTTGTTGCACGTTTTGCGCGTACAATAATGCTAATATTTGTCATTCCAAGTTTATCTTATGTCTGCTGCAACCTTTACTGATCTTCATCTAGACCCTTTATTACTCAAGAGCCTTGAGCTAACTGAATACCAAACTCCTACAGCAATTCAGCTACAAACAATCCCACTCATTTTGGCAGGTCATGATGTGATGGGTAGTGCGCAAACGGGAACGGGTAAAACAGCTGCCTTTGTATTACCTCTATTACACAAACTAATCACTAGTGATAAAAAAGATGAGCAAGGTACCGCGCGTGTTTTAATATTAACGCCTACCCGAGAACTTGCTCAGCAGGTCTTTGCTAGTTTCGAAAAATATGCACAAGGCTGTGGCATCAAGGGTGCCCTAGCATATGGTGGCGCAAGTATTGGCCCTCAAGTCAAAGCGATGAAAGAGGCACAAGTAGTGGTTGCCACCCCTGGGCGTTTACTTGATCACATTATTAAAGGCAGTATTACTCTATCAAGCGTAGACTCATTAGTATTTGACGAAGCTGATCGCATGCTCGATATGGGCTTTATTGACGAGATTAAACGTATTTTGCGCCATGTGCCACGTGACCGTCAGACTTTATTATTTTCAGCTACCTTTGATGATAGCGTATTTGAATTGAGTAAAAAGTTACTCAAGGACCCTAAGCTTGTTGAAGTTGATAAACGCAACTCTGCTGCTGTTGAGGTTGAGCAAGTTATTTATGCTGTAGATGAAGATCGTAAGCGAGAGCTAGTCTCCCACATGATTGGTATGAAAAACTGGCGCCAAGTGCTTATTTTTACCCGAACTAAACAAATGGCAGACAAGTTAGCTAAAGAAATGTGTAAAGACGGGCTTAAAACGGAGTCTATCCATGGCGATAAATCACAAGGAGCGCGTGATAGGGCACTGCAAAACTTCAAAGAGGGAACCACTCGTGTGCTTGTTGCAACGGATGTTGCTGCGCGAGGGTTAGACATTGTCTCATTAAAATACGTAATCAATTTTGAACTTCCTTATATAGCTGAAGATTACGTTCACCGAATTGGTCGAACGGGCAGAGCAGGTGAGCAAGGCCTTGCAATGTCATTAGTAAGTCTTGATGAGCAGTGGCTTCTTGAGGAGATTGAAGTCCTATTAGATACTCGCCTAACGCCACAATGGCTTGCAGGCTATGAGCCTGACCCAAACAAAAAGCCTAAAGATAACCGTAAAAATACGAATAAATCGCGAAAAGACCGTGATAAAAAACGAATTTTAGGTAAAAAAAGTTCAAACCGCCGCCGATAAGTCTTTTATACTTAATTTTAAGTAGTCAGCGCGGGTGCTCAGTATGTTTAAAACTAATCAGTGGATGTTCTCAGAAAAAGACAGCCATATATCTTTACAGAAGTGGCAGAAAACGGTCGATTTAATGACTGAGTTATTTTCAGCTCCAGCAGGATTTGTTGTTCAAGCTACTGACGCTGGTTACCGAATTGTAGTTGCCAGCGAACAGCGAGAAAACCCGTATAAAGCAGGGGAGGTCGTGCCACTTGATACTAATATTTTTTGTAAGAAAGTGGTGCAAGAAAATCAATCACTTTATGTAAACCATGCCAGCGACGACGGTAGTTGGACTGATAACCCAGAGGTGACTCGCGATGGTTTTGAGTCTTATTTAGGCTTACCTATTCATTGGCCTGATGGTGAAGTGTTTGGCACATTATGCGTAATGGACTTTCAGCAAACAGATTATCAGCACAATTATTTAGAGTTGATCAAACAACTTAGAGATTTAGTTGAAGATGATTTAGAAATGCTAAATAGTTTTGTGCAAATGCGCGAAATAGCCATGCTGGATCCGCTGACTAACATTTATAACCGCCGAGCACTGAGTTTGTTGGCTCAACAAAAGCTCAATTTAGCAAATCGATTAGGTTTTGATGTCTGTTGTTTGTTTATTGATGTAAATGACTTTAAAAAGCTAAATGACAGCTATGGCCATGAAGTTGGCGATAATGCATTAATTGTCCTAGCAAAAACACTGAAAACGCATTTAAGAGATGCCGACATTATTGGTCGCTTAGGAGGGGATGAGTTTGTTGCGGTAATTCAGATTTCTGACAGGTTATTAATTAATAATGTGATAGATAAAATAATAAATGCTTACCACGCAGAGCTTGCAGATAAAAACCTACCAAATTTAACCTTGAGTATAGGACGTAGTTTTAGCTCTTCAGAAAAAGAGTCGTTCGAAGCATTACTAGATATGGCAGATAAAGATATGTATAGCGTAAAACAAGCGTTTAAGTTAGCCAAAAAACCTTAAAGACCTCACCGGACAGCTAGCTAAGAGCGATAACCGGCCATCGAAAAAGTTAAATTTATTCTTATTTTGATGAGTAGGAGCCTAATTTTGTCCGATAACATTATTAAACGCCGTTTTGGTGCAAAATAACACGCTTAATTCCTAGCTGTTTTAATTACTTGTTTACAAAGGTAATTATTGGTGAAATTATCAGGGTATGTAATATACGCCGTTCTGGTGTGTTATAAACCACCAAAATGGTGTTCAACAAGCTGTTATGAGCACAGGCAAGGAGTGTACTAAATGGATAGAGGTGTAATAGCTTCACCTGGGATCATAAATAGATTACCCAAGGGCTTTCAAATGGAACGTAGTCTTTCGATTGACGAACTACGTTATTACATTCTTTATTGGGATAAAGTTGTAATCCCCGGAAACAATCTTGTTTATATTGGATTACCCGAAGAAGAGCAGTTAATTGAATCAGGTGCTTTAGAGCGACCTAAAGTTGGATTCAGTGGACGATTTGAGGGCGACCAAGTTACAAACGCTATATTGTCTTGTCAAAGTTTAGTCGCACAAGAATTAGTGAAAGATAAAACTACAGATTGGGTTGTTCATCAGCTAGGAGGTGAATGCCAATTTCCTACTGGCTTTAACCAACGGAGAAATATTATTCGTGTGGATCTTGCCTCTTCATTACCAGTACCAACTGGCGATGTTAACATCTATGAACTTTTAGAGTTTAAAGAGAAACGAAAAGATGAGCTTTACTCCCTTCATGCACACCTAGATGATTTGTATGAGCAAGTTTTAAGTTCAGCCGATCAAGACTTAGCGTCTAAAAGAGCGATTTC
The DNA here is from genome assembly GCF_054960735.1 of Pseudoalteromonas sp. RWi3. Lineage (NCBI taxonomy): Bacteria > Pseudomonadati > Pseudomonadota > Gammaproteobacteria > Alteromonadales > Pseudoalteromonadaceae > Pseudoalteromonas > Pseudoalteromonas sp. RWi3. The sequence goes on from NZ_JBHNYL010000003.1 coordinate 189,808, forward strand.
AGATTTAGCTAAATCAATTGCTGATTTGGACTCTGTAACTCATGAGCGCTTTAACAAAACTGGTAAATTTGATTTGTCAGCAGAACTTAATTTAAGTGGTAAAGATATTTCTGTTGGTGCGGCATCTGGAGCTTTGATAGACTTTTTTTCATCAGGAATGACATTACCTATTGCTACTATAGCTGGTGCTATAATATCAACAATAAAAGTGCAATCTAAAGCCACTAATACTTTCCAGCCTGCAAGTAATAATTCAAAGCTTGCTTTTCTGGCAAACGCTAAAAGAGAAGTGTTGGTGTAATGTGCTCATAAGCAATTCAACAGGACAAAAAACAGTTGGTTTTGCTCCTGCGTCGCTATTTTAACCAACTATTTTTTGCCTGTTAATTGGGCGTTGAGGCTGTAGAATTACTCTTTTTAGAAACATATCCTACTATACAAATCTGATTGTATTTTAACCTTGAAACCACTGGGTTACTATGATCTAATGGTTATTATTCACCCACGGTAAATTGTTATGGCCAACTACAAGCCTGACTTATCCTGCCAAAACAAATTCATTCCTATCAATTTCGCTGAGCAAATTTTGCCGGGAACATTTGAATATGCCCTTTGTTATATTGTCGAAAATAAACTCGACTTATCGGGCTTTGACGCGTGGTACAACAACGACAAAACGGGTGCTGCGGCGTATCCGCCTACGGTGATGTTAAAGATTATTTTACTCGGTTATGCGCATGGGTTAATAAGTAGCCGCCGGATTGCGAAGGCTTGCGAGCATAATATTTTATTTATGAGTGTGTCAGGAGATATTCAGCCGCATTACACATCAATAGCAGGTTTCGTAGCCAAAATGCACGAACAGATTGAGCCACTATTTACGCAAGTGCTTCTGATATGTGATGAAGAAGGTTTGATAGGCCGTAACATGTTTGCCATTGATGGGTGTAAATTAAAGTCAAATGCGAGTAAAGAGTGGAGCGGCACTTTCGATGAGCTAGGGCGTAAAAAAACAAAATTAGAACGCGCAAGCAAACGTATTATTGAGCGTCACCAATCACAAGATGGACTGGGCGAGGAGCTCATTGAACAGGACTTAAAGCAAAAAGAAAAACTGGATAAAAGCGCAGAGAAAATTACAGACTTCCTCGCCACACACAAAGAAAAAATAGGCAGTAAAGGCAAGCCCATTAAAAGCAATATCACCGACCCAGACAGCGCAAAAATGACCACCTCAAAAGGCACCATTCAAGGCTACAATGGTATTGCAATAAATGACGATAAACACCAAATCATCCTGCAAGCACAAGCATGGGGGTCGGTGGGTGAGCAACAAACACTCCAGCCAGCCGTTGAGCAATTAAAACGACAACTTGATAAATTAAACACCGATAAAATTACAGACGAAAACACAATTAAGTTCACTGCAGACAGTGGGTTTAACAGCGAAGCAAACCTTGAATACATGGCGCAAAGTGGCTTTGATACTTACATTGCGGATAACCAATTTAGAAAACGCAACCCACTGTTTAAAGACAGCGAAACCTACGAAACAGAGCAAGAAAAACGCCGATTAAAGCGCAGTAAAGGCAAGCCTCGTTTATTTACCTCAGACGACTTCCATTATGATGAGGCGACACAAACCTGCCGCTGCCCCGCAGGCAATAATATGTGGCGAAGCGGGGTTAATGTAAACAGTCATAACCAAAAATACACGCGATTCTGTGGTTATTTAAAAGACTGTAAGGTATGCCCACTGCAACAGCAATGTATGCGAAAGCCACCGATAAAAACAGGGCGACAAGTACAGTTTAAAAATGATGAATCATGTAAAAAGCTAAGCTACATCGACAAAATGAAGGTCAAAATAGACAGTCCAATGGGGCGACGACAATACAGTAAGCGATTAGGCTGTATAGAGCCCGTGTTTGGAAATATTACAGTAAACAAAGGCATGAATAAATTAACCTTACGGGGACAAACGAAAGTGAATGCCCAATGGCAACTATATTGCCTAGTTCATAACATAGAAAAACTGCAAAACACGATGCATTAAGAAGGGGAAGCCCTTTTAACTTAAAATAAAGCGACTCAACCACTCGTAACCACTTCCAAAACGCCAATTAAAACAATATCAAACACTTTTTATATCCTACATAAAAGTACAGTAATCGATTGAACGAAAATAGGAACTCAGCTATGGTTTGTTTATCAATAAAAATAAACAAAAAAACGAGTTAATCTACAGGCTCGTTAGGCTTATAGGGTCATCATTCATCAAGGAGAGTGTGTATAAATGAATTTCTCAGAAAGAATATGGACTTCTGCATTAAAATCATGGGGGGCTCTATTTACTATAATTGGTGTCATTGCTTCCATAATAAGTTTTTTTGTAGTCCCTTCGGCGACAACACTTCCTTTAAACTGGACTCTTGTTATTGTTATTCTGCTGGTTTCTTTAGTTAGTATATTTGCTCGGGCTGCATTCGATGCCCATACTGATTCAAAAATGACTTTACCAAAAGTAAGAACAGTCATAGATCCACCATCCTCCTATAGTGAAGCATCAGCTCTTTTACTTTTAGATCCAACAGAATTGCTGTCTCACGATTCTATAGTTTCGGTATATTATAATGACAGCGGTATAGAGCGATTATCTGGCATTGGTAAGGTGGTAAATATTCAAAATAACAAGATGGTTCAAGTTATTTTAATAAAAGATGCTGAGTTTAGTGAAAAAGTAGATGCTTTAAAGGCAAATAAACCAGAAGACTTAGAAAAACTAATTGTTAAACCTTCTGTTCCAAGTTTTTATCTAGGTGGTGACTAATGAATACTCAAGACAAAATTGTTGTAGTTCGCGTTATTGATGAATTTACTGTTGTGTTAAATATAGGCATAGAAAAAGGTGTTTCTAAAGGAGATAGCTTTTTAGTTTATTATGTAGAACCAGAAGAAATAATAGACCCAGTTACAGGAGGAAGTCTCGGTTGTTTGGAAATAGTTAGAGGTTCCGGTTCTGTGATTCATGTACAAGATAAAATGTGTACGATAAAATCGAATAGAACTCAATCTGGTGGGCGTATAGTAAGAAAATCGGGAATGGGTGGACTTGCAGCAGCTTTAGTTGGCGAAACGATTGAAGATCCAGTAAAGCATCCAGTACCTTTTGATTCACCAGAAGTTGGAGATTCAGCAAAGCCTATATAAGCTGTTAAACAAGGACAAAAAACCAGTTGGCTTTTGCTCCTTCGTCGCTAATTTTAGCCAACAATTTTTTCCTGTTAACAGGGCGTTATGTTTTTTGGAGGCCAATTGGACTTTCCCACAGATCGTATATATAAATTTTCATCGTTCAACGAGAATTCTATTTCGGCTTTAGCAAGTAGTTCTGTATGGTTTTCTAAACTTAAAACACTTAACGATCCTTTTGAAGGGTTTGTAATTTATAACGAACCTCAAGATGAAGATGAGAAAATTACACAACTAATAAAGTTTGCAACTGAATCTTTGAAAACAGTTACTAATCCTGAAAAAGCAATAGAAATTGCCACACAAAGGTATTTAGCTGACGGTGATTTATTTATTAACAAAATGAATGAATTAGCTGTTGAGTTAAAGGCGAACCGAGAAGCTTTTTTCAAGTCTTTATGCGTCTTCTCAACATCAATAGATATACCTGAATATCCATATCCTAATTATGCCAATATGTTAATGTGGTCTCATTATGGATTTGGGTTTTCTGGTTTTTGTTTACAGTTTTCAGCAAACAAGTTTTATAGTTCCCTTAAAGTTGAGCACCCTAAAGTTGTTTGGAGTACGGTGGATTACGTTGCAGAGCCTCTAAAAATTAACATCTTAGATTATTTAAACCAAGATAGTATCGAGTATTGCCGTCCAATTCTAACTAAACATGAGCAATGGTCTTACGAGGGGGAATTACGTTTTATCTCAAAGATTGAAGGTTTGCATCAATACTCTAGTGAAGCCCTTGAAGCAATTTATGTGGGTGAAAATATGCCTTCAGGACAGCAGAAAGTAATAAAAGCAATTGCAAATAACTATTTTCCCAAAGCGAAAGTATTTAAAGTTTCCATTCATTCAAGTGGATACAATGTCATTGCTGAAGAAATAAAAATATAATCGGGTAGCCTGAGGTCTCTAACTTCAAGCCCCCACACCACCCATCATGCGCTTTTTATTAACAGGAAGTGCAATGGGCGGTTCATCTCCCGTAATGAATATTGATCCAAATATTTCTCAATGACACTAAACCTTGTGACGCTAGATAGTCATTGCCTAGCGCAATGTTAATTCCTTTTGTTTTTGAGCTTCTACAAGGGCCCTTGCTTGCAAGCGGCAACTTTGGGGCTGGTGATACCTCATGCTATGGCAAGTCGGGATTAGAATCTGTATTACTCTTAAGCGCAGCGTCTCTTAACCTCTTTGTGAATAATTCACTAAGTTTGTTGCATAAAGAGAAGGAAACGAAGCTAAATACTTGAGCTGGCTTATTCTATGTCGCTTATCATCATTACTAGAAACTAGAAACTAGAAACTAGAACCTAGAACCTAGAACCTAGAACCTAGAACCTAGAACCTAGAACCTAAGCTATTTGCTTTTCGGCCAGGTTTAATTCCATTGTTGCTTTTAGCAAACGGTAAAGGTTAATTGATGCGTCAATTTCTTCTTTACGGTTGGTTAAGCTCTCAATGTTTAATCCTAATGGTACATCCAAATGAGCGCAGCTTTGTAGAATTAAATCTAAGTTTTCACGGCAAATGCGCACTGATTCACTCAGTGGATTGTTAGAATCCAGCATGCGCCATTTTGTGGCCTCCGGTACAGAAATCCCTAACCACCGCATAAAGTCTAACGTTTTCTCACTGCCACAAGGGGTGAAAGTTAGAATGATTCGTTGCGGCTTAATACCTTGTGCTTTACAGCTGCGTGCATAACTGGTGATTAAATCAATCGTGGCTTGGGCATTGTAAACAGCTTGCGAGATGAAAAATTTGCACCCTTGTGCGGTTTTTTCAAGTAGGCGTTCGTGTTCGTTACGTTTACTGGCATGGCGCTCAGCAATCGTGACGCCACCTAAAAAGAAGTCATTCGATTGTTGCTCTAACACTTTATAGGCATTTGGTAAGCTTAGCTTGATATCACCTTCAGATGAAGGGCTACCCACCAGCACTAAATTTTTTAAATCAAACTGGGTTTTGGTTTCATGTAACCATGCTTTAAATTCTTCTTCACCGCGCTGTGCAACACTTTTATAAGTGATCACGTCTTGATCGGATAAGTTACGCAATAGATGGCTGTACTCTCTCGGGTCCACAGTCTGTTTGAATGGAAAAGGACGCGGCTTGTCAGTACGGCTACTTTCATCTTGAATATCATAAATAATCACACCATCGTATTCAATTTCATGCAAACGACCTAAAAGCTTTTGCGCAATAGTTTCAAGTTGAGCTTTATCTGTACCAATGCGTGGTGGAGTTGTGCCAATTAAGTAAACGCCCTGATTGGTATCTTCAATTTTCTCTTGTAATGATAAAGCCATAATCCTCATTCCAGCCAATTAACTTTCTATATCAGATAATATAGCAGCCATTTAGACGTCTAGATAGATTTTTTTAGTGAAAGTTTTTCAATTACTATGAATTATATTCAAGTTGGAAACGTTTAATAGTGGTGTTTATACACAACTGTTTACATAAATTGTTATGCTGGGGGTCTTATATTTCCTCACTTTGTTGCATAATCAAAGTGATGTAGACATATTTATAACTAAAAAAATATTCAACTAACAAGGGATAACAATGAAATTTAAATTATTAGCAACGAGTTTAGCCGTTACGCTAGCACTGAGCGGGTGTGCTAGCAATGAAAGTACAACCATGGTTAAAGAAGTTGAAATAGAGCAAAACTCTGTAAACACTGCAAACGATCGTGTTTTTTCGCAAGACTACGTACTAGAAGAGTTAGATAACGGTTTACGTGTAATGATTGTTAAAACCGATTATCCAGATGTTGTTTCATTGCAAATCCCAGTATCTGTTGGTTCACGTAATGAAGTTGAAGCCGGTAAAACGGGTTTTGCGCACTTTTTTGAACATATGATGTTTAAAGGGTCTGAAAAGTTTCCACAAGATGTTTATTCAGATATCTTAAAAAATTCAGGCGTTGATAACCGCGCTTATACAACCAATGATTACACTAACTATCACTTAAACTTCTCGAAACAGCACCTTGATAAAGTACTCGAAATTGAAGCCGATATTTTCCAAAATTTAAAATATTCTGAAGAGCAGTTTCGTACTGAAGCATTAACAGTGAAAGGTGAATACCTTAAAAATAATGCCAGCCCTATCCGTAAGTTACTTTCAGCCGTGCGTAATGAAGCATTTGAAAAACATACCTATAAACACACTACAATGGGCTTTTTTGAAGACATTGAAGCTATGCCAGATCAAATGGCGTACGGTAAAGAGTTTTTTGAGAAGTTTTACAAACCAGAATATGTTTCATTAGTTATTGTTGGCGATGTTGATACAAAAGAAACCATGGCGATGGTTAAAAAGCACTGGGGTAACTGGCAAAAAGGCGATTATGTTGCTGATATTCCAACGGAGCCAAAACAGCAAGCGGCTAAGTATATCCATGAGAAAAACGAAGGTCTGCCAGGGCACTGGCTGCTCGTATCATACAAAGGCACAGCTTGGCAGCCAGAAGTAAAAGACCGCGCAGCCCTTGATTTGCTGTCGCAGCTTTATTTTTCAAATAATTCAGAGTTATATCAAGAGTTAGTGGTTGATAAACAAATTGCCAGCCAAATGTTTACCTATAATCCAGATACAAAAGATCCGGGCTTACTGCATGTATTTGTAAAAGTAGAAAACGAAGAAGATTTAGCTAAAGCGCGTGATGCAATTAATAATACGTATGCAAAAGCGCGTACAGAGCTTGTTGATAGCCAAAAGCTTGCTGACTTGAAATCTAACTTAAAATACAGCTTTATTAATGGCCTCGATTCATCTCAGTCAATTGCATCAACGCTTGCAAGTTATATGCACTTTGAAAGAGACCCTGAAGTGATTAACCAACTTTATGCAACCGCTGACAGTATTACAGCTAAAGATATTCAAGATATTGCTAACAAATACTTTGTTGATAGTGGACGCACAACGGTAACTATGTCGGCACTTGATAAAATAGCCGGTTTTGAAAAAGAAGTTGACCTAAATACGCTAGTTGCTAGCAAGCAAACAGTGAAAGAGCGCCACTTTAATGTGCTTGATAAGACCAATAGCTCACCATTGATTGACGTTAACTGGCTATTCCACACAGGTGCTGCGGCTGACCCTAAAGGTCAAAAAGGGGTGGCTGCATTGACTGCTGCCATGCTGGCACAAGGCGGCTCTGAATCTAAGAGTTATAATGATATCAAAACAGCACTGTATCCATTAGCAGGCAGTTTTGGTTATCAGATTGATAAAGAAATGATTTCATTGCAAGGACGTGTCCATAAAGATAATGCAGCTCAGTGGTATGCATTGGTAAGTGAGCAATTACTTAATCCTGGATTCAGAGAAGATGATTTTAAACGTTTAAAGAAAGAGCTTATTGACGGTATTAAATCGGGCCTTAAAGCCTCTAACGATGAAGAGCTAGGTAAAGAAGTGCTTTATCATAAGCTGTATCAAGGTCACCCTTACGAAAGTTACAACTATGGTGACTTGTCAGATTTAGAAGCATTAACACTTGATGATGTAAAAGCGTTTTACGCCAAAGAGTTCACACAGGCTAAGCTAACGGTTGGTCTAATAGGTGCTGTGCCTGAGTCTCTTAAAACAACCATGTTTGCTGATTTAAGCGATTTACCGAAAGGGGAGGAGAGTCGTTTATCAATTCCCGATGCACCAGAGCTTAAAGGGCATCATGCCACTATTGTTGAAAAGTCAGCGCAATCAACCGCTGTGTCATTTGGTTTCCCAATTGATACCATTCGCAGTAGCGAAGATTGGACTGCACTTTGGTTAGTGCGCTCGTACTTTGGTGAACACCGTAGCTCTAACTCATACTTGTATGAGCGCATTCGTCAAACGCGTGGTATGAATTATGGTGATTACGCGTATATCGAGTATTTCCCACGTGGTATGTTCCAAACAAAGCCAGATGCAAACCTTGGCCGTTCAGAGCAAATATTCCAAGTATGGTTGCGCCCGTTACGTTCAAATAACGATGCACACTTTGCAACACGTACGGCTTTATTTGAACTTGATAAACTGATTAAAAATGGCATGACTGAAAAAGATTTTGAGGCAACGCGCAATTTCTTAATCAACTTTGTGCCACAAATGGTTGCAAGCCAAAACCGCCAGTTAGGATACGCGCTTGATAGTGAGTTTTATAACACAGAAACATTTGTTAAATACGTGACGAGCCAGCTTGAAGAACTAAGCCTTGCTGATGTAAATCGCGTAATAAAAGAAAACTTACAAACAGATGATATTCAATATGTATTTATCACGGGCGATGGTAAAGATATGCAAAAACGCTTAGCGTCTGAGCAAACATCACCAATGGTATACAATGCAGAAAAACCAGCAGAACTGGTTGCTGAAGATAAAGTAATTGCTGATTACAAGTTATCTATTCCTGCGAAAAACATTGAAGTGTTGGCTGTAGATAAGGTGTTTGAATAACAAACATTTAAATAACTAAGACGATTAATTTAAATGCCCCAAGTTTGGGGCATTTTTATAACATTGCGCCAACCTTTATACCTAGTCCAAAAAGTATGGTAGCACTTATCAAAAGCACTAAAGTAATGTGTCCTCGCGTTTGTTTTGTCATTACTTAACTCCTTATTTCATAATTAAAAATACGGTGATCATGCCAAGCGCAAAGCTTGCAAAAGATGAAATTGCAATCAGCACAGTTATCTTTTGTTTATTAAAAGTCTGTGTCGAAGGGGTTGATGCTGTACTCTCTTCAAGTCGTATTAATTCACCTTGGCGAACTTCCAATACTGCACATAAGGCCATGGTGGTCTCTTTTGACGCTGCGCCTTCTTTTTCAACTCGTTGAATAGTTCGTAAGCTCACATCACAGGCATCAGCGAGTTGTTGTTGAGTCCAATCTAGCTTTTGCCTTAATGTTCTCACTGTTGTGGGGTTGAGTTGCATACTAAAACTTCCCCAGTAAAAACTCTAAAATTGTAATGAGTAAGTAGCCGCCAATGAGTCCACCCAAAAAGCAACCCGCAAGAACTTTTAGCGACGTTTTTGGATTGTTAAATAGTGATGATTGTTCGTAGCTTTTTACCAGCTTTTTATTTTTAAATAGTGAGCACTGAAGTTTTCCAGTCAAGATATTCAGCATTTCAAATTTAACACTAAACGTATTACCTGACAGTTCAAATTGGTGTTTACTTGCTACGTTAATATTTCGTTTTTCACTAACAAGCTCATCATTGATATAGACTTCTTCTTTACCTGTGAAGTAGCTACCAAAACAGGCTATTTGATCATCGCCATCTTGAAAGTAAAATTTATAACCCAGTTTTTTAGTATTTAGTATGTTGTTATTCATCATCATTTATCCTTGTTGAGTTGATGATGCTAATTTAGCGATTATTTTTATTATTTACGCCGTCAGTTATATGCCAATGGCTATATTGTCATATGACATGAAGACTGTCATGTGCTGTTAATGACTGAATTAAATGGAATTTTAATTTTTACAATGCTTACTGGTTTTTTATTGTTTGTCATATGGGCTGATTAGTTTATTCATAAGTAATGGGTTTAAGTTTGTTATATCTAATAGCCAGAACAAATAATAACAGTATTAACACATCAGTCGTTAAATCCGTTAAACTTACTCATAGTAGATTTATATTTTATTTAAGGCCGTCCTATGCGTCATGAAATTTGGCAACAACTTCGTTCTGAAGCAAACGAAGTTGTCACGCGTGAACCTTTATTAGCAAGCCATGTTTACTCATGTATTTTGAATCACGAATGTTTAGGTTCGGCATTAAGCTTTATTGTGGCAAATAAATTAGCTGATGCGGTTGTTTCAGCATTTACTATAAGAGAATTATTTGACCAAGCGTTTGTTGATTGTGACCGAATGTTGACCCACGTCGCAAATGATATAAAAGCGGTTAAAGATCGAGACCCTGCTGCCGATACTTACTTAACAGTAATATTAAACTTAAAGGGTTTTCATGCAATACAAGCACATAGACTTGCTCATTGCCTCTGGCGTCAAAACCGCAAAGAGCTCGCGCGGTTTATTCAAAGCCGTACCTCAGAAGTATTTGGCGTTGATATCCATCCTGCTTGTAAAGTCGGTCATGGTATTATGTTTGACCATGCAACTGGCATAGTAATAGGTGAAACTGCGGTAATCGAAGACAACGTATCAATTTTGCAATCTGTAACGCTGGGTGGTACTGGTAACGAAAAAGGTGATCGTCACCCTAAAATTCGCGCAGGCGTTTTAATTGGTGCCGGAGCAAAAGTGCTCGGTAATATCGAAGTAGGTGAGGGGGCAAGAATTGGTGCCGGCTCAGTTGTACTAAGCCCTGTTCCGCCGCATACTACAGCTGTAGGGGTTCCTGCTAAAATAGTTGGTCAGCCAAACTGTCCCTGTCCGGCAGAGAGCATGAATCAAAACTTTTTAGAAGCAGAGCCAGTGAACGAATCGCACACCAGTGCCATGTTATAAGTGCCGTAAAGGAATTACCGCGTAATGATGAAAAATAGCCCATTGTCTTTATTACTCGCTTTTATTGCGGGTGTTATTATTGCCTCAGGCTATTTTTTGCTTATCGCACCTTTTGAACAAAGCATTGAAAAAAAGCATATTCAATCAATTTCAAAAACATCAACAAGCACCCTACCTCAGCTCCAAGCAGTTGCTTTGGCTGTAACTGAAACACCTGTACAGCAAACTGTGATTGATAATAGTGACACTTCACGCTCTGCAGAGCAGTTAAAGCAGCAGATTATTGAGTTAAAGCGTGAGCTTGCAACACAAAAAGCCGCAGTGAAAAGTTATCAAAACAAACTACAAGGCCCTTCTGATTTTGAGCAAATGCTGCTTGATAAATTTGAACAGCAAAAACGTGATGAGGAGTGGGCTTACCGCACCGAAGTTGCTTTACAGGATTTTTTGATAACCGCCGACTTAACCATTACTCCAGAATTAGTCAGTGCTGAGTGTAAAACCTCAGTGTGCAAGTTTGAACTTGTGGCGCCGCAAGGCAATGAAGAGTTTGATCATAGGCAATGGCGAGAATTAAACGATAAGTTAGTGAAACAAGCGTTTTGGCAACAATTTAAAACCAGTACCTCTACATCCAGTGACGATGATTTTAAATTGTTGCTCAGTACAGAGCAGTAATTTTTAGTTAGCCTGAGACTCAATGGTGCCATCGGCCAGCTCTGTAATTAAAATATCACCAGAGTTAACCTGTGTTACCGACTTAATCACTTTGCCTTGTTTTGATTTAGTAATGCTGTACCCGCGCGCGAGCACATTTAGCGGGCTGACTGAGTCTAATCTACCAGCTTGCATAGCAAGGTTGTTTTTTGCGCTACCAAGGCGTTGCTGCATAGCTTGTTGTAAACGCGCTTGTAGCTGTTGCAATTGATGATCCGCTTGCGAAAGTTTTCTATCGGGGGAGCGCTGTAATAAACGAGGCTTTAAGTTAGCTAAACGGCGCTCTTGCTGATAAAGGTGTTGCTGCATGGCATTTTGCAGTGCAAGAGTAAGCTCATCTAAGCGTTGTGCCTGCTGAGTTAGTTGATTGCGAGGGTGGCAAAGTGTGAGTTTATGCTCTAGCTGCACAGCAAGCCTTCGTTTATCAGCCACTTGGTGTTTAAATGCATTCGCTAAGCGATTAAGCATTTGCTGAACTTGATTTGTTAATTCAGCACTGTTTGGGCTGACAAGCTCTGCGGCCGCACTGGGGGTTGCTGCACGTATATCGGCAACGTAATCACTAATTGTGGTGTCGATTTCATGGCCGACAGCACTAATGATTGGCAGTTTGCTTTCAAAAATAGCGTGAGCAAGCAGCTCGTGATTAAAGCACCATAAATCTTCTAATGAGCCGCCACCACGCCCTAGTATAAGTACATCCACTTCATCACGCATATTTGCAAGTGTTATTTTATCAATTAGCTGTAAATGCGCGTCTTTACCTTGCACCATGGCAGGGTAAATAATTACCTCAAGTTGCGGTGCTCGGCGCTTGAGTACCGTTAAAATATCTTTAATTGCGGCTCCAGTGGCCGAGGTTACCACTCCCACCCGATGAACAACATTGGGTAAAGGTTTTTTATGTACAGAGCTAAATAACCCTTGCGCTGCAAGACGCATTTTTAATTCGTCAAATTCTTGCTTTAATTGGCCTTCACCAGCGGCCTCCATATGCTCAACGATTAATTGGTAGTCGCCACGGGGTTCGTACAAAGAGACCCGTGCTCGTACCGTCACTTGTGCACCATTTTCAGGGCGATAGCGTTGGCCGCGATTATTACCACGCCACATCGCGGCTTTTACTTGAGCGCGGTCATCTTTTAGGGTGAAGTACCAATGACCTGATGCGGGAGTTATAAAATTTGAGATCTCCCCCGTTAAAATTAACGACGCAAATCCTTGCTCGAGCACTGTTCTTATTTCTCGATTTAGCCTGGAGACGGTATAAATCGTTTGCTGCTTTGAAGTTATGGCCATAAAACGAACCTTAAAAACGCTGATGAAGGTATTTTATCATAAATATTTGCTAAATCTTATTTACTCATGCCGATAACGCTGATAAAATTTGGCCGCAATTCCTTATACAAGATCCACATGTGAGAAGTTGCCAAAATGCTTAGAATTGCTAAAGAAGCTCTTACCTTTGATGACGTACTTTTAGTACCAGGTCATTCTACTGTTTTGCCACACACGGCAAATATTTCAACTCGCTTAACGCGTGGTATCAAACTTAACTTGCCGCTAGTTTCAGCATCTATGGATACTGTTACAGAAGCTCGCTTAGCGATTGCTTTAGCGCAAGAGGGCGGTTTAGGTTTTATCCACAAAAACATGACAATTGCAGAACAAGCTAAAAACGTACGTAAAGTTAAAACGTACGAAGCGGGCATTGTTTCTTATCCTGTTACTGTTACAGCGGATTTAACCATTGCGGATGCAGTTGCACTTTCTGAAGAAAAAGGTTTTTCAGGTTTTCCGGTAACGGATGCTGATAATGTCCTTGTTGGTATTGTAACCAGCCGTGATATGCGTTTCGAGACGAAACTTGAGCAGCCAGTTTCAACTGTTATGACTAAAAAAGACAAGCTTGTTACCGTTAAAGAAGGTGCAGCACGCGAAGAAATTTTAGGCTTAATGCACGAACACCGTATCGAAAAAATTCTTGTTGTTGATGATGCCTTTAAGCTAAAAGGTATGATTACAGTAAAAGATTATCAAAAAGCACAAGATAAGCCAGATGCATGTAAAGACGAGCAAGGCCGTCTACGTGTAGGTGCTGCTGTTGGTGTTGGCGCGGGGACTGATGAGCGTATTGCTGCATTAGTTGAAGCCGGCGTAGATGTATTGCTAATAGATACTTCACATGGCCACTCTCAAGGTGTTATCGACCGCGTGGCGGCAACACGCCAAACATTCCCAGATTTACAAATTGTTGCAGGTAACGTAGCAACAGCTGAAGGTGCTATTGCCCTTGCTGATGCTGGCGTTGATGCAGTAAAAGTAGGTATCGGCCCAGGTTCAATCTGTACTACACGTATCGTAACAGGTTGTGGTGTACCACAAATCACGGCTATTTCTGATGCTGTTGAAGGCCTTAAAGGTCGCGATATTCCAGTTATTGCCGATGGTGGTATTCGTTTCTCAGGCGATATCGTAAAAGCATTAGTCGCTGGTGCATCATGTGTGATGGTTGGCTCTATGCTTGCGGGTACAGAGGAAGCACCGGGTGAAGTTGAGCTTTACCAAGGCCGTTACTACAAATCATACCGTGGTATGGGCAGCTTAGGTGCGATGGATCAAAAAGAAGGTTCATCAGATCGTTACTTCCAAAAATCTAATCAAGCTGACAAGTTAGTTCCTGAAGGGATTGAAGGTCGAGTGGCTTATAAAGGCCCAATCGCAACCATCATTCACCAACAAGTGGGCGGCCTGCGCAGTGCGATGGGGTTAACCGGTTGTGCCACAATAAATGAGCTAAACACGAAACCACAGTTTGTACGCGTTACTTCAGCGGGTATGGGTGAGTCGCACGTTCATGATGTGCAAATCACTAAAGAAGCGCCTAACTACCGCTTAGGTTAATCTACCTAACGTATTGAAATTACCGGGCCAGCATTTGCTGGCCCTTATTTATAGTCATTCAGGTTACCTGAATGCCAGTTCTTGACTAACGAGACCCTCAATGAGCAAAGACATTCACGATTCACGAATTCTTATTTTAGACTTTGGTTCGCAATACACGCAATTGATCGCCCGCCGTGTGCGAGAAATTGGTGTTTACTGTGAACTGTGGGCATGGGATGTCACGGAAGAGCAAATCCGTGAATTCAACCCACAAGGTATCATTCTTTCTGGTGGCCCTGAGTCAACAACCCTAGAAAACAGCCCGCGTGCTCCTGAGTATGTATTTAATGCTGGTGTGCCAGTGTTAGGTATTTGCTACGGTATGCAAACAATGGCAACACAACTGGGTGGTCGTGTACACAGCTCTGACAAAAAAGAGTTTGGCTACGCCCAAGTTGAAAAAGTAGGTGACTGTGCATTATTTGATGCCATTGAAGATCACATTACTGATGGCGGTAATGGCGTACTCGACGTATGGATGAGCCACGGTGATAAAGTAATGGAAATTCCAGATACGTTCACTACTACAGCTAAAACATCTACATGCCCGCATGCGGCAATGTCTAACGAAGAAAAGCGTTTTTATGGCGTTCAGTTCCACCCAGAAGTAACACACACACATCAAGGTCAGCGTTTATTAGAACGTTTTGCAATTGATATCTGTGGCTGTGAGAAACTGTGGACGCCAGCAAAAATCATTGATGACGCCATCGAGCGTATCAAAGAAACTGTTGGCGATGACGAAGTTATCTTAGGCTTATCAGGCGGTGTTGATTCATCGGTTGTGGCGATGCTTATTCACCGCGCAATAGGCGATCGCCTAACGTGTGTGTTTGTTGATAACGGTTTACTTCGTTTAAACGAAGGTCAGCAAGTTATGGACATGTTTGGCAATAAGTTTGGCCTTAATATTGTTAAAGTAGATGCTGAAGACCAGTTCTTAGCGGATCTTGCGGGCAAATCTGACCCTGAAGATAAGCGTAAAGCAATTGGTCACACCTTTATTAACGTATTTGATGAGCAATCTAAAAAGCTTAAAAATGCGAAGTGGTTAGGTCAAGGTACTATTTACCCAGACGTAATCGAGTCAGCTGCATCAGCGACAGGCAAAGCACATGTGATCAAGTCACACCACAACGTAGGTGGCTTACCTGATGATATGGCGATGGGCTTAGTAGAGCCACTACGTGAATTATTTAAAGATGAAGTACGTAAAATTGGTTTAGAGCTAGGTTTACCGTACGACATGCTTTATCGTCACCCATTCCCTGGACCTGGTCTAGGTGTGCGTGTACTTGGCGAAATCAAAAAAGAGTACTGTGACTTATTACGCCGTGCTGATGCTATCTTCATTGAAGAACTACACAAAGCTGAGCTTTATCATAAAGTGAGCCAAGCGTTCACGGTATTCTTACCGGTTAAGTCGGTAGGGGTTATGGGGGATGCGCGTAAATACGATTGGGTTGTTTCACTTCGTTGTGTTGAAACTATCGACTTTATGACTGCACGTTGGTCACATTTACCGTATGAATTCTTAGGTGTGGTTTCAAACCGTATCATTAACGAAATCGACGGTATTTCTCGTGTTGTTTATGATATCTCAGGTAAACCACCGGCAACGATTGAGTGGGAATAGTTTAATGGTGCAAGTCATTATTAATTAATGACTTGCACCGCTTTATAGGTAGTCCTCAACTTATAATAAACCCATCAAGTGGGTGGCAAGATTAATAAATTCCTCACAGTCCACACACTCTTTAGCAGAAGCATTTACCTAACTTAAAAAACACTTAATCACAAATCAGATCTATAATAAAACACTAAAGCGTACTATTAAGTTTCTAACTATTTGCAAACTGACTTAAATCATCACCGTTGGCAAATACTTAAAGGCAAGTAAATCAAGCCAAATAAATTGTCTATATTGCTTGATACCGATTACAGAGGTTTTTAGTGGTAAGTGATGAATCTGTGGTAAATAGCGTTGAAGAGAAAATGCGCCTAGTTATTCCTATAATATTTTGTTTAGGTGGTATCTTAGTTGCTTTTAGTCTTATATTTGTCGATGTTCAAAATAAGAACTTGGCCTTTATGCTCCTTTTTGCGTGGGTGTTATGCTCATTAATCGCAATTATTTTTAAGCAAATTAGACAGAAATGTTTAGTTATATTGGCTGTTTGTGTTTCTGTAGCTTTTCCGTCGCTTGTTATCGAAAATGGCGTCATACCAGTCATCATGACGCCTTTATTAGCAGCAATTATTGTACTTCTAGTGACAAGTTGGTTGCGTATTATCTGCGTTTCTATTTTGAGCTGTGCACCAATAATACTCCTTGCAGACGGAGACACTGTAACAACGGCTATTGTTTTACGAGCAGCATTAAGCGCTGTTGTTCTTTCTATTCTCATTTCTTATCTTCGAAGTAGCTATCAAGGACTAGTCGACAAGACTAAATTACAGCTAGAGACTAATGAACGAATATATGGGGTGATCGGACATGAGCTACGCACACCCGCTGCAACCTTAAAAATGTTGATAGATGTTGAGCTTGAACATAACAAGTCAAAAAACCTAGTCGAGTTACAGCAGCTATCAACACATTTACTCTGTGTACTTGATGATATGAAAATGTCATCGTTTAGTAGTTCGTTATCTGTTTATGATAATAATGAAGTCATATCGGTTCATGATATCGTTGAGCGAGCGATTGAGGGAGTCAAACCCTTGGCCGAAAAACGTCACTTTATGATTAATTTTGAGGCGCAAAAATCAGCTTCTGAGCATCACAAAGGTTCCACCAAAGCTATATTCCAGATTATTCAGAATTTAACTAAAAATGCCATACTGCACAGTGGTGGTCGTTCAGTTACAGTAACTAAAACAGCCGAAGATTTGAGTGATGATACAACTCATTACCGTATTAATGTTATTGATGATGGTAATGGTATTGAGCCTAAATTTCGAGACAGGATGTTTAATGCATTTGAACGTGGAGAAACATTAAGCGAAGGTACTGGGCTTGGGCTTAATGTCTGCAAGCAAATTGCTCACACCTTGGGTCAGGGGGATTTAAACTACATTGAAAGCCCAAACGGCGGTGCTAATTTCGAACTAACATTTGTCCTTGATAAATGCGAACAAGACGACACATCGTCGTTCATGGACAATGATGTCGAGTTACTTGAAAATTTAAAAATACTCTTAGTCGAAGATACGCCAATTTTGCGTATGATAAGTAGCAAAATTTTGGCGCAAAATGGTGCCATAGTAGCAGAAGCTGAAGACGGTATTATTGGCTTGAATAAAGTAAAAGAAAAAGACTTTGATTTGGTTATAACTGATATCATGATGCCTAATTGCGATGGTTATGAGTTAACCAAAGCGTTGCGAAAGCAAGGTTTTACAAATCCAATTATAGGTGTAACAGGTGCAACCGTTGGTAATGAAGCGAACCGGTTAATTGCGTGCGGTGCAAATGCCGTTTTGCCTAAGCCTCTCACCCTTTCAACTATTACTGAAGAGCTGAAAAAATTAAAAATAGCTAAAAAATAAAGTTTTGCTTAATCAGTGCGGTGTTGCGTTGCAAGATAAACAATTTAAGCATGTCATCTCATTTTAATTTAAATTGACGGCCTTTACTTAAGTAGGAGTGCAGAGAAACGACTAGTTAAGCTACTCAAAAAGTGATTAAGGAGCAACCCTTCAGCATGCTAATTCACCGATTTGTTTATTTAAAAAGCAAACAAACCAAAAAGTTGATTTTTTACTTTACCTTTAGCGAAAGGTCTCTATAATTCATCGTCATTGCAGGGGCGTAGTTCCAATTGGTAGAACAGCGGTCTCCAAAACCGACGGTTGGGAGTTCGAATCTCTCCGCCCCTGCCATTTCTTCTTTACATCGTTTTTATTACTTCTTATATTGTTCCTGTGTTTAATCTACTGAGTTGTTATGCATCCACGTCACGCAGCTATTTTGGGTATAGAAAGCCTCGAACTTAATCAGCATTTTCGTCCAGCTACTACTGATCACAGCGTCGTTGATGAGCCACTGCGAGAAAGTAGTATAAATAAATCACACATAGATATACTTGATATCAACGCTACATTATTGGCTGATATTAATAAAGCTATTGCACCGCAAACACTTACTCAAGTTATACACGGCCCTGCGATTACATGGCAAAGTGGCGTATTAAGTTTACCCAACTCGCAATTAAACTCTACCCAAAAACGTGCGCTGTGGGCGCTGATGAGCGATAAAGTTGATAACCTTTGAATCTGTTACAGAATCTTCAATCGATGCTCTAATGGGTATTGAGAGCGCGTGCCATAGTCACCCATGGACAATAAGCACCATGCAATCTTGTTTAGCTGGGCGTTACTTTAATTTAGCCGCATTTGTAGGTGGTGAGATTGTTGGGTTTTACATTGGTGAAAAGGCTGGACCAGATTTTACGCTTATGGATATTTGTGTGGCGCCTGAGTATCAAGGGCAGGGCATCGCAAAACAACTGCTTGAGAGGTTTATTGCGTACGGTGAACAGCACACCGCTGAAAATTTATTTTTAGAAGTGCGAGAGACAAATACCCGCGCGATTAAGCTATATGAACGGGCAGGGTTTAGCGAAATGTCTGTGCGTAAAAATTATTATCCAAGCGATGACCCGACTAAAAATGGCCATGAAGACGCTATCCTAATGGGGATGACTTTACTTTTTGGTTAGGACTTGTAGTTAATTGTGTATTTTATTGCTTCAATTAAACTCAATGCTAAATAATCTCGGCGATTATGATCCGTATCTCTGCCTCGTAAATTATCTTCAAGCTCCGCTGCCGCTTGGTGGATATTATTAAAGCCAAAGCAGCCAGCACTGCCTTTTAAATTATGAGCCTGTGCTCTTAGCACTTCCCACTCTCCAGCCTGGTATAACTCATTAACTTGCGTTAAATGCTCAGGTAGTTTTGATCGATAATTTTCGTTTATCTGCTGAAACTTTTCACTATTTAGTAAACTATCCCACTTATTTTGGCTGTCTTTTTCGATGTGTAAGTATTTAACAAGCACATTTTCGAGTGCATCCTTATCAATCGGTTTGGCTAAGGCTTCGTTACAACCTGCTTTTAAATAAGTATCTACATCATGTTTCATCACGTTAGCCGTTAGGGCAATAATAGGGCCGTCGTAAGCTGCATGGCGCAGCATTTGGGTTGCCTCTAATCCGCCCATGACAGGCATTTGCATATCCATAATAATGACTTGATAATCATTAACTAACGCCATTTCTACCGCCTCTGCGCCGTTGTTCGCTATATCAGGTTCTAACCCCCAAGTTTGCAATAGTAATGTAATAAGCACTTGGTTATCGGGGTTATCTTCAGCGACCAAAATATTTGCATCAAAGCTATTAGCTGCAAATGAAAGTAAGGTGTCTTTTTCAGGTTTTAATTGACTTAGCTCTGTTAGCATTGGAGGTTGGTTTTCTTCAGCTAAGTTGCAAGCTATTTTAACGCTAAAGCAGCTGCCCATGCCTGGTGTGCTTTGTACGTAAACATCTCCGCCTAGTAATTGTGCTAAGTTTTTAGAGATGCATAAGCCAAGTCCTGTGCCACCGAAGCGGCGGGTAGTTGTGGCATCGGCTTGTTCAAAAGGTTTGAAAACACGCTCTATTTCGTGCTCAGACATGCCAATACCACTGTCTTTAATGGCAAACTCAATCGATTGGGAGTTTTCATCATAAGTAATATCTAAGCTTATTAAACCTTGTTCGGTAAATTTAACCGCGTTACTGGCGATATTAATCAAGATTTGTTTTAGGCGGGTTGCATCAGAATTAATTATTTTAGGTAATGGTAAATGATAATTTATATCGCATTTGAGATTTTTCTCTTGCGAAAGGGGACGAATTATTGAGTCAATATCATGTACAAGTTGAACAATATCAAGAGGTGACTTTTCAACTGCCAACTTTTCAGCTTCTATTTTTGAAAGATCTAAAATATTGTTTATTAGTTCTAACAAGTGCTTAGAATTACGTAAAATAGTGGCTAAATGTAGCTCATCTGAGACGGCTTCTTTACTGTGTAATAACTGTTCTGTAAATCCCATGATCGCCGTTAATGGCGTACGAATTTCATGGCTCATATTTGCTAAAAATCGACTTTTAAGTTGGTTTGCTTGTTCTGCTTGTGCAATAGCAGATTCAAGCTGGCTATTCATGGTTTCGAGTGCCCGGGTTCGGCTTTCAACCTTGTCTTCAAGGTGATGCTTATACTCTTCAAGCTCATCTTGATAATGGCGAATTTGGTTTACCATGTGATTAAAGTCGTTAAACAGTACACCTACTTCATCATTATTGTGGGCGGGTAAGTACACAGATAAATCACCATCGCCAACGCGGTGGCTGGCAGCCCCCAAAGACTCTATTGGGTTGAGTAAGAGGTTACGCACAACAATAAAGATCAGCATAGGTAAAGTGATTACCGAAATAATGACAATCAATGCGGTGATCAAACTAATTGCTTTACCAGATTGATAAAGCAAAGCTTTGGGGATAGTTGAAACATAATAATAGCCACCAGTCATTTGAACAGCGTAAATCATACGCTCTATTTTATCTATGCTGGATAACTCGATGGTTGACAGCTTACCTAAGTCAGCAAGATTATGAATTTTTTTGAGCTCATACTCACTAATAAATTGGCCGCGTTTATTATAGTCTGAGCTAAATAAAATTTTCCCGTCCTCTGTTAACAGCAAATTGAGCGTGTTGTTATACGGTGCTTCTAGGATGCTGGTATTTAAAATAGAAGGTTCAACATGCAAAATAATAAACCCTAATTGTTGGGGGCGTTTTAAATAGTAGTCAGCACTGTAAACGCGCTGCACAAAATACAGACTTGTTGTACCGTCGTTTTTTTGCACCATAAATTGCTGCTGGCGTAGATTGCTTTGTAATACACGAGAAAAAAACGGGTAGTCCATTGGGGGAGTATTTAAATTACTCGAGTAGTAGGCTTTACTCTTCCCACTTGGTGAAACAAGATTCACACTAATAATGTCAGGGTAAGCTTCAGAGTAGCTGGCAAATACATCCATTAAGTCACCCAACTGAGAAGTGTAATTGCCGTTACTTAGCATGTCATCAGCAAGGAAGTCACTTAATACAGGTGAGGTGGATAAAAGCTTTGATGTTGAATGAAAAGAATCGATGTAGTTAAACATTTTTTGTTGTTGTTGTTCAACAAATCGACTCACTATAAGCTCTGCTTGTTTTTGGGTTGAGTTGGTTACATTTGTTAATGTAAAGCCCCCTAAAAATAGCAATGGCAAGATCACAAGTGGAGTGATATACCATAATAATCTTATACTTAGCTTACTGGTTTTCATGCCCAAACAAAATATCCTCCATGTAATCTTACAATAGTATGCTGTAGGGAAAAATTACACAAGTTTAGTGCTGATCGTACCTATTTTGTTGAGGTTAAGTAAATTCTCAAATGTCGTTAATTACTTGCAATCGTTGCTTTTTTGGCTTGCACAAACAAGGTATAATGATAGTAATTCTATTTTATACCTACAATGCACAACAAACGCCTTCTTTATTGGCATGTTTAGCTGTGCCTTGTTATGACTTAAAGCGGCTTACATGTCTAATTTATTAAACGAAATCAATACGCGACGAACGTTCGCTATTATCTCTCACCCGGATGCGGGTAAAACCACCATCACTGAAAAAGTATTGTTGTTCGGACAAGCTATTCAAAAAGCAGGTACAGTAAAGGGGCGTGGCTCTAATCAACATGCCAAATCTGACTGGATGGACATGGAAAAAGAGCGTGGGATCTCGGTAACCACCTCTGTGATGCAGTTTCCGTTTAATGAACGTTTAGTTAATCTACTTGATACTCCTGGACACGAAGACTTCTCAGAAGATACTTATCGCACCTTAACAGCAGTGGATTCATGTTTAATGGTTATTGATGCTGCGAAAGGTGTAGAAGACCGTACACGCAAATTGATGGAAGTTACTCGCCTGCGTACCACGCCAATTGTTACCTTTATGAATAAGTGTGACCGTGACATTCGTGATCCAATGGAATTATTAGACGAAGTTGAAACTGAGCTTAATATTGCCTGTGCGCCGATTACTTGGCCAATTGGTTGTGGTAAAGAATTTAAAGGTGTTTATCATATTCACCGTGGCGAGACTATTTTGTATAAAACAGGCCAAGGTCACACCATCCAAGAAGTGCGAAGTATTAAAGGGCTTGATAATCCAGAACTAGATGAAGCCATTGGCGGCGAACTTGCAGAACAATTACGTGAAGAGCTTGAGCTGGTGATTGGTGCATCCAATGAATTTGATTTAGAGCTATTTTTAGCAGGTGAATTGTCTCCGGTATACTTTGGTACTGCATTAGGTAATTTTGGTGTTGATCATGTGCTAAGTGGTTTGACAGAATGGGCGCCTACGCCATTACCGCGTGAAACAGAAAACCGAACTGTCGTTGCCACAGAAGAAAACTTCTCAGGCTTCGTATTCAAAATACAAGCAAACATGGATCCAAAGCACCGTGACCGTATAGCTTTCATGCGTATCGTATCGGGTAAATATAGCCAAGGTATGAAAATGAACCATGTACGCATAGGTAAACAAGTAAGCATCTCTGATGCGGTTACCTTTATGGCAGGTGACCGTGAGCGTGCAGCCGATGCTTACGCTGGTGATATTATTGGTTTACACAACCATGGCACGATTCAAATTGGTGATACATTCACTCAAGGCGAAAAGCTTAAATTTAGCGGTATTCCAAACTTTGCACCAGAGTTATTCCGTCGTATTCGTTTGCGCGATCCACTTAAACAAAAGCAGTTATTAAAAGGTTTAGTGCAACTTTCAGAAGAAGGCGCTGTACAAGTATTTAGACCGCTAATTAATAACGATCTTATTGTAGGCGCTGTTGGTGTGCTGCAGTTCGATGTAGTTGTTGCTCGCTTAAAAGCAGAATATAACGTAGATGCGATTTACGAAAGCGTGAATGTAAATACCGCTCGCTGGGTAAGCTCAACTGATGTTAAAAAGTTTGAAGACTTTAAACGTAAGTGTGAAAGCAATTTAGCTTTAGATGGCGGTGATAACTTAACCTATATTGCACCTAGTCGTGTAAATCTTAATTTATCAATTGAACGTTACCCAGAGGTGACGTTTAACCATACACGTGAAAACTAGATAAAAATTTAATTAAAGCCTGCAATAGCGGGCTTATAAAGGTAACAAATTACATGAACATTCGTACGTTATTAATTGATAAAGCCATTGCGGCAATGACAGAAGCGGGCTTACCTGCTGATACCAACCCAGCGGTTACGCAAAGCACGCGTCCACAATTTGGTGATTACCAAATTAATGGCGCGATGGGCGCTGCGAAAAAAATGAAAAGCAACCCACGTGAGCTTGCGCAAAAAATTATTGATAATCTAGATGTTAGTGACATTGCCGATAAAACAGAAATTGCAGGCCCGGGTTTTATTAATATCCATTTAAAGCCTGAGTTTTTAGCACAAAGCGTTGTTGCGGCTAATCAAGATGCAAAATTGGCTGTTGCAGAGCACGCAAAGCCGCAAACAGTTGTGGTTGATTACTCATCACCTAATTTGGCTAAAGAAATGCACGTGGGCCATTTACGTTCAACGATTATTGGTGACTCTGTAGTGCGTGCACTTGAGTTTCGTGGTGATAAGGTTATTCGCCAAAATCACATGGGTGATTGGGGCACACAATTTGGTATGTTGATTGCTCACTTAGAAGATCAAATTAACCAAGGTGTTGATTTAGATTCTGTTGCGCTTGCTGATTTAGAGACTTTTTACCGTGATGCTAAAAAGCGTTTTGATGATGAAGAAGGTTTTGCAGATAAAGCTCGCGATTACGTTGTAAAATTACAAGGCGGTGACGCTCACTGTGAGAAACTATGGAAGCTCTTTATTGCGACTTCAGTTAAACACTCAGAAGAAGTGTATAAGCGTCTAAACGTCACTCTTACTGCAGACGATATTATGGCTGAGAGTGCATATAACTCAGAGCTTAATAACATCATCGCGCTACTAAAAAATAAAGAAATTGCGGTTGAATCACAAGGCGCCCAAGTTGTATTTTTAGACGAATTGGCAAATAAAGATGGCGAACCATCTGCGTTTATCGTTCAAAAATCAGGGGGCGGTTTCTTGTATGCTACGACTGACTTGGCAGCGTGTGATTACCGTTCAAATAAATTAGGTGCTGAGCGTATTTTAATTTTTGTTGATGCGCGCCAGAGCTTACACTTTAACCAAGTTGAACTAACGGCCCGAAAAGCCGGTTTGCTTCGCGATGAAACAAGCTATGAGTTTTGTCCGTTTGGCACCATGATGGGTGAAGATGGCAAGCCATTTAAAACGCGTACTGGCGGCACAGTGAAGCTTGCGGACTTACTTGAAGAATCAATCACCCGCGCTTCGGCAAAGATAGCAGAACGCACCTCTGATTTAAGTGACGAAGCACGCAGTGAAATTGCTCGCAAAGTGGGTATTGGCGCCGTTAAATACGCCGATTTATCTAAAAACCGTACCAGTGATTATATCTTTAACTGGGATACGATGCTTAGCTTTGAAGGCGCAACAGCACCTTACTTGCAATATGCATACACCCGCGTGCGCAGTATATTCCGTAAGTCAGGTGTAGATTCAACGAGCTTAAGTGCAGATGTCGCTATCGTTGAGCCGCAAGAAAAAGCACTTGCCCTTAAACTTCTTCAGTTAGAAGAAGTGCTTGATCAAATGATCAGTGAAGCAACACCGCACGTATTATGTAGCTACTTATACGAGCTAGCAAGTTTATACATGACATTCTACGAAGCTTGCCCTGTGCTTAAAGAAGGCGTAGAGCCAAGTGTGCGTGACAGCCGTTTAGTGTTGTGTAATTTAGTGGCAGACACATTGCGCACAGGTTTAGATCTGTTAGGTATAGAAGTCATGGAGCAAATGTAATCACCGTCTGCTGCGTGTAGTTCGCTTTGATTGCGTTGTCGTGCTTTTTTAGCCTAAGTCACATACAAAACGTATGCTCCTTAGCATAAAAAAGCACAGGGCCTTGTCAGCACTTCTACACTTGCAGATAACTTTAGGTACTAGGTGCTAGATATTGGGATAAGTCGGTTTTCCGCCTTGTCGTAGGTTGGGTTGAGTGTAACGAAACCCAACAAAGTTAATATAATCATACGCCTTATACCTGCTTGACTGCCTTGCTGGTTGTCTACTTTGATTAACCTAGAACCTAGAACCTAGAACCTAGAACCTAGAACCTAGAACCTAGAACCTAGAACCTAGAACCTAGAACCTAGAACCTAGAACCTAGAACCTAGAACTTAGAACCTAGAACTTAGAACCTAGAACCTAGAACTTAGAACCTAGAACTTAGAGGGAATTTTATGAAACTCGAAGATATCCGTCGTGAATACCTGCAAGATGCGCTTAGCGAAGATAACTTGCTTGATTGCCCATTTAAGCAGTTTGAAATGTGGCTTGAAAACGCGGTGGCAACACAAATGCCTGATCCAACTGCTATGGTAGTGGCAACAGTTGATGAAGAAGGCCAGCCCTCTCAGCGCATCGTGCTATTAAAACACCTTGATGATAACGGCTTTGTGTTTTTTACTAATACAGGCTCGCGTAAAGCGCAAGAACTTAAAGGTAATAACAAGATTTCTCTGCACTTTCCATGGCACCATATGGAGCGCCAAGTTATTGTTTATGGTGAAGCTAAGCCATTACCTACCTCCGCGGTTGCGAAATACTTCTTGTCACGCCCGAAGGAAAGTCAATTAGCAGCGTGGGCTTCAGCTCAAAGTAGGCCAATTTCATCACGCAAAGTGTTAATGGAAACCTTTGCTAATATGAAAAATAAGTTTTCCAATGGTGAAATCCCACTTCCTGATTTTTGGGGCGGATATAGTGTCGTTCCCACTAAAATTGAGTTTTGGCAAGGTGGTGCGCACCGTTTACATGACCGTTTTATGTACCAACGCCAAGCCGATAACAATTGGCAAATTACCCGGTTGAATCCCTAAGCAGCTATGAGCTTCATTGATTCTCACTGCCACCTAGACTTTAGTGAATTTGAGCCTAATAGGGAGCAGTTGATAGAGCAATGTTGGCAGCAGGGTGTAAACGCTTTTATTGTTCCTGGGGTTACTTTAGAGCAATCTAAGGCACTTATTGAGTTTGCAAAGCGCTATCCCTGTGTTCGTATTGGAGCAGGTTTACACCCATATTTCTTATCAGAATACCTTGATGAGAACTTGGCAAAATTAACTAAACTTGCTCATCATAATAGAAATACAATTATTGCTATAGGTGAGTGTGGCATTGACCGCAGTATCGATGACCTTGCTCTTCAAATACATATCTTTGAGTACCAAATAGCGCTAGCAAACCAACTGCAACTTCCCTTAATTGTCCATCATCGAAAAAGCCATGACTTAATTGCTCAATCCTTTAAACGCTGTAAGCCTAAATACGGCGGTGTGATACATGCTTTTTCAGGCTCCATGCAGCAAGCACAATATTATATTGAGCAGGGATTTAAATTAGGAGTGGGGGGAGCTATTACATATGAACGAGCTCAAAAGACTCGCCACGTTATTGCGCAGCTAGATGCAAGGTATTTACTATTGGAAACGGATTCCCCCTCAATGCCTTTATCGGGCTTCCAAGGAAAAATAAATACACCACTGCAACTTCCTCGTGTGTTTGAGCAATTATGTGAACTAAAGCAACTAACAGGTGAAGGTAAAGCGACATTTAAGCAGCAGCTTTATGACTCATGTTCAGCACTTTTTTGCATATAGCGACTAACTTGCCAACGCTTTAAACCACGACCAAGTTGCCATGTAAAAATACTCGTTATCACTAACATTAAAAGTACTTGGCGGCCTAAATCATGAAAATGGTTATGGCTTTGTGATACAGCTGCACGGGTTAAATAAGTAATCGAAACAAATCCTATAGGACGTCCATCAGCATTGGTTACAGGTTCAACAAAGGGAGTTTTTAATTTACTAATGCCAGGAGTTGAATGGGGCAATTTACCCAGCAAGTGATGAGGTTGCCAATTATCGCTGCTCGCAATTAATGTCCCTTGATGGTTGTAAATTGTGGCAGCTAGTACAAACTCATCCTTGCTAATGTTATTACAAAGGGCAATTAGTGCCGGTTTGTTTTTTTCAACTAATGGTGTTTGTGCACTCAGTGCCATAAGCCGAGTTAAGCTCTTTGCTGTACTATCAGCATTGTCATAAAGCAACTGGTGACTTTGAAAGCTGCTATTAACAGCAACCCATGTTAATAATAAAAAGCATGCAGCCGCTAAGCTTAGGCGAACAAGTCGTTGCCTAACTGATGCTGAAACTGGGTTATTAATATGGTTATTTTTCATAGTCATTGCTTACGCTGCTGACAGCCTTTGTTTTTGATGTTACAACTATGCTAACTATAACCTTAAATCCCTGCTCATGGCGAGTTTACTGTTAAAAATGCAGGGGGACATTAGTCTCATTTGGAGTCACCATGACATTGGAACGCCTTGCGGCCCTATCACCAGCCCAATTATCATCGCAATTAGTACTTGGCAACTGGTATCAGTTTGTTGAGGCTGAATTTACAAAAACATTCATACCTGATAATCCTAAAGGAACGTTTAGTGTTGCATTTGGGGCGCAATTAGATGGTGAAAATTTTGAGGATATTCTAAATTTCCTCAACGCGAATAACATTTTAGTTAGTGGCGTTTGTCGTTATCAACCTGATCCAAAGCTTGCACCTGCTATTTGCTTCTACAGTAATGACTTTAATGGTTCTTTAAACCCTTTGGTAATAAATGAGTTTGCTCATGCGAAAGGCTTTCAACTGGTGCAGCTCAACACGCCGCCCAATTTAAATGAGCCGGGTTTGTTGGTAATGGATATGGACTCAACGGCAATCACAATTGAATGCATTGATGAAATAGCTCGTCTTGCGAACGTTTATGACGAAGTCGCAGCCGTCACCGCACAAGCGATGGCAGGCAAGCTGGATTTTAGTGAAAGCTTGTATCAACGAGTTGCAAAGCTTGAAGGTATAGAGCAAAGCTTAATTGATGAGCTCAAGAGAACCTTACCCTTGATGCCGGGTATCGACGCGCTGTGTCGAGTACTAAAACAGCATAACTGGTATTTAGCCATTGCCTCTGGTGGGTTTGTGCCCTTTGCAGAACAAGTACAGGCATTACTCAACCTAGATGAAGTACATGCAAATGTGCTTGAATTTAAAGACAACAAACTGACGGGTAAAGTGCTGGGCACAATTGTGGACGCTAATCAAAAAGCGAGAGTGCTTAATATGCTGCAAAAGCGATTAAGCTTGCCACCTCATCAAACTGTCGCAATAGGTGATGGTGCAAATGATTTAGTTATGATGAAAGAGGCTGGGTTAGGCGTTGCCGTTCACGGTAAACCTAAAGTAGTTGAGCAGGCACAAGCTGCGATATGCGAAGGCTCCTTATTGCAACTATTGTATTTACTTACCATCCCTAAATAAACTATAAGTACGTAAGTTTGAAGTCACTTTCGTACTTATCCTAATCGATTCAACCAAACTTGTTTTCGTGATGACATTTGCTCAATTTGCTCAGCTTTAAAGTCAAAGTGATTGAGCGCTTCCTCTGTCACGTCCACCATGTCACCCACACCAGCAACAGACCAAAGCGCTTCTTCTAAATCTTTGGCTTTGTGCAAGGCATATTGACTGACATATTTTAACTCGTTTGATAAATAATCTGTATCAGGGCGACCTGTGCGCGATATAAATAAACGCATTACAAATATTAGCTCGTTTTTTAAGCCTTTTTTGAGGAAAAACGTATGTGGCGCAAAATCATCGACCGCTGTGCACTGAGTTTTTATCGCGCTTTCAACTGATGGCTTTTTCGGATCAAAGCGAATAAACAAGGTAAATGGTAAAGGAGGATCTTGTCGGCTTCGATCTTTAATCAATGGTGTGATCGTTTCGGTAATTTGATCAGTTGACAAAAAGGCTTCTAAACTGGTCTTTTCGTTTAACAACCCAAAACTTTGTAAAATACGATGTATGGGGCTAGGATATAAACCTTGGCCAATTGCACCTGTAGTAAAATGTGCGGCTTCTTTATGTAAGTAAAAAGGGAGCTGGCATACTGTTTTTGTCACCATGTTTCTTAATGCAGTTGAAAGCCCTGGGATTTTTGGTGTCTCTTCAGATACTTTTAACTTACTTTTATTATTTTCAATTAATTGTGTGAAAAACTTCACTCCCATATGAGGTGAGTCAGCTATTACAGTGGCTTTCAAGTTGATGGTAGTTAAAGACTTGCTTACAGCCATCACTTCATATTTGAGTTTAGATAACTGATGCTTTTTAGTGATCTTTTGTAACTCAGGCAAACTGAGCTCTACAATATGGCCTTTTTTAAAGTCAACTGGTTGCTTGCACTCAATTTGCAAACCCATCACCGAAAAATCAAGGCTATGAGCTTGAATCGAATGATCTTCTGAGGCTACTTCATTTACAATGACTTCTGTTTTATAGAGGTAACGCTTGTGAGCTCGCAAATTAACATATTCAAGATCAACGGCTTCTAAACGAGGCGGTGTTTTATGTTTACCATGACCAAAGCGTTTTAGTTCATTAACTACACTTTTATTGAATTCAATGGTTTGGTAGCGCTTTTGCTCTGCGGGCGTGCCCACTGCAGTTAATACAGCTAAATATTTGATATCTTTTAACATGCCTTGCACGCGAGGTGACGGCGGCTTGTTAAGTTTTTCAATATCTTTTCCCGCCGTTTTAGGCAGGCTTAATGGTATAAAAGAATCTTCAGGGTGGCTTGGCATTAATTGCACTTTAAAACATTGCCAGCTTTCTTTTTGGCTACCAAAACCAAAAAACAAATTATGTAATTTAGGCTCTTTGTTAAGCTCAGTGCGGGTTGCTGAATAATAATATACTTTGCCAGCAACAACGTGAGTGAAAGTATACAAGTACTCTTCTTTCACTGGGGCAGGGTCGTTTAAAAGTTCAGCCAGACGTTGTTGATTCAAGATGGAATATAAGCAAGATAACTTTCGTTCATCGCAGAAATAACGTTGAATAAACACATTATTTTCAGTTGTTAGCGCTATATTCGGGTATAACTTTTCACTTTCTAAACTAAAAAAAACAAAGAGTGAAGCAACGCGAGGTATGTAATATTGCTCATACCCTTTTGACACAACCGCATCAAGAGTATTATCTAAGTTTACTTTGTATCTGCGTTTATTGCCGTGGATAAAGCTTTCTAAAAACTCATCGAATTTAACATTGTTTTCAACAAATGTTCGTTTTAATCGGACGTGGTTAAAATCTGCAGATACCGGTTCAACAGCAACCACTTCATACTGAATACCATTTCTAAGCCCGAGTTCAAAGTCTTGCTCTAAGCCAACGAGCCTTAAACCGATCAATTGTCCACGTTTAACAGTATATCGCGGCGCTAGTTTGATTTTGGCACCGCTTAAGGAAATATCTGATGTGGTAGCAGATATTGTACTTCCCTTGTTTATTTCAACGGTAATTTTAATTGAGTAATTCATCCGCTCTTCACGGCGACTTTCATAAGAGGCAAACTTGATTACTTGGCAACTAAGTGTATTTTGCGCTTGTTGCTCTGGCTGGTTAGCAAGTTCTGTTGCTTTTTTTTGCATGACCCTATGGTTATTATCGGTATTCATTACCGCTTCATAAACTGCAAGGGTGTAACCGCCATGGCGTTTTATTGCTTCTTCAAACACACTAATAGCGGTTTCATCCATAAAGTGTTGTTTACCGCCATATTCGTAGGGCTTTACTTGGCCAGTTACTTGACCTCTTAAATCTATAAAACGTGCAACGGGTTGAGATAAGCGTGACATTTCCATCTTGATCAAAAACTGCTCAGGCTTGGTTAAGCCTGCTGTTTTTGATTTAAAGATTCCATCAAACTTTGTATTGCCTAAGTACGATTTTAATTCATCAACTAAATCTTCGTATTTTAGGAGAACATCTTCACTCATCTATAAAACCATCACCTTGGAAAAGTAGGTACATCTATTTATATAAGCAACACGTTATCTTAGTAGAGCTGCTTTACTACTTATAATAGTGTTACGATAGCTACTTTTAATTTTTATTATTATAATTTGCCAAATAAATGGCTCATAAATCTATGTATTAGCTAACTAAAAACAAAGCAAAAAACGTGCCTTAAAGAAATTTCATAAAGCTATTAATAGATTGTGGCGCTGATTTAACTAATTGGCAAGCAGTGTAACTATGTAAAACCATGAGTTAACAAATTAAACGGTTTTATAAGCATAATATAAATAGATAAGACTAGGTAAGAATTTAAATGGCAAAAGCGGCAAAAGTAGAGTTTGTTTGCACCGAATGCGGTATGAACTATCAGCGTTGGCAAGGACAGTGTCGTTGTGGTGCGTGGAATACCTTGGTCGAATTTAAACCCTCAGCAGGGCAAAATAAAAAAGCGTCATCACGCGCAGGTGTCGGTGGTTATGCGGGTGGAGTAGGTGGAGGTTCAAAAAAAATAAATGATATCGCCACCGTCGAGGCTGAAAAACAACTTACTGAGATTGGAGAGCTTGATAGGGTATTAAGCGGCGGTGTTACAACCGGTTCGGTGAATATTATTTCCGGAGACCCTGGTGCAGGTAAAACAACACTGCTTTCTGACTTGGTTGCAAGAATGTCAAAGCGCATGCCATCACTTTACTGTACTGCAGAAGAGTCTCTGTCGCAGTTTAAAAACCGTGTAAATCGTTTAAAGTTAGATTACAACGCGGATGAGCTCTATCTCCTTTCAGAAACCAGTGTTGAAACGATTATTGAAGAGCTTGAAAAAAATAAAATTAAGTTTGCTGTAATAGACTCTATTCAGGCGGTTGTCACAGACACTGCCAACGGCAGCCCAGGTTCGCCATCACAAGTTAAAAGTGCTGCGCAAGCTTTAACCCAGTACTGCAAGCAAAATGATGTCACTATGTTCATTATTGCTCATGTTAATAAAAACAACGAGATAGCAGGCCCGCAAACCTTAGTACATATCGTCGATGCGTTATTACATATAGATACAAACGATGGACAAATCCGTACTTTAAGAGCCAATAAAAACCGTTTTGGTGATATAGATACCGTGGGTATTTTTAGAATGTGCGAGCGGGGAATGCTCAGTGTTGATAACCCAAGTGAAATATTTTTATCGGGCTCAAGTACTGAATCACCTGGTTCTGCTATTACCTGTATCCGTAAAGGCAACCGAAACCTATTGCTTGAAATTCAATGTTTAACCACCGAAACAGAGGCTGAGTTCCCGCAACGAGTGTGTGTAGGGTTGAACATGAACCGCATAAAAATGCTAACAGGTATTTTGCGTAAACATACTAAAACTAAAATCTTTCACGACACTTTTTTTAATATTGTGGGCGGTTTGAAAATTGACGAATCAGAAACCTGTATTGACCTTGCTTTAGTTGCGGCTTTATTGAGTAGTTTAAATGAGTTTGTGGTACCGCGCACAACCTGCATCATGGGGGAGCTGAGTTTAAATGGTGACGTAAGGCCAATAGACAGCGGCGTGCCAAGGGTAAAAGAAGCAGCGCAACATGGCTTTACTGAAATTTTTATACCATTTCGTAATTACCATAAGTCGATGGAAGGACTTGGAGCAAAAATTACCCCTGTTAAAACCGTCCATGAGCTACTAAGCCTGATAAATTAATAACAGGCTTCAAAAGCGCTTAACGAGTTATGTCGTTCAATGTTAACCTTGAACTAGATAAATCGATTTAAAGAACATAATAAGGAATATAATGAAAAAACTAGCAATCGTTGCGGGTGTCGTGGCTATAACACTCGGTGGTGTTAGCTATGCTAATCACCTTGTAACTCAAGAAGTCAAAGTTGAAGTTGACCGCCAGCTTGCAATACTAACGGAACAGGTTGGTTCGGTAATCTCATACGATGAGTTATCAGCGAGTGTTTTTTCACAAAGTGTTGAACTGTCTAATCTCGTTGTAACTGGTTTTGATGGTCAAAGTATCGCTGTAATTGATGATATATTGGTTGCTGGATACGAGACAGATAAAATAGCGCCACGTACTGAGATATCCGTCAATGGGTTTAAATTCAGTGACGAGTTTGTGGCGCAGCTTCCAGCAAATGCAAACAATCAACTGGCCAGCGCGCGTTATGACTTACATACTTTAATGAATTACGATGCAGAGTCAGGCAATAGTGATATTAAACTTACTATTGACGCTAACGACATTGTTGCGTTTAATTTTGATTTAGGCTTGGCTAATTCAACGCCATTGATGGAAGCGTCGTTGGCCGCCAGTAAATTGCAGCAAGAAAGTGGCTCACAACAATTAACCCTAGAGCAGGAACTTCAGCAGCAAACAATTATGATGGAAGCGCTCTCCGGTCTTGAACCACGCACTATTGAAATTAACTTACAAAACCAAGGTGAGTTTAGAGCCTTAGTTGAACAAGTTCTTGAAAAGCAAGGGATGACACTTGAGCAAATGCAACAAATGGTCGATATGCAATTACAGCAATCTCCAGTGAGCGATGAGTTAGCGCAAGCAATTAAAGACTTCACTAAAGGATTTGGGTCGCTAACTGTTTCGGCAAGCCTGCCAGAGGGGCAAACCATGACCGAAATAAACCAACAGATTTTTACTCTAATGGGGCAACCTAACGAGCTGGCAGAGTTTATAAACTTACAAGCAAAAGGGGAGTAGCTCGAAAAGCTATAATTCTTAAGTTTAAGAAAAGATACCATTTTGAGTGATTTAAAAGCGCGTTAACTCGCGCTTTCAAATCATCACAGGTCTATTGAAAGCGATAGCTTACGTTCATTGTTTGATTAACCCACCTTAGTCCATTTTTATCCAACCATTTAGACTCAAAGCCACTCGTGCTCTCTGCAAAACCCAAGTTGACCCCAGTGGTATAGTATTAATTTTTATTGGCTTGAAGTGGAGTGCATTGAGCCGCATTAAGGCTCACCATCTAGCCGGCATGAATATGCTTCATTTTAAGGGCAATCAGCATCACTTTTGAGACGGTTAGCTAAATAAACTTACTCGTTGATGGTTTTTATGTTTATTTTTTATCAGGTAGTTAGTTTTAGAATGATTGACTTATAAACTTGCTTTAACTATTGTTTATTCAACAATAACAAGGATGAGTGAAATTATTTATGCGAACGCCATTACTTACCGGTTTACTCCTATCAACATTTTTAGCCTCATTTATTACCTCTGCAGGTGTTGATAGCCCACCAAAAAATCAAGATAAGTTAGGGGCGTGCTCGTCAGAGCACTGTAAGCAAGAGTTTAAAAAATTAAAACAATATTCACGCCAACAAATACCCATCGCGCAAGAAATGATGGGGAGCTTTTATTACAATGGTTATGGTGTGGAAAAGGATCTAAAAAAAGCGCGCCGGTACTTTTATGAAGCTGCGCGTTGGGATTTACCAAACAGCCAATTCAAGCTGGGTATCATGATGCTTGAAGGCGAAGGCGGGGAAGTTAACGTCAGCCTTGGACTTACTAATTTACGAAAAGCAGCGAAAAAGTTAAAAAAAGCGCATTACTTTACCGCGGTGTACTTATTGTTGAACAACCCGTCTCAAGAAGATGTGTTCGAAGCAAAAGAAAAGTTAGAGTTAGCTGCTAATAAAGGGCATGTTAGAGCACATTATTTATTGGCTAAACTGCATGAGTCTGCAATGTTGGGAAAAGCTGATAAAGAGAAGTCGGTTGCACTGTATAAAAAAATCGCTAATAGAGACCCAAGAGCAAAACAAAAGCTCGTCGACTTA
The DNA here is from genome assembly GCF_054960735.1 of Pseudoalteromonas sp. RWi3. Classification (NCBI taxonomy): domain Bacteria; kingdom Pseudomonadati; phylum Pseudomonadota; class Gammaproteobacteria; order Alteromonadales; family Pseudoalteromonadaceae; genus Pseudoalteromonas; species Pseudoalteromonas sp. RWi3. The sequence goes on from NZ_JBHNYL010000003.1 coordinate 225,184, forward strand.
GGCGTTGCTTTACCCAGAGAACCCAAAAACAAAGACATTGAACGTATCGAGGTGGTCAGAGAAAAGCAGACAATGGATATGTTTATTTCTGGATTGAAAAACTTACCTAGCATGAGGGCGTCAACATCAAGCAGAATCAGAGGCTCTCGATGTAATGATACTATTCCTTGTTCATCTATTAGTGGTGATGAGGATTTAAGGCGCTTTAAACAAGGTGCAACCCAAGCCTTTTTAAGCGGACAAGCTGCGCGCCTTCGTGGTGGCAATTAACAGCAAAATGCCGCATTTCATATGTTGACAGTAGTTTTTGTTGAATTAGGTTTATCACTTAAAAATAAAAGCCGTGCTTGTTAAAATAAGCACGGCTTTTATTTTACTCGCATCGTACCACCAGAGCCGCGTGATGTTAGGTTTAGTTCGAGCGCATAATTAATCGCCGTTTTGGTGCAAAATAACACACCTAGAGTTTTACTCGCTGGTTTACTAAGGCAATTGCTAGTGGAATAATGGATGTATTTAATACACATTGTTTTATGGTTTCATTGAATCACAACACCTCGAGTAATTTATATCTGTCGTTAGCATTATTTTACAGCTTGGTTAGCAGTCTAAGTGAGAGTTATGTTTGTCGTTTTTAAAGTTATATTTTTCGTATTTATGTTTGCACTGTTCATTATTTCTCTTAGGAGCTTTTGTATTTTTACAGGCAGATTAATGCGATTAGAAGGCGGTAAAATTAAACACCTATTAACCTTTTTCTTAGGTTTTATTATTTTTATTGTGTGTTTTAATTTGGTTGTAAATAATGCAGAAAAGCTCGGATTTACAGTGATTGATGTACGAAGCAGCCAAAAATGAGGAAAGCCGTTCAAGGTGACTCAGGGGGCATGTATTGCCTTTTTCTATAGGGTTCCTTTCACTGCTTAATAACTCTATTTTGTATCTAAATAAAAGCCGTGCTTGAATTAACAAACACGGCTTTTATCTTTTGCTAGCACCTAGCACCTAGCACCTAGACCTAGTGCAATAAACGGGCTCTGATAGTGCCTTCTACTGCACTGAGCTCTTTCAGGGCTACTTCAGATTGATCTGTGTCTACGTCTATAACTACATAACCAATGGCTTCGTCTGTTTGTAAGTACTGTGCGGCAATATTGATGCCGTGTTGTGCAAACGCTTGGTTAATTTGTGTTAGTACGCCTGGGCGGTTGTGGTGTACGTGCAATAAGCGGCTGCGATTAGCAAGCTCAGGTAGGGATACTTCAGGGAAGTTAACAGCAGTAATGGTTGAGCCGTTATCTGAGTATTTAGCTAATTTACCGGCAACTTCAATACCAATGTTTTCTTGAGCTTCTTGGGTAGAGCCACCAATGTGTGGCGTTAAAATCACGTTGTCGAATTCACGCAGTGGTGATACAAATTCATCATCGTTTGATTTTGGCTCTACTGGGAATACGTCAATGGCAGCGCCGCTTAGTTTTTTCTCAGTGAGTGCTTCTGCAAGGGCATCAATATCAACCACAGTGCCGCGAGAGGCGTTGATCAAAATAGCCCCTTGTTTCATGACCGAAATTTCAGCACTACCAATGAGGTTTTTTGTTTGTGGTGTTTCAGGTACATGCAAGCTAATCACATCGGCACGTTGTAGCAGCTGAGTGAGGTTATGCACTTGAGTAGCATTACCCAGCGTTAGCTTGTCCTCTATGTCGTAGAACTCAACGTTCATGCCTATGTTTTCTGCCATGATGCCAAGCTGTGTACCAATGTGGCCGTAGCCAATAATACCAAGCGTTTTACCACGAGCTTCAAACGATCCATGAGCGGTTTTTAACCAACCGCCACGGTGTGCAATAGCGTTACGCTCAGGAATGCCGCGGAACAACAGTAAAATTTCGCCAAGTACCAGCTCTGCAACGGAGCGCGTATTAGAGAATGGGGCGTTAAAAACGGCGATACCACGTTCGCGTGCTGCGTCTAAGTCAACCTGGTTAGTACCGATACAAAAGCAGCCGACAGCAACAAGTTTTTCGGCTGCTTCAAGTACTGTTGCATTTATTTGAGTACGAGAACGAAGTCCTACAAAGTGCACATCTTTGATGCGCTCAAGTAGTTCGTCCTCAGGTAACGATGTTTTAACGTAATCGATGTTGCTGTAACCATTACGCTTTAGTGTTTCAACTGCACTTTGGTGCACACCTTCAAGCAAGAGAATTTTAATTTTGTCTTTTGCTAACGATACCTTACTCATATCCTCATTCCTATTTTATCTGTGGCCCATTTTTGGTGCCTATGATGACTTTATCTGCGCCACGTTCGGCAAATAAGCCGTTGGTTACAACGCCGACAATTTGATTAATTGTCTGCTCAAGTTGTTTTGCGTCGGTAATTTTTAAATTGTGTACGTCTAAAATAACATTGCCATTGTCGGTAACAACGCCTTGGCGGTAAACGGGGTCACCACCCAGTTTTAATAATTCGCGTGCTACATAGCTGCGTGCCATTGGAATAACTTCAACAGGCAATGGAAACTCACCCATGGTATCAACCAGCTTGGTATCATCAACAATACATACGAATTGTTTGGCAACAGCGGCAACTATTTTTTCGCGCGTTAATGCTGCACCGCCGCCCTTAATCATTTCGTTTTTGGCGTTAATTTCATCAGCGCCGTCAACATATACGTCCAAGCTTGCTACATCATTTAGCTCAAACACTTCAATACCAAGGGCTTTGAGCTTTTCTGTTGAAGCATCAGAGCTTGATACTGCACCTGTAATAGTGTCTTTTATAGAGCCAAGTGCATCAATAAAATGATTTACAGTGGAGCCGGTTCCAACACCAACAATGGTATTTTCTTCTACGAATTCGAGTGCAGCCCAAGCAGCTGCTTTTTTTAGTTCATCTTGTGTCATTTCTATTTGCTCAGTAGGTGGAGTTCATTTGCGTAAGTATACAAATATATTGCTTACCAATGGTAAGTTTTCTGCGGTGTAATAATAAAATTTAAAGGTACATCCCACGGTTCTACGGGTAAACTTTCAACATGTTGGCACTGATGTGCAAGACCAATAAGTTGCGGTTTTTGCCATTTTTCGTTGTGGTAGCGCGCCAAAGTCTTATCATAAAAACCGCCTCCCATACCCAAACGATTACCATGACTATCAAATGCTACGAGTGGCATTAATAAGTAATCTAAGTCCTGCAAGGGGCAAATCTGACTACAATTTAACTTAGGCTCCAAGATACCATAGCGATTTGCTCTCATGGGTGAATTTTCTTCATAGCGTTGAAAGTACAAAGTTGTGCCGTTGAAAGGGTGTATTACAGGAAGGTATGTGAACAGGTTTTTAGTCCAAAGCTCTTTAATTAACAATGATGTATCAAGTTCTGAGTCGTTGCTTAAATAAATGCCAATATGTGAATTTTTAGTTGTTTTGTACCTTTTTAGGTGTTGAGTAAAATTCACTTTAAGTTGTTCAGCTGCAATTTCTTGCTCAATTTTTGATAGTTTTTGACGCCGTTTGCGGACTTCCTGTCGTAAATTTGCTCTATTTATATTCATGCTTCACTTTTAAATTATGTTTTACGAGTCTAAAAAGGAAAATAAGTCAGGAAAAGCGAACGATAGCCCAAGCACAATAAGCAATAATACGACCATAGCAATAAGAGAGTAAAGAAGCGCGTTACTGCGTTTTTTTAGTGGAATATTGAGCTCTTCATCGAGTAATAAGTCATCGTTTTGCCAATCATCTTCATTAATAGTAGATGGCTGTTCTGCTACGGTAGGGAGTCGTTGCTCTAAATCATCTAGCTTTTCTTCAATTCGAATCAAGCTACTGGTGATGTAATCAAGTGCGTTGAAAATGCGTTCATCGCGTTGCAAAGCTGCATCATCGTTAATATTTGCAGAAGTGCCTGTATTAATAGGTTGTAACTTGCTTTTAATACCGAAACTTGCCAATAGTTTAGCTTGTTTTAGTGCTTTATCTTTTGAGCAAGGGGCAAATAAAGGTTTATTTTCAAAAAATGCAGCGACCTTACTCGGTGATGCATTGAGCTTAGTAGCCAGCTTAGTTTGTGCGTCGCTAGGTTGTGTGTCGTTTGCTAACCCTGCAAACATAACGCGATAGTTTTCTGACATCTTTGTTTTCCAAAAATGTTAAATCAATGAATTGAGTATATACCCAAACCACCTCAAAATACGAGCATCGTTGGAATTAAAAGCGCTTTAGGCAAGGCATTGATTGCGAGTAATAGTGGCTCTATTGTTAAAATCAATAACGCAGTATAAATCGCTTTTAAACCAACCCTTTGGGCGTTCCACAGGCGCTTACTCTCTGTGTTGTTACTTTTTAAAAGGGATTGCCATTGTTGCAAAGTAACGCTTTGATATTAAGCCTCTGTGAAACGCTGAGTTCTGCATCTTGAGCTGGATTTGGTATAAAAAACAGCCCGTGTAAACGGGCTGAACAAATATAGTCTAAATATTAGCTATTAATATTTAGCAGCTTCGCCTTCTTTGGGTAATGCATTGATTATAAATTCGCGTAAATCATTATTAGAGCTTTCTAAATCTGCATGGCGCAGATACATCATATGACCACTGCGGTAGCCTTTAAAGCTTAAGCGGTCACGCATTTTACTGCTAGGGTCAAGTTGCCACATTGTATACTTTGCATCAAAGTAATTTGTTGCACCGTCGTAGTAGCCTGCTTGTACTAACACGTTAAGGTAAGGGTTTTGTGCCATGGCCAAGCGTAAGTTTTCACCTGTTTTGTTATTGCTGCGATCCCAAGGGTGTACGTTACCGAATAAGTTATATTTAACATCAGTTTTGTATTTCAGCTCATGACGTAAATAGTGGTTTATTGCTGGGGTGAATGAATGTAACCATGAGGTTAGCTCAGCCCAGTAATCAGGAGATTCGCCAGCATCGCGCTTGTCTATTCCTAAGTAACGAGAGTCTAAACGGCCCAATGTTTGACCGCGATCGCGTAACAATTCTTTCCAAAAGAAGTTAGTTGGAATGTCTAAGTTATTTTGTGCAACAAATTTTTCAGACACGCCTGCATAAAGTGCCATTTGTTTTATGATAGCGCGTTTTTCTTCATCACCAATAAAGCCGCCTTTTGCAATAGCAGGGATCAATTTGTTGATTGTAAACGCTTCGACCTCAGGAAGTAATTCATCTAAATCTTTTGCTTGTAACTCAGGGCTTAATGCTTTGTGATACCACGCGGTTGCTGCAAAGTATGGTAAGCGATTCGCTGCCTTTACAGGACCATCGCGCTTGATACCGATATCAGTAGGAGATACAAGCACAACACCGTTAATATACATCCATTGGCGATTTTGTAATTCATGAGCAAGCCCTGATACACGGGTTGTACCGTAGCTTTCGCCAATTAAAAATTTAGGTGAACGCCAGCGCTCATGTCTGTTTACAAAGGTGTTGAGCCACTCGGCAAGGTATTTAATATCTGCATTGACACCAAAGAACATTTTTTTCTGTGCGTCTTTACTTGGTAGCTCGCCTTTTTCGTTTTCTAAAACACGTGAATAACCCGTATTCACTGGATTTACATAAACAATATCGGCTACATCAAGCACTGAGTAAGGGTTATCTTTTACGCCATAAGGTTGAATAGGGTAACCTTCATCATCAATCTTTAATACGCGTGGGCCAGTATAAGCAAGGTGCATCCATACCGATGCTGAACCTGGTCCGCCATTGAATGAAATTAGCAGTGGGCGCTTTGTTCTATCGTCAACTTTGTCGCGCTCATAATAAGTATATTGTAGCGTAGCGACTGCATCGCCTTTGTCATCCCATACAGGCTGGGTGCCAGTGGTTGCTGTGTAAGAAAAACGATCACCGTTAATGCGCGCTTTATGCTCAGTGACAACGGTACTGTCAACATCAATACGACGCTGATTTTCAGTTGCAAAGCTTGCATGCGATAGGCTAAGGGTTAGCGCTGCGACTGAAAGGCTGATGATACTTATTAGTTTCATAATGGATCCTTTTTTTATATTTCAGCTATTAAAGATAATTTTAGGTTAAATAACAAAGTTAATGAGACTAGGTGCAGATATTAGTCGGTAAGAGGTAGAAGTTAAGCTTAGTTAATTTTTAACTGCGTATGCTTTTTACCTAATTTAGTGGGTTTGGATTTTGATTCGTAAGGTTATCGAGTATATTACTCGCCTAATTTATATTTGAGTTAAGCTTTAATGTACAAGGTGCATTGGGCAAAACACCCTGTTAAAGGGTAACTGAGACGTTTATGCAAAGAGTTTTAATTGTCGAAGACAGTAAGGTAGTACAGCAAGTACTACGACACCTAACCGCACATTATTTAAATGTTGCCGTTGACTTTGCTTGGACGTTTGCAGAGGCCAGAGAGTTTGTAAGTATTCATGATTATACCCTTGCTTTAGTTGACTTAACGTTACCCGATGCCCCAGATGGCGAAGTGGTAAAATATACGCTCGACAAAAATGTGCCAACGGTGGTACTCACATCTAAAATTGATGAGTATAAGCGCCAGCAAATGCTTGAGTTAGGCGTAGTTGATTACGTTATTAAAGATAATCGTGACTCCTACCATTACGCCGTTAAGCTTGTTGCCCAGCTATTAAGAAACCAAGGGTGCAAAGCCTTGGTTGCCGATGACTCTATGCTTAGTCGCTCTTTGATGAAGCAAATGCTTGAAAGGCAACTATTTAGCGTACAAGACGCCAATGATGGTGAACACGCTTTAAAAATTCTTAAAGCAGATCCTGAAATAAAATTATTGCTTACCGATTACGCTATGCCAACCATGGATGGATTTGAGTTAGTGAAAGCGGTACGCAATTTTAGAGGTCGGGATGACTTAGCGATTATTGGTTTATCTGGTGCAGGTAAACACGGACTTTCAGCACGCTTTATAAAATACGGCGCAAATGATTTTTTAACTAAACCATTTATGAATGAAGAGTTTCATTGTCGTGTATTACAGACAATGGAACAATTAGCGCTAATTGCAGATATAAAAGAAAGTGCGTATCAAGATGACCTAACAGGTTTGTACAACCGACGTTATTTTTACCAGTTCGCTGAGAAGTTACTAAAAGAGACATCGCGTAAGAATTGCTTAGCTTTATTAGATATCGACTTTTTCAAAGTAATTAATGATAAGTTTGGACATGAGGCGGGCGATCAGGCGCTTAAACAAATTTCCTCTTTACTACGAAGCTCTTTTAAAGACTTTACAGTGTCACGAGTTGGCGGTGAAGAGTTTGCAGTTGTGTTAACCGATGTCAATATAGAACAAGCTTATGCTTTGATGGATGCGTTTAGAGCGCGTATTTCTGCTTATGACTTTGTTATTAATGGTCAATCTTTCACCATTACGGTGAGTGTAGGCCTAACACATTTTAATAATGTGACTTTAACGAGTGCAATGCGCCTAGCGGACAAGGCTCTGTATCAAGCAAAAGATCAAAAACGAGATTGTGTAATACAACACAGTGAGTAACTTGCACCAGTGAAGTAAAAATGTAAATAAAACGCACCTTAATGGTGCGTTTTTTGTTTCTTTTATTTAACTGTTTTGTTTAAGTTGTTGTTTTTAATTATTTTAAAATAGTGGCATAAAGGTTGGATTATCAAGTCTAACAGGATAACAATAAGCGTCCGAAGGGGGCCACTATGAAAATGATTAGTGCAATAATAAAGCCATTCAAACTTGATGATGTGCGTGAAGCGCTGGCTGATTTAGGCATTGAAGGGATGACCGTTGTTGACGTCAAAGGTTTTGGTCGTCAGCGTGGGCATACAGAGCTATACCGTGGTGCAGAATACCAAGTTGATTTTATTCCAAAAATAAAACTCGAAATTGCTACTCGTACAGAAAATTGTGAACGTGTTGTTGAAACCATCACTAAAATTGCCTCAACGGGCAAAATTGGCGACGGTAAAATTTTCGTTTACGACTTAGATCAGATTGTTCGTATTCGTACGGGCGAATTCGATGAAGAAGCAATTTAAGGGGACACATGATGGAAAACACGATAGTAGAATTAAAGTTTTCGTTAGATACATTTTATTTTTTAATCTCAGGTATTTTAGTTATGTGGATGGCAGCAGGCTTCGCCATGCTCGAAGCGGGCTTAGTTCGCTCAAAAAATACCACTGAAATCTTAACTAAAAACGTAGCACTGTACGCCATTGCGTGTACCATGTTTTTGCTCGTTGGCTACAACATCATGTATGTAGATAATGCTGAAGGTGGCTTAGTACCTTCTATAGGCGCTTTGATTGGCACCCAGGCCGCGGATGCTGATCACTCTTTAGAGTCAGACTTTTTCTTCCAAGTTGTATTTGTTGCAACCGCGATGTCGATTGTGTCAGGTGCAGTTGCCGAACGCATGAAATTATGGGCATTCCTTGCATTTGCAATCGTACTAACTGGTTTTATCTACCCAGTCGAAGGATATTGGACATGGGGCGGAGGCTTCCTATCTGAAATGGGCTTTGTTGATTTTGCAGGCTCTGCAATCGTGCATGGCACAGGTGCTGCCGCTGCGCTTGCTGGTGTATTAATGTTAGGTGCTCGTAAAGGTAAATACGGTAAAAATGGTGAAATTTACCCAATACCAGGTTCTAACTTACCACTTGCTACACTTGGTACATTTATTTTATGGATGGGTTGGTTCGGCTTTAACGGTGGTTCGCAGCTTCTCATTTCTGATGCTGAAAATGCAACTGCGGTAGGTCAAATTTTACTAAATACTAATGCCGCTGCGGCAACGGGCGCTATTGCAGCATTATTTGTATGTAAAGTTTTATGGGGTAAAGCAGATTTAACCATGGTACTAAATGGTGCACTTGCTGGCTTAGTTGTTATAACTGCTGACCCACTTTCTCCTTCACCTGTAATGGCTTGTGTATTGGGTATTTTAGGTGGCTCGTTGGTTGTGTTTAGTATCGTAGCACTGGACAAGGTTAAGATTGATGACCCAGTAGGTGCAATATCAGTGCACGGTGTGTGTGGTATCTTGGGTATTATTTTAGTGCCAGTATCAAACGCTGATGCCAGCTTTGTTAATCAAATTATTGGTCTAGTGTGTATTTTAGGTTTTGTATTTGTTGCTTCTTTAGCTGTCTGGGTTGTGCTGAAAAAGACTATGGGTATTCGTGTTACCGAAGAAGAAGAGTTAAACGGTATGGATCAGCATGATTGTGGTATTGATGCATATCCAGAGTTTGTTTCTGTACGCAGTAACTAATAGCTCAAAATTGTAAAACTTCATTGTGTGTTCGAACAAAGCCCTAACATCTGTTAGGGCTTTTTTTGTATTGGGTACTCAATTAGAAGGGCAATAAAATCAGAAGTATCAGATAGGAATAATGAGTAATAGAGGCTATGCTTTGGTAGCTTAATATAAAACAACAAAGGACATTTATGGATAACAAATTAATTCTTATTATTTTATCGCTATTGTTACCACCGGTGGCGGTACTTTTAAAAGCAGGTGTGGGCAAACATTTAGTCATCAATATTTTACTGTGCTTTGTTTTATTTATACCGGCGGTCATTCACTCTATTTGGTTATGTACTCGCTAAATTTTGGCTGACTTTTTTGTTGAAGTCAGCATGGTGAAGCTACTTTCAGTTTCAGTTAATTTTACAGGTGTTAGGGTGCATGCTATGTGCTAAGCTCGCACCTGTAAATTAATTTCTGGAATATATAGCAACGTAATGGCCGATAAAAAAGAACCACGAACATCTAAAACCCCACCAAAGCGCTCTACCAAAAAGACAGCTAGTAAGGCTGCAAATACTGCAAAAAAAACCACAAAAAAAAGCGCAGTTAAAACACCGAATAAGCGTAGTCTCAGTTTTAAAGTTTGGTCTGTACTTTGGAAGCTAACTCTTGCTGGCATTGTGGCAATGGCGCTTTATTTAATTTATTTAGATGCAAAAATAACACGCCAGTTCGAAGGTAATAAATGGCAGCTTCCTGCTCAAGTTTATGCACGTGCTATGAGCTTCTATCCTGGACAATTTTTGTCAGCTCAAGAAGTGATTTGGGAACTTGATAGGCTAAATTACTCATCGGTTAATAAATTAAGCCGCACCGGACAATATATAAAAGCGGGCGATAGCCTTAAAATTTATCGTCGTGAGTTTGAGTTTTTTGATGGTCTTGAAGGTTCACAAGTAATTGAACTACGATTTGCTGGGCAGAAGTTGGCGACAATCAAAGACAAATTTGGTCGACGTTTGAATAGTGCGCGTTTAGAGCCCGTACAAATTGCCCGAATTGGTAATGATTCGAAACAAGATAGAGAGTTTGTTCCCCTAGATAAATTTCCTCGCATGCTTAAAGACACTTTACTCGTTGTAGAAGATCAAAAGTTTTATGAGCACCATGGCGTATCTGTGTTATCAATTATGCGTGCATTATACAGCAACATTAAAGCTGGTCGCACGGTTCAGGGCGGCAGTACGCTAACTCAGCAGCTAGCAAAGAATATTTACTTAACCCGTGACCGCACACTTATTCGTAAGTTTAATGAAGCACTTATCGCGTTGATCCTTGATTATCGTTATTCTAAGGATCAAATCTTAGAAGCGTATTTGAATGAAGTATACCTTGGCCAATCGTACAACCAAGGGGTGCATGGCATGGGTTTGGCATCTGAGTTTTATTTTTCTAAACCCGTTGATGAGCTTGAGTACGATCAAATAGCCTTATTGGTGGCTATGGTTAAAGGACCTTCTTATTATAATCCGCGAAGGTACAGTGAGCGTACGATGGAACGCCGTGATCTTGTTCTACGTTTGATGGTAGATAATAAATTGATAAATACGCGAGAATATCGTGCTTCACTAAAGCGTCCTATTGATATCGCGCCAATGAAAGACAGTTTACCTAAGTCCTATCCTGGTTATTTAGAGCTGGTGGATCGTGAGTTGAAACAACTCCTACCTGATCAGGATGTGCTTGATGCCGGCGTTCGAGTCTTCACCTATTTTGATTTACAAAAACAATCCGCGATGGAAGATGCCATTACAAAGAGCATTCCTTACCTTGAAAAACGCGAAACCACAGAGCAATTAGAAGCGGCTATGGTTTCAGTAAACGTTGAAAAGGGCGGGATTTCTGCATTGGTAGCAGGCCGTGATCCACGCTTTTTAGGGTTTAACCGCGTATTAGATACCAAACGTAATATTGGCTCTTTAGTTAAGCCCGCAGTTTACTTAACGGCGCTTGAGTCTCCTAATTATAACCTTGCAACTTTACTTGATGATTCACCTGTACAGGTGACTAATGAGCAAGGTCAAGTGTGGCAACCAGAGAATTTTGATCGCCAATATCGTGGCATGATGCCCATGCACAAAGCGTTTAGTAAAAGTATTAATATTCCTGCGGTCAATCTCGGTTTAGATGTTGGCGTTGACAATGTTGCAGGTACGCTTACAAAGCTTGGTGCCAAAGGGCATATAGATCAGTATCCTTCATTGTTATTAGGCGCTGTTGAAATGTCGAGTTTAGAGGTTGCTCAGCTTTATACAACACTTGCTGCAGATGGTGAGTATAGAGAGCTTACATCAATTTCAGCATTAACCGACTCAGTCGGAAAAGTACTTTATCAACATCAGGTTATTTCTGAGCCTCGATTTGATAAAGCGTCTGTATACATGACTAAATATGCCATGAAGCGAGTGACTAAAGATGGCACCGCTAAGCGCTTAAATGCGCACTTTCCATCAATTCAGTTAGCCGGTAAAACAGGCACCAGTAACGATTTGCGTGATAGTTGGTTTGCAGGCTTTGATCAAAGCACTGTTACTGTTGCATGGCTTGGCCGTGATGATAATAAGAGCACCGGCTTGACGGGAAGTGTAGGGGCACTTGAGGCTTATATACGCTATCTTAAACCCCTAAATCCAGAATCAATAGCCGATACGCGCCCGCCGTCTATTCGCTGGGCTTTTGTGAGCGAAGAGACCGGTTTGCAAGCACCGCCAGGCTGTGGCAAAGTTATTCAGCTGCCACTTAGAGCGAGCGAATTTGAACCGAGGCCTCGGTGTCAGTATTAAACGCAGTTAATGTTATTTAGAGCATAAAAAAAAAGCCCTTACGGGCTTTTTTTATAGCAAAACAGGTGGATTAAAGTTTTGCAAATGCGCGTTCTGCAGCGGCGATAGTATCGGCAATTTCTTGCTCTGAGTGCTCAGAACAAACAAAGCCCGCTTCAAATGCTGAAGGGGCTAAATATACACCTTCTTCAAGCATCAAGTGGAAGAACTTTTTAAAACGCTCTAAATCACACTGAGTTGCTTGTTGGTAAGTGGTTACTTTTTCTTGCTCAGTAAAGAAGAAGCCATACATACCACCGGCGTAGTTAGTTGTCAGTGGAATGCCGGCTTTATTAGCAGCCGCTTCAAAGCCTTCACAAATTGCTTTGCTTTTTGCTTCAAGTGCATCATGTAGGCCATCAACATCTAATAATTCAAGCGCTTTTAAGCCAGCAGCCATCGCTATTGGGTTACCAGAAAGCGTGCCTGCTTGATATACAGGTCCTACTGGGGCAATGTAATCCATAATCTCAGTTTTACCGCCAAACGCGCCAACTGGCATGCCACCGCCAATCACTTTGCCTAAACACGTCAAGTCTGGCTTAATGTTGTAATACGCCTGTGCACCACCAAGGGCTACACGAAAACCAGTCATGACTTCATCAAAGATAAGTACTGATTTGTATTCGTCACACACTGTGCGCAGGCCTTCTAAAAAGCCTTCTACAGGAGGGATACAGTTCATGTTACCTGCTACGGGCTCTACGATAACACAAGCAATATCGTCAGCGTATTTTGCAAAAATAGCCTTAACTTCGTCTAGGTTATTAAACGATACAGTTAAAGTATGTTTAGCGAAGTCCTCAGGAATACCCGGAGAGTTTGGTACACCCATTGTTAACGCGCCAGAACCTGCTTTAACCAATAATGAGTCTGCATGACCGTGGTAGCAGCCTTCAAACTTAAGTATTTTGTCACGACCAGTGTAACCGCGAGCTAAACGAATCGCGCTCATGGTTGCTTCTGTGCCTGAGCTTACCATGCGTACTTTTTCAATAGATGGTACTAGCTGCTTTACTTTTTCTGCCATGAAAATTTCGGTTTCGGTTGGCGCCCCGTAGCTTAAACCATTTTCAACAGCGTCAAGTACCGCTTGTTTGATAGCAGGGTGGTTGTGACCCAAAATCATTGGTCCCCATGAACCAACGTAGTCAATATAACGGTTACCATCAGCGTCAAAAGTAAACGGACCTTGCGCTTTGGTAATGAATAGAGGCGTGCCGCCTACGCCGTTAAAGGCACGTACTGGAGAGTTAACGCCACCCGGGATTGATGCTTGGGCGCGGGCAAATAAATCTTGGCTAATTGTCATGAATATTCCTATTGAGTTTTCATGGTTTATTTTGAAATAAAGTATTGCTTAACTGTTACGTTTACGGCTAAACCAAGGTACTTCAACTTCATACTTTTCAACTTTGTCTGCAACATCTAATGTTAATGCAAATAACGCCATGCGAATTAGCACGCCATTTTGCACTTGACGGAAAATAGCAAGGTTATCATTACTATTTAAATCGTTGTCGAGCTCATTCGCTTCTAAGCGGCTGTCACGCGGTAACGGGTGCATTAACACTGAGCTTGGTTTACAGTGTGCGTTGTAAATTGATTGACTTATGCGGAAACCTCCGCGGTATTTATTGGCTTCTTCTTGCGATGGGAAGCGCTCTTCTTGGATACGTGTTTGATACACGATATCAGCTGCTAGGTTGCCTTCCATTTTATCAACGAGTTCAATCTTATGACCTGCATTATCAACAGCGTCTAAGATGTAACTTGGCATTTGTAAGCCATCAGGTGCAACCATTGAGAATTTTATATCTTTGTAATGACACAGCAGCTTAGACAGTGAATGAACGGTACGACCGTATTTTAAATCACCAACAAGCGCTATATGCATCCCATCTATACCTTGCTCAAAGCGATTTAGTTCACGCTCAATCGTTAATAAGTCGAGTAACGCTTGCGTTGGGTGCTCGTTAGGACCATCCCCTCCATTTATTACTGGAACAGAGCAGCCAGTTGCAAACTCAGCGACAGAGCCTGCATCTGGATGACGCATAGCTACTGCATCTGCGTAAGCCGAAATCACACGAGCAGTGTCGTAAAGTGACTCACCTTTAGCAAGGGCTGAGCTTTGCATACCTGTGGTTTCACGAACGAGCCCACCTAACAAATTAAAAGCCGTACCAAAGCTCACTCTAGTGCGCGTGCTTGGTTCAAAGAATAGGTTTGCTAAGATGGCGCCTTCTAATACATTGGTACGTTTTTGCTTTTTAGCATACGGTTCCATTTTTTTGGCTACTGCAAAAATACGTTCAATACAGTCTCTGTCGAGCTGATTAACAGAAAGAATATTTTCACCTTGGAAACTTAACATTGGGTTATTCCTATTACATTGAAATGGGGCGCGATCAACCATGAATCATGGGCACGCAATCGCGCGATATTATAACAAATTTTTTATAAACTGGGCTTAGTTACCGCTAAAAATACAATAACAAGTAGTAACAGTACTGGCAGCTCATTGAAAATACGATAAAAACGATCAGTGCGTCTATTTCTATCGTGTTTAAAGTCAGCCAATAACTTAAAGCAGTAGGCATGGTATGCATATAAAATTATCACCAGTACTAATTTGTAATGTAACCACATGCTGTATTTAAACCATTCGCGGCCATATTCTACAATCATCAGGACACCAAAAATAGTGGTTAAGAACGCAAAGGGAGTCACAAAAAACAGTAGTCGGCGTTCCATTATTTTAAGCATTGAGCTGCAGGATTTTTCTTCAGTCATTGCGTGGTAAACAAATAAACGAGGCAAGTAAAATATGCCCGCAAACCAGGCTATCATAAAAAAGACATGTAAAGCTTTATAGACAAGTAAGGCACTCATAGAGATCTCTTTAATTGATTATAATAGTGTATTTCGTATCGTTAGAATGTGGCGGATTTTATCCCAACGCATTATCCCCATAATTTGTTGGTTATCCATCAAATTATAAATGTAGACAGCGCCAGAACGCTTATCTTTTAACAGATCAAACGCATCAGCTAGTGTTGCTTGGCTGCTAAGCCCCTGAAGACTTATATAATTGATAGAGATGTTTTGATCTGACATTAAACTTAAATCATATTCGGCTAATCGATAGCCGTTTTCAGCGTCGTGTACAATCAGTGGAGTTTGGCTATCAAGGGCATCTAAGCTTGCTTTAATTTGTTCTTTATCATCGCTGTAAAGCAGCTTAAATTGCTCGTCCATTTCATCCATTACACCGACTTTTTGTAAGGCTTCTGTTGCTGGCGATATTTGATATTCTAGCCCTTGGAAATCTAACTGCTGCATGAAAATAGACCTGTTACCAAATACTTGCAGAGCAGTTACGTAGGCAGTTGAAATTACCAACATGGCAGGCACAATTATTTCAGGGCTCGATGTGAGCTCCATTACCGTGGTTAATGCCGCAAGAGGTGCATGTAATGTGGCAGCGAGTAAGCCTGCCATTCCTAATACGCTATAGGTGCCGGCAATATCTACACCTGGGCTTATAAATTGTGCGAAAAACGCCATAAGTGTACCCATTAAAACCCCAAGCCCAATGACTGGGCCAATGATCCCGCCAGGAATACCTAGGCCAATTGCAAATAAAGTTGCAAGAAGCTTGGCGATTAAGATGGTGGTTAAAAACTGCAGATCATCTGGAGACTCTATTGCTAGCGTAATTGCGCTCATACCGGAGCCCATCGCATGAGGCACTAAATAAGCAATTAACCCCGCAATAAGGCCTGCCAGTAATAGCCGAGGGAACATACTCAAAGGTTTAAAGGTACGAATGATCAGCATTAAGTTTTGATTAAAAGCAAATGCAACCGCGCCAAGTGCCATACCAAAAACGATGAGGAACGGATAGTGCCAACCAGAAAGGGGAGTAATGGTGATCAAGGCCAATTCTGATGCATTACCAAAAACAAACTGTGTAGCCAGAGCACCAGTTACTGCTGCCAGCATAATTGGGACAAAGATATGTACTTTGTACTCTCTGAGTACTACTTCCATAACAAAAATTACAGCAGCTAAAGGTGTGTTAAAGGAGGCCGCTATCCCAGCTGCAACCCCACAACCGCTTAGTGTACGCATTGAGTTATGAGGTAAATGTAGTCTGTCAGCGAGTAAACTTGCACCAGTCGCCCCTAAATGAACAGAAGGACCTTCTCGGCCAACAGAAAAACCACTGATCAGTGCTAAAGCTCCCCCAACAAATTGGTTCACGGTGTTATATAAAGGCATTTGACCGTAATGCTTTTTTATTCGGTGTATAACAAAAGGGATGCCCAAACGATAATGTTTAAAACCAGTAAGTGCTGCAAATGATGCGATTATTAATGCAGCTCCTATTGGAAGCAGCACACGTTCAAGAGTTGGCAGGGTGGTGAAATCATCAGGCGTACTCAGAAATAAACTCTGGAAAAACATGATGGTGAGGCGAAAGAATATTATTAAAATTGCGGCAATTAGCCCTGCGCACACGCCAAGCAAGCATAGTTGAACAGATGTCTTAGGCTTTGCTAGTTGACGCCTCAGCGTTTCGAGCCACATGCATATTTCCTCACAGCACATTTTGAGTGACAAGTTTACCAAATCAAACCTGTTAAGTCGTTGGCATTTTTAAAATATATTTCACATCGGAGTAGGTTTTTCTGACCTTTGATGATTGAACTTGTTTAACCCATGCTAAGCTCTTTGGCATTTATGCTGCGTTATCGCTAATTTATAAGAAGCAGCTATATTAGTCGGGTAAGCTTTGCTTAAGAACTTAACGCATGGTTGAAAAATGAGTCTTGGTAGATAAATAGAACCTAATGATGAGAAGATATTGGGCCTGTTTCATTTAGTTTTTCTGAAATTGCCTTTGATAGCTCAGGGATCAGAGGGGCGTGGATTTTATTCAATATTGTATTAACTTTAATGTCTCTGAGCTTAAAAAAATTAAATTCTTTTTTAAGCTGCAACTGCATGTGTTCGGTTGCGGGGTAAATAATATAATCGGCTCTGTTTTTTTTCAGCATATTAAGTGAGCCTTCTATGCTTTCGAGTTCAATTAGTTGGGCATTTATTGTGAATTCAGATAACAAAACTCGATTGTCTTGAGTACTTATAATTTTATTGCCGTGAGAGCTTAGTACATTGCTATTGCAGGGTAGGTTTTTTTTACACAATAAAGCGAGGCTGATAGTGCCAAGGCTAGGTTCGATTAACGCAATATTATCGTAATTTTGCATATTTTGGTTTGCTCGAACAACATCGCCGTCAACTATACCGGCATCAACTAGTAATAACCCACGTTTAGTCGGTGTTGTTTGAATCACTGTTTTGATACCTAAGTCTTTATAAATAGACTGCATAAACTCTGTAAATGGTTGTGCTGTAGGGACATCCACTTGTGTTAAAAGTAATTTTTTAGGTCTTCGATAATGAGTATGTTCATCATAAGAGGTTTGTAGAAATGTATTTAATTGATCAATTCGACTCAAGTTGTCTGGCGTATTTCGCAAAGCAAGTACCAGCGTCACATTACTAAATTGTGTGATTGTTTTTGGCAGTTTTAGTTGAAAACGTTGAGCCAAAAAGCGAATCACATTTGGCTCAACAATAGCAAGCTCAGAATTATTCTCATTGAGCCTTTTGAGTAATGCTAAATCACTATCAACGCTGATAACATTATTTGCATAGCTAGTAATTAATTCAAAAGCGGTTTTAGGATACTTATAGTTATCTACGGTAATAATTTGGCTATTTGAAAAGACAGTATCAAGATCACTTTGATGTTGGTGATAATTAGCTGCAACAACAGAAAGTTCAGATGTGGCTATTTTTTTAGATGAAACAAACCCTTCAGTTACTTCACTGGGCCAAGCAGGAAAGTAACCAACGTAGTTGGCGTTTCTAGCTAATCTTTGTGCTTCTAGCCACGGATGATATTCAACTTTGAGCGTGATATTGTTTTTCTTTAATAACGATCTTAGCTGAGCAATTGCATCACCGCCATTGGGCATGTTTTTGCTCGCATAGGGGGGCCATTCCAGTGAGGTAATAGTCCAGGTTTGCTGCTCACCACTGACATAAAAGGTAGGAAGTAACATTAATAAAAACAATAATAAAGTGGGTTTTGATAGTTGCATTTAAAACGAGAGTTTGTATTGAATATGCTTAGTATAGGGTACCTATAACAAATGGTTATTATTTTTTCCTTTTTGTTGAGTATCACTTTATAACTAATCAAATTAGTAAAGGTGGGTGGATACTTGATTAAAACACTCGGGTATTAGATAATCACCCTAATACAGGAATTGAGGGGTTGGGTATGTCAGAAGAATTACCGATTAAATTTAGTGACGCTGCGGCAATCCGCGTTAAGCAATTAATTGATGAAGAAGAGAATCCGGAACTTAAACTGCGTGTTTATGTGACAGGCGGTGGTTGTTCTGGTTTCCAATATGGCTTTACTTTTGACGAGAAAGCGAACCCAGGCGACTTAGAAATAGTGAAGAACGGGGTTACCTTAGTTGTTGATCCAATGAGTATTCAGTATTTAGTTGACGGTGAAGTTGATTATACAGAAGGGTTAGAAGGGGCAAGATTTTTTGTTTCTAATCCAAATGCAACGACTACCTGTGGTTGTGGCGCTAGTTTTAGCGTATAACTTCAAATAAATTAAGCCGCTAAGCAGCGGCTTTTTAATTTTAGACTTTTTTATTAACTTTTCTGCCTGTAATCTACTCTCACTTTTAATTCCTTCCTTTTGGTTAGCAATTCTTCCGTGATTTTTAAGTTCTATCACACTCTTTTGGCTACTAAATAGCACACAATTTTAGTTAGTGTTGTTTTGCGTAAATATATGTTCATTGGGTATTGTTGAGCTGTAAATTGTTGTGGATAACAATATAGTGTTATTCATAATTTAAACGATGTATTTATCTAAAGCGATTAATACAAATAGAAGACGAATTAAAATAAGTCCTAAACAATTGTTCATATATTCAGCATTACACCAAATCTATAAAAATTTAAATTAGTAGTGTTAGAGCCTAAAGGACACAAACCCAAACGAAATGCTCATTTTTTATAGTGAACCTCAGAGACTCTAAGCTCGGTGCTCGCGTATTGTGTTGTACAAAAAAACACCTTTAAGTATTAAAAATACCCAGCCTTAATTCTGTGTGACTTGAATCATTAGAATAAAAAAGCCTAAGACAAGCGCTGAAAACGCTAAAATGTATATAAAGCCTTTTTTACCTTGTTTAATAGGGACACCATTTTGTTTAAGAAAAAAGTACCAAATAATGCAAAGTACGACCGGTAATAAAAAGAGTAATCTAAACATAATTCCCTCAATTGGTTGAAACGTGTTCTTTTTCAATTTTAACTTATTGATTTTAAATTTAAAAAAAATTCATCGCAAAGTGAGTTTAAAAAAATAAATTATTTGATACATTAGTGTTATTCAAATAATTTAATATTTTATTTGTTGTTCTATTAACAATAGCTATTTTCATTCTTTAACTTTTAGTTTACCTTTTAGGTGAGCTTAAAGTTTTTTATTTCACATGCTTTTATATAGTATATAATGTATCCAAGAGTGAGACGGGCAAAATTTCATTCTTATTTTAATTTAACTCTAAATCATCTAGTAGGAGATGTTTTTTATGATGGGTAAAACAGTTTCTTCTGAAGAAAACTCAAAATTGACCAAGTGGCTTAAAGTAAAACGCCATGAGAAAGGCCATACAATGCGTAGCCTTGCACAAGTATTAGGTACGCCGCACTCTTTTATTGGTAAAATTGAAAATCAAGAACGTCGTTTAGATGTGATTGAGTTTTTACGCTATTGCGATGCATTAGAAGTAGACCCGTATGAAGGTCTAGGCTTATTAAAAGAAGATTAATCCGTTAATCATTTTTTTTTGCTAGTGCAAGGAAGCGCTTTCACACTTTACTATTATTGTGATAGTTATTTTCAAGCTCATAAAGCTTATGCCTAATTACATATAAAAATATCAAGGATGGTAGTACCATTAACGCAGTTAGAATAAAGAATAACGACCAGTTCCCACCTAGCCAGTCATCTATCACCACTCCACTGTAACTTGAAAGTAGTGTTCTTCCTAAATTACCTAATGAGGCTAATAATGCATAATGTGTAGCGCTAAACGCACGATCACACAACATAGAAATAAACGCAACCATAGCGACTAAAGACCATGCTTGTGTAAAACCATCGACTACGATTGCCATCGCATACAAATACTCCTCGGGACCTGCAAGAGCTATCCATGAGAACATTAAGTTGGATGCAGCCATTGCTACACCACTAATAAACAAACCTTTAACAATGCCGTACTTGTGATTAAATATACTCCCTAAAAATGCGAATATTATGGTGATTAGCCCTGTACCTAGTTTTGAGTAATTGGCAATTTGAGTATTTGAGAAGCCGACCTCTTTATAAAACACAATCGACATGCGTGCCAAAAAGGCCTCACCAATTTTAAATAGAAATATAAAGGCGAGCAGCGCTAAAGCTGTTTTTACACCGTTTCGCGCGAAGAATGTCTTAAATGGATCTAAAACAGTTACAGCTAGCCAAGCAACGACTTTTGCTGATTGTGAGTCAGTGGCATTGCTAGCAAGCTTTGCTTGATAGATACGCTCTAACTCTTCGTGGACCGCTTCACGATTTGAGACCGGCTCTTTTGCCCAAAAAACACAGCTCATTAGTAGTAGCATCAAACCCGCTAGAAAGTAATAAACTTGTGGCCAACCAACGCTGGGAATATCCGCCATATAAAAAGGAATAGCGCCCAGTAATGCATAACCGCTCCACCAACCTGAAGTCGCCATTGCAGCAGCAGCTGTGGCTTTATGGCTTTCGTTCTCCTCGAGGGTATCTATCCTAAACGCATCGATGGCAATATCTTGCGTGGCTGATGCGATAGCAATTAATAAGCATAGTGCAGCTGCGATAGCTAAATGTGCTGTTATATCTAAACCGGCTAGTAAAAGCACACCCAATAAGATAAAGCTTTGGCAAAAAAGTATCCAGCTGCGACGCTGGCCAAGCCATTTATACAACAAGGGCAGTTTGATGCGATCAACTAAAGGAGACCATAAAAAGTTGATGCTGTAAGCACCAAATACAATGCCAAATAGGCCAATCATACTGCGGCTCAAACCTTCGTCTTTTAGCCACGCAGACATAACTGAGCCAATCAATACCCATGGAAAACCACTACTCATACCAAATATGAAAACGTTAATTAACCGTTTGTCTTTAAAGTAAGAAAAATATTCAGTAATTGATAAGTTGTTTTTCATAGCGCCTTCATTGGCAAAGAGGGATACAAGGGGCTTTATTTTAAAGCCCCATAAATATTATAAAGGAGTCGGCTCTAATACAGCCATATTTAAAATCACAACCGGGGTTTTAGGCACAAAATCGTACCCAATCTTTTCGTTAAACCCAGTTTCTACCTGCATTATTTTATCTAAGGTTTCATATCCGTCCATTACCATACCAAATACCGCAAAGCCCCATTCACGGCCTGGGTTAAGGTGGTCATTGTCATCCATATTAAAAAAGAACTGGCGAGTACCAGAGTGTGGTTGACGGTCTTGATACGCCATAGCGATACTATACATATCATTTTTTGAGCCATTGCCACTTTCATTAAATATAGGATCGCCTTCGTAAACGCCATCGTATTCTTTGTCGTAACCTCCGCCTTGTATTACAAAATCTCGCTCGTTTTCCATATCGCGTTCAACACGGTGGAATACGGTACCATTGTAGCTGCCATCCATTACATACGTTAAAAAGTTATTGACGGTAATAGGGGCTTTAGAGCGATCCATTTCAACGATGATTTTACCCATTGTTGTACTGATTTCCACTCGTGGGAACATATTGTTTTTTTGTACAAAGCGCCCTTCAGTTGCAGCGGTTATGTTTTGGCTAATAAATAATAATGCAAAAAATAAAAAAATACGTTTCATATTTAACCTTCTAAAAATGCTAACAATTCTGAGTCTGATACCATGCGTGTTATTAACTGCTCAGTCAACTTATTGAGTTGACCTTCAATTTTTGCTCTATCGTGATTAAGTGGCGCTTCTAGACTGGCATTGCCACGGTACGTTTTACTAAAGTTGCTGGTACTTTTAATGACGCGCAGACCCAACTCGATTTTTGCATCACTGGTGTGAGTTAGCATTTTTTCAGTAACTATGGCCTGAAGTGTATGGATATCAACCTCAAATCTAGTCGTTGCTAGATTAGATATGCTGGCGCCGTTGCGACTCAACGCACTATCGATCACACTTTTAATTGATTCTGTTAAGCCTTGGCTCGCAATTGTCTGTGTTTTATCGTCGTTTATTAATTTAAGTGTGGCGCTGTCGCCCCTTAAGTCGATTACACTTGTGTTCAAGCTTTGGCTAATTGAGCTTATTTTTCCACCTTGGTATGAAGGATTAAGAATCATTTGATTAGGTTGGCTACTACATCCGCCAAGGGCTAATAAAATACAGCAAGGTAATAGGTAGTTTTTCATCGTTATAGCATCCCATTATTTTTAGTTGCACTTAAAACAACAAACTTTTTATTTGATCCAAGTAACCGACAATTGCCAAACATGCGCTTTAGTTTGTCATGATAGTCTAAATGACGGTTTCCAATAATACGTAGTTCACCACCATTTTTTAAGGTGTCTTTAGCTTGTTTAAACATCTGCCATGCAATATGGTCTGTGACGGCTTGTGCTTGGTGAAAAGGCGGATTACATAAAACTACATCAACACTTTCACGCTCAAAACCAGTTAAACAATCATTTTCGATAAATGAACACTGCTCAAATTTATCTTCCATATTGAGCTCAATATTTAGTCGTGCTGACTCAACCGCCATGTATGACTCGTCAACAAATGTCATTTCAGCATTGGGGCAACGCGATAATGTCATTAAACCAACCACACCATTACCACAGCCTAGATCAATAATTTTTTTTGTTTTAGTAGTTTGAGGTAAATAGTTAAAAAAGAACCGTGCACCAATATCTAACGAGTCTCGAGAAAACACATTTGCATGATTACTAATTGTATAGTCAGTGCCTTCAAGTGGCCAATTAACGGGAAAATCTGCGGCTTTGTATCCACCCTGAGCTTGGCTAATTATCAAACGTGATTTTTTTACCGCTAAGCTGGTTTTCGTTTCGCCAATATACTGCTCAAAGGCTTTAATCGTCGAATTATGAATATCTTTGGTTTTACCCGCTGCGATGACAGGCGTTCCTGGCTTAAGTACTTCACTTAACTCTGAAAGTTGGTATTGCAGAAAACCAAGCGTGCGCGGTACTTTTAAAATAACTAAATCAATGTCATCAGGCAATGCTGATAAGCTATCGAGCTGACTAAATGAATGAGTCGAGACTTTGTTTTCAGCTAAATTGTATGCAGCAGCTTGATGACTAATGTAAGAGTCATTAACTGAACAAGCTGTTAACCCTTGTTTAGAAAAGTAACATGATAAAGCACCAAAGCTATCATTAAAAATGAGTAAAGAGCGACAACTAGGATAATGTTCAGTAACATAGTCAATAAGGTATTCGTCAGCTGAATCCCAAGCTTGAAGGCTACGGTTTTTTTGATCTAATGGAAAACGTTCTAGAGTAAAGGTTGTTTCGCCGAGCTGTGCTTGCGTTGTCATAATAGTTAAGTGATCAGAATCAAATGATAGGTAAATTCTAACATGCAACGGCAAAACGCCAACCCCCAACAGCTACCAAATGGCTTTTCTTATCAAAGAAGTGCCCTCAGTGGGCAAAAAAGTCTCGATTTATTTTATTATTTACAGCAAAACCTACCATGGCAACAGCCAGTAACGACGGTTTATGGAAAGACGGGGCCTATTCCAAGGCTGCAATGCTTTATTAGTGATAGTAATATTGAATATGGATATTCGCAGAGCAAATTAACGGTAGAGCCCTGGCCAGATGTGTTATTAGCCATGCGAAAAAGGTTAGAGCGTCATTTACAGCAGCCTTTTAACTCTTTATTGATTAATTACTATCGTGATGGCAACGACACGATGGGGTGGCACAGTGATGATGAAATTGAACTTGGCGCACAACCCACCATAGTATGTATTTCTCTTGGCGCAGAGCGTGCGTTAAAAATAAAAAATAAAGCGAGTAATAAAGTAAGTGAAATAAAATTACACAGTGGTAGCTGTTTAGTTATGTATGGTAACAGTCAGCGCGACTACCAACATGCAATTACTAAAAGAACGACACTGCACCATCCACGTATGAGTTTAACCTTCAGATACATAAAACAAACTCGCTAGCTATAATTTTGTTAGCCAAGACACTTTGCAACTTGATATAGTTGATAAATTAGTTAGTTATGGGTTGGTCCTTTATGTCAATGCAAGAACAAATACAAAGCAAAATCGCAGATGCAATAGCTTGTAAACACCTCAATGTAGTCAATGAAAGCCATATGCACAGCCGTGGTGAAGATTCACACTTTAAAGTGGTTGTTGTTAGTGAAGAGTTTAGCGGCAAGCGTTTGTTGCAACGTCACCGTCAAATAAATGAAGTATTAAAAGATGAATTAGCAAATCATATTCATGCATTAGCAATTCACACATTTACACCCGAAGAGTTCAGTGAGCAAAGTGGTCAGATTGCTGACTCGCCAAGTTGTTTAGGTGGCTCTAAATTAGATTAATGGTCAGGTTTGACAGTTAACGTTACTGATCAGACCTGTGTTTTTACAATTAGCCTTTAAACTAGCGCTAATTTTTATTGAGATAGATATAGGATGATCAATGGTCATTAAGCCTAAAATTCGCGGATTTATCTGTACAAACGCCCACCCAGTAGGCTGTGCAGAGCATGTACAAGAACAAATTAACTATGTAAAACAACAAGGAGCATTAAAAAATGCACCTAAAAATGTATTAGTTATAGGTGCGTCTACAGGCTATGGCCTTGCCTCACGCATTACAGCTGCGTTTGGCGGCGGTGCTAAAACTCTAGGTATTTTCTTTGAAAAAGAAGGCACTGAGCGTAAAACAGGTTCAGCAGGTTGGTATAACACGGCAGCATTTCAAAATGCAGCAGATGAAGCAGGTTTATGGTCTAAAAATATTAATGGTGATGCGTTCTCAAACGAAATCAAACAAAAAGCGATTGATACAATTAAAGCTGACTTAGGTAAAGTCGATTTAGTTATCTACAGCTTGGCATCTCCTCGTCGTACAGATCCAAATACAGGTGAAACGTACTCTTCTACACTTAAGCCAATTGGCGATTCAGTTACGACTAAAAACCTTAATACGTCAAAGCGTGAAATTGATGAAATAACAGTAGAAGCAGCAAGCCAAGACGATATCGACAACACCATTAAAGTAATGGGCGGTGAAGATTGGGAAATGTGGATTGATGCGCTTAAAGAAGCTGACGTACTTGCTGATAACTTTAAGACCAGTGCTTATACTTACATCGGTAAAGAACTAACATGGCCAATTTACGGTCATGCAACAATTGGTAAAGCAAAAGAAGACTTAGACCGTGCCACTGTGGCTATTAAAGAGTCTACCAAAGCATTAAACGGTGAAGCGTATGTATCTTCACTTAACGCGGTTGTTACTCAAGCAAGTTCTGCAATTCCGATTATGCCTCTTTACATTTCAGCACTATTTAAAGTGATGAAAGCAGATGGTACCTATGAAGGTACGATTGAGCAGATCCATGCTTTATTTACCGAAAATCTCTATGGTGATTCACCACGCTTTGATGATGGCGGACATTTATTCCAAAACTACAAAGAGTTGGAAGATGATGTTCAAGCACGTATTCAAGCCGTATGGGACAGCGTAACCACAGAAACAATCGATGAACTAACAGATTATGTTGGTTACCATAATGAGTTCTTACGCTTATTTGGATTTGGTATCGACAGCGTTGATTACGACCAAGATGTAGAGTCTATAGCAAACATTACGAACATGATTGACTAATTTTGTTTGTTCATTAAAAAAGTCGCTGCGGCGACTTTTTTAATGCCTGTATTTTATTGTTAGGTTTATTTACAGCTATTTACTGTTTAATTCTTATCCTTACTCGCGAGCAATTGCACTTTGGTCTATATTGAATTTTATTCAAATGTGACTATTGAGCTAAATTACTGCTCCTGTCGTATAAATTTCATATTTCCACTCGCATAGTGCCCCTGATTGATGTTAAAATTCGGGCAATATATGTGAGGAGTTTTACTGCGTTGCTTGTTTTGTATCCTAAACAGGCAGTTCTTTGATACCTTGAATTTGCTCGGTAATCAAAATGGCGACGTGGTTGGTACGATTTTTCAGTTTCTTTCCGTTAATGTAGTGCAAGTGCGTATGATCAACATAAAAAAAGGTCTGGACTTACCCATAGAGGGCGCACCTCAGCAAGTTATTCATGATGGCTCTGCCGTCAAACGTGTAGCTGTGCTAGGTGAAGAGTTTATTGGTATGCGTCCAACCATGCATGTTCGTGTGGATGACCAAGTCAAAAAAGGCCAGGTACTTTTTGAAGATAAAAAGAACCCAGGCGTATTATTTACTGCCCCAGCTGCTGGTACAGTAAAAGAAATTAATCGTGGTGCAAAACGTGTGCTGCAATCTGTTGTTATTGAAATAAACGGCAGTGAGCAAATCACCTTTGACTCTTTCAAGGCAGATGAGCTTTCGAGCATCGACCGTGAAAAAGCCAAAGAAGTACTTATCCAGTCAGGTCAGTGGACGGCACTTCGTGTGCGCCCATTCAGCAAAGTAGCGGCTGTGGATGCAAATCCTAGTTCTATTTTTGTGACGGCTATCGACACAAACCCATTAGCTGCAGATCCTGCGGTTATTATTGCCGAAAATGCGCAAGCATTTGAAGCGGGTCTTGCTGTGGTATCTCGTTTGACTGATGGTAAAGTATTTGTTTGTAAACAAGCAGGCAGCCAAGTACCTAGTTCATCAATTCCTCAAGTAGAAGTACATGAGTTTGGTGGCGTACATCCGGCTGGCCTTGTTGGCACACATATCCATCACTTAGACGCTGTTTCTGCTAGCAAACAAGTTTGGCATATTGGTTACCAAGACGTTATTGCGTATGGTCACCTATTCCTTACTGGTGAAATCAGCACAGACCGTGTTATTTCTCTAGCGGGTCCTCGCGTTAAGAACCCTCGTTTAGTGAAAACTCAACTAGGTGCTTCGTTGGACGATTTAGTAGCGGGTGAATTAGAAGACGGCGATAACCGTGTTATCTCTGGTTCTGTTCTATCTGGTTCTACTTCTGCCGGTCCTCAAGCGTTTTTAGGTCGTTACCATGTTCAAGTATCTGTTTTACTTGAAGGTCGCGAAAAAGAACTGTTTGGTTGGATTCGCCCAGGTAGTGATAAATTCTCTGTAACACGCACTTTCTTGTCTCACCTTACACCAAGTCGTTTATTTAAAATGACTACGTCTACAGGTGGTTCAAAGCGTGCCATGGTGCCAATGGGTAACTATGAGCGTGTTATGCCGTTAGATATTCTTCCAACGCCTTTATTACGTGATCTAATTTCTCGTGATTTAGACGGTGCAATCACATTAGGTGCACTTGAGCTTGATGAAGAAGATTTAGCGTTATGTACCTTCGTTTGTCCAGGTAAATACGAGTATGGTTCAATCCTACGCGATTGCTTGACTACAATCGAGAAAGAGGGCTAGAGAGATGGGTTTAAAGAAATTTCTTGAAGATATCGAGCCGCATTTTGAAGCCGGTGGTAAACATGAAAAGTGGTATGCCCTGTATGAAGCAGCAGCAACTATTTTTTACACCCCTGGTTACGTAAATAAAGGCGCGACACACGTACGCGATAACATCGACCTAAAACGCATGATGATTTTAGTGTGGATGGCAACATTCCCAGCGATGTTTTTTGGTATGTTCAATATAGGTCATCAGGCCGCCGGTGCATTGGCACAAGGTTTTGAACTAGCAAATTCTTGGCAAGTTGGTTTGTTTCAGTTATTTGGTGGTGAATTAACCGCTAACTCAGGCTGGGGCGCTAAAATGTTCTACGGGGCATGTTTCTTCTTGCCTATATACGCAGTGACATTCGCCGTGGGTGGTTTCTGGGAAGTGTTGTTCGCTTCAGTGCGTAAGCACGAAGTAAACGAAGGTTTCTTCGTAACCTCTGTATTGTTTGCACTTATTCTTCCTGCAACTATCCCATTGTGGCAAGTTGCGCTGGGTATCACGTTCGGTGTTGTAATCGCTAAAGAAATCTTTGGTGGTACTGG
Organism: Pseudoalteromonas sp. RWi3; assembly: GCF_054960735.1. NCBI lineage: Bacteria > Pseudomonadati > Pseudomonadota > Gammaproteobacteria > Alteromonadales > Pseudoalteromonadaceae > Pseudoalteromonas > Pseudoalteromonas sp. RWi3. Next base: position 253,699 of record NZ_JBHNYL010000003.1, read on the forward strand.
CCGTAACTTCCTGAACCCTGCGCTTGCTGGTCGTGCGTTTTTATTCTTCGCATATCCTGCACAAATTTCAGGTGACACAGTATGGACAGCAGTAGATTCGTTCTCTGGTGCAACTATGCTAGGTCAAGCGTTTGTTGGTTCTCTTGATTACAGCAACATGGCTCTTTGGTGGAATGCTTTTTACGGCTTCATTCAAGGTTCAGTAGGTGAAACATCTACCCTTGCAGTGATGATCGGTGGCTTGTTCTTAATTTACGTTCGAATTGCTTCATGGCGCATCGTGCTAGGTGTATTCCTAGGTATGGTTGCAACTGCATTCTTATTAAATGCAATTGGTTCAAACACAAACCCTGTATTTGCAATGCCTTGGCATTGGCACTTAGTGTTGGGTGGTTTTGCCTTTGGTATGTTCTTCATGGCGACAGACCCTGTGTCTGCGGCATTTACAGACAAAGCAAAATTCGCGTATGGTGCACTTATTGGTGTGATGGTAGTAATGATTCGTGTAGTAAACCCAGCTTTCCCTGAAGGCATGATGCTAGCAATCTTGTTTGCTAACTTGTTTGCTCCATTATTCGATCACTTTGTAGTGCAAGCTAATATCAAGCGGAGGTTGGCACGTAATGTCTAGTAATAACGAATCAATCGGCAAAACGCTAACCGTTGTTGTTGCACTATGTTTAGTGTGTGCAATCATCGTATCGTTTGCTTCAGTTCAGCTTCGCCCTTTACAGCAAGCTAACAAAACGCAAGATATTCAAAAAAATATCTTGGCTGCAGCAGGTATCGACGCAGTTGAAAATATCTCTGATACGTTTAACGCTAAAATCGAAGCGCGTGTAGTCGATATGAACACGGGTGAGTTTGTTGCTACAGACCCAAATAGTTTTGATTTTGAGAAAAGTAAATTCGACCAAAAAATCAGTATTGCTTTGAAAGCTAACGGTATCAAAGATATCGCAGGTATTCAGCGTATGACTACTGAGTCACCAGTTTACATCTCTAAAAAAGCAGATGGCTCTACAGATGCTATCATTTTACCAATCCAAGGCTATGGTCTTTGGGGTGTAATGTATGGTTTCTTAGCGCTTGAAAGCGATGGCGAAACGGTTAAAGATATTAACTTTTACAAGCATAACGAAACACCAGGCTTGGGTGGCGAAATTCAAAACCCACAATGGACAGCAATGTGGAGCGGTAAAGAGTTACCAATCAATGTTGTTAAAAGTGGCGCTAAAAATGAGCATCAAGTTGATGGCTTATCAGGTGCAACTTTAACGTCTAACGGTGTTGATCACGCAGTTGATTTTTGGACTGGCGAAAACGGCTTTGGTCCTTTCCTTGCGAAAGTACGTGAAGGAGCGTTGAAATAATGGCTGATACTAAAGAAATGAAGTCGGTTCTATTTGGACCGGTATTCGCAAACAACCCAATAGCACTACAAGTACTTGGTGTTTGTTCTGCACTTGCAGTGACATCTAGCTTAAAAAATGCACTTATCATGTCAATCGCATTGACTTTGGTTACAGCGTTTTCAAGCTTATTCATCTCACTGATTCGTAACCAGATCCCATCATCTGTTCGTATTATTGTGCAAATGACTATTATTGCATCGTTAGTAATTGTTGTTGACCAAGTATTACAAGCATTCTCTTACGCTACGGCAAAAGAGTTGTCTGTATTTGTTGGCCTAATCATTACTAACTGTATCGTAATGGGTCGTGCAGAAGCATACGCGATGAAATCACCACCAGTTATGTCATTCCTTGATGGCATCGGTAATGGTCTTGGTTACTCAGTCGTGTTACTAACAGTTGGCTTTATTCGTGAGCTATTTGGTAAAGGTACACTGTTTGGCGCTGACATCATTCCGCTTGTGCAGGATGGCGGTTGGTATCAACCTATGGGTCTATTGATTTTACCACCTAGCGCATTCTTCATCATTGGTTTATTCATTTGGGTACTTCGTACTTATAAGAAAGACCAAGTAGAAGCGAAAGGATAAGGGGCAGACAATGGAACATTATATTAGTTTATTCGTAAAAGCGGTTTTCATTGAAAACTTAGCTTTGGCCTTCTTCCTAGGTATGTGTACTTTCCTTGCTGTATCAAAGAAAGTAACAACGTCTATCGGTCTAGGTGTGGCAGTTATTGTGGTATTGGGTATTTCAGTACCAGTTAATAATTTGGTTTATCATGCGGTTCTTGCACCCGGTGCACTAGAGTGGCTTGGTTACCCAGAAGCGGATCTTAGCTTCTTACGTTTCTTGACGTTTATCGGTGTTATTGCAGCATTGGTACAAATTCTTGAAATGGCATTAGATAAGTTCTTCCCTGCACTTTATAACGCGTTAGGTATTTTCTTGCCGTTGATCACAGTTAACTGTGCGATCTTTGGTGCGGTATCTTTCATGGTAGAACGTAACTATAACTTCACTGAATCAGTGGTGTATGGTATCGGTTCTGGTGTTGGTTGGGCGCTAGCAATTACTTTACTTGCTGGTATTCGTGAGAAAATGAAATATTCAGACGTGCCAGACGGCTTACGTGGTTTAGGTATTACCTTCATCACTGTTGGTCTAATGGGTCTTGGCTTTATGTCATTCTCTGGTATTTCACTTTAAAAGGTAGCGAGGATAAATCATGAGTAATGAGATTTTCTTAGGCGTTGGTGTTTTCATCGCTATCGTTGTACTACTAGTTTTAGTTATCATTGGTGCTAAATCTAAGTTAGTTGCAAGCGGTGACATCATCATCGGCGTAAATGGCGATCCAGATAAAGCCATTAAAACATCAGCAGGTAGTAAACTATTAGGTGCACTATCTGATTCAGGTATTTTCGTATCGTCTGCATGTGGTGGCGGTGGCTCTTGTGGTCAGTGTCGTGTTCACATTCATTCAGGTGGTGGTGATATCTTACCAACTGAACTTGACCATATCTCTAAAGGTGAAGCCCGTGAAGGCTGTCGTTTAGCGTGTCAGGTAAATGTTAAAAATGACATGGAAATTGAACTTGAAGAGTCAATTTTCGGTGTTAAAAAATGGGATTGTGAAGTTATCTCTAACGATAACAAAGCAACATTCATTAAAGAGCTTAAACTGCAAATACCTGATGGTGAATCAGTACCGTTCCGTGCTGGTGGTTACATTCAAATTGAAGCCCCTGCGCATCACGTTAAATACGCTGATTTCGATGTACCAGAAGAGTATCGTGGCGACTGGAACCATTTTGGTTTCTTCAAGCTGGAGTCAAAAGTAGACGAAGAAACTATTCGTGCTTACTCAATGGCTAACTATCCAGAAGAAGAAGGCATCATCATGCTTAACGTGCGTATTGCTACGCCGCCGCCAAGAGATTTAAGCTTACCTTGTGGTAAAATGTCATCGTACATTTGGTCACTTAAAGAAGGTGATAAAGTAACTATCTCAGGTCCATTCGGTGAGTTCTTCGCGAAAGAAACTGACGCTGAAATGGTATTTGTTGGTGGTGGTGCTGGTATGGCGCCAATGCGTTCACATATCTTTGACCAACTTAAGCGTTTAAACTCCAAGCGTAAGATGAGTTTCTGGTATGGTGCACGTTCTAAGCGTGAGATGTTCTACGTAGAAGACTTTGACGGCTTAGCGTCTGAAAACGATAACTTCGTATGGCACACTGCACTTTCAGATCCACAACCTGAAGATAACTGGGAAGGCTATACAGGCTTTATCCATAACGTGTTATTTGAGAACTATCTTAAAGATCACGAAGCGCCAGAAGATTGTGAGTTCTACATGTGTGGTCCTCCAATGATGAACGCTGCGGTTATCACTATGTTGAAAGACTTAGGTGTTGAAGACGAAAATATCTTACTAGATGATTTCGGTGGCTAACACTGATACCAAAACACGTTAGTTTTGGTTAGAATATAAGCCTCGTAACAATGTTTGTTACGAGGCTTTTTTTATTTCAAATTTTAAGTAGGCTGCCATGAATAAAGTATTTCACCCGCAGGCACTCGTTGCCTTTTTGTTTATTTTTCTCACTCTATTCATATCAGGTTGTGGTCAAAGTGATGAGCCTAAAGAGCTCTACCTTGAGGGCAGAACCATGGGGACGACTTATCACATCAAAGCATATGCAAAACAAGAAAAGTTGGACTCGCTTAATTTACTCCCAGAGGTCGAAAAATTGCTAAAAGGCGTGAATCAATCCATGTCGACCTATATTAAAGATTCAGAGATAAATAACTTTAATCGCATACCTGCAGGCCAAGTCATGCCGATTAGCGCTGATTTTAGAGCGGTTGTCGCAGAGTCTATTCGTTTAGGTGAGTCGACAAAAACATTAGATGTCACCATGGGGCCATTAATTGATTTATGGGGATTTGGTCCTGATAAAAAGCCAACTAAACGCCCAACGGACGAAGAATTAGCTAACATGATAGCTAAAATAGGTGTTGATAAATTAAAACTGACTGAGCAGGGGTTAGCAAAAACGATTGACGGCTTAGAGCTCTCGTTTTCTGCGACAGCAAAAGGATATGGTATTGATAAAGTAGCAGAGCTACTTGAAAGCCACGGCATAACTGATTACATGGTTGAAATAGGTGGTGAGCTGCGTATTTCTGGTAAAAAGCCGAATGCTAAAGAGTGGCGTATCGCTATTGAGCAACCTGACGCCGAGCCGGGTACGCGAAAGGTACACCGTATTTTAGCGCCAGGTAATAATGGTATGGCTACATCGGGTGATTATCGCATTTTTTATGAAATGGATGGTGTGACTTACAGCCACTTAATTGACCCTGTCACAGGTATGCCAACCCGACATGATTTGGTATCGGTTACTGTATTGCACCCCTCAGCGATGACAGCTGATGGGCTTGCTACTGCATTGACTATTATGGGCATGGATAAAGCCCAAGCGTATGCAGAAAAAAATGATTTAGCGGTCTATCTTATTGCTAAATCGAAGGATGGTTTAGTGACTTATTCGAGCCCTGCTTTTAAACCCTATTTGTAGCCAAGCGCAAAGCGGTTTATAATACACACAGCTCAATATTGATTGAGCGTTATTTTATTGCTGAACAACAGGGGCTAAGCAATGTCACTTTTTCTTCTTACTTTTGGTTTACTTATATTAATTGTCGCAGCAATGGCAATTGGCATGATAATGCAGAAAAAATCTATGGCTAGTAGCTGTGGTGGTCTAGGCTCAGTAGGTATTGATAAAGCCTGCGATTGTGATGACCCATGTGATAAGCGTAAAAAGCGCATGGCAAAAGAGCAAGTTTGGAAAGAAAACCAAATTTTATAAGCTCAGAATTATTTTATAAAAAGCGCCTTTTTAAAACAGGCGCTTTTTTTGTCCTTTTTAAAGTGATAATCCATGCAGCCTTTTTCAGCTAAAGTATATTTTTTACGTCACGGCGAGCTTGAGCAGCAAAATGTATTAGCGGGGCGTAGCGACTTTGAGTTGAGCAAAAAGGGTGTTCAGCAGTTAGAAGATGCAGTTGTTGGGCTTTGCGATATCACCACTGTAACAAGCTCTCCCTTGAAGCGTTGTAAACTATTTGCTCAACAGTTAGCAAATACTCGCCAACTCCCACTCAATATAGACATTACAATTGCAGAGTATGATTTTGGTGATTGGGATGGGCAAAGCTATGAAGCACTTTGGCAGCAAGCCAGCTCACCGACAATTGGAGACTTTTGGCAAAATCCTTGGCAAGTTACCCCACCTAATGGCGAGCCAATGAGCGTGTTTTATAACCGAGTTGAAACGTGGTGGCAGCAATTGTTAGCGACAATAACGACACAAAATGCAGGTGCACATTTGGTAATAACCCACGCTGGCGTTATGAAACAAATATTAGCATTTGTTTGTCAGCTCCCGCGTGAATCTCTTATTAGCCAAAATGTGTTTTCAATCCCTTATGCTGGTCTTATTTGTGTTGATGTTTTCATTGATGAACAAGGTGAAGCTTGGCCTAAAATTGTTTTTTAGTATGATTTTAGCCATCTAGAAAGATATTAATTGAAATATAAACTCACCCGCCCATAATAGGGGGGTATTTAGGAATGAGGTGTAAGTCCTCAACTGTTCCCGCAACTGTAAGTCACAACCGTGATAAGTCAGATACTAAATACGTATAACTTATTTTATTCATTGAGCGGGTAAACTCACTTTTTTCACATGCATTTTGCGTGTGTCTATTGTATTGGGTTTTGCGCGTGCTAGCAGAGATTAACATTGCAGACACCAATACCACTTCTTACAGTCAATAAACTATCTTGGGCTGTTGCTAATATACCCATTTTAAAAAATATAAATATCAGCATTGAACAAGGTAAATTTATAGGATTACTTGGGCCTAATGGTGCGGGTAAGTCGAGTTTATTGCGCTGTCTGTATCGGTTTAACAAACCAACCACTGGTCAAGTGCTCCTTGGCTCGCATGATATTTGGCAATTAAGTGCGGATAATTTTGCAAAGCAAGTTGCCGTGGTTTTACAAGAAACCCCCTCACAATTTAACCTATCTTTGTATGATGTAGTGAGTCTAGGGTTAACCCCGCATAAACGCCTTTTTAGTGGTACTACACAAAGTGATAAGCAGCTAATTCACCAAGCGATAAAACAAGTAGGATTAACTGAGCACACTAACCAAACATTTGATTCGCTCTCTGGTGGTGAAAAACAGCGAGCTTTAATTGCTCGTGCCATAGTGCAAAGGCCGCAGCTTTTGATCATGGATGAGCCTACCAGCCACCTTGATGTAAAATATCAAATTCAATTAATGGAATTAGCTAAATCACTCGGGGTAACCGTGTTGGCGTCGTTTCATGATTTAAATTTGGCGGCCAGCTTGTGTGATGAACTATTAGTTATAGATCACGGCGAAATAGTGGCTTCTGGCACACCGGAGCAGGTCATAACAGAGAGCATGCTGAGCGATGTATTTGGTGTCTGCGCGCAAGTTACTGCGCATCCGCAAAGTAAAGCGCAATCCATTCCGCATATAACGTATTTCTATGGTTATCAATCAGGAGCGCAGCATGCCACTGAAAAATAACCTAGCATTACTATTCACCATTGTATTAAGCGTACTGAGTATTTTTGCAGCGTTGAGCTTTGGTGCTGCCCCCAGTAAGTTTATTGATGTGTACCACAGTGTAATTGGTCAGTGGTTTGGCCAAGGAAGTGACTCGTTCATGGAGCGGATCATTTGGCAGTTACGTTTTCCGCGTACTTTATTAGCTTTCCTGGCTGGCTCAGGACTCGCAATTGCAGGGCTTATTTTGCAAACTGTGACTCGTAATCCATTAGCTGATCCTTATTTATTTGGTATTTCATCTGGGGCTTCATTTGGGGTGGTGTGTTTTATTACCTTCACTGGTATCAGTGCTGGATTTTCAATGTCGCTAGCTGCCTTTGTGGGTAGCATGTTGACCATGTGCTTATTGATATTTGTTGCAGGGCGTAGAGGCTCAGCTCAGGTTGAAACCATGTTATTAGCAGGGGTTGCATTGTCATTTTTATTTAGTGCGTTCACTAGTCTGCTGCTTTATTTTAGCGATCCACAAGCTATCACCGCAATTTTATTTTGGACCTTAGGTAGCTTTGCAGGAGCGCAATGGCAAGCTCTTTGGTTGCCAGCTTTAGTCATCATCAGCTGTATGGTTTTATTAATGAGTTTTAGGCGTCAACTCAATGCCATGTTGTTGGGTGATGAAAGCGCCGCGACCTTGGGTATTCCTGTGCAGCGCTTTCGCTTATTAATGTTGCTGTTAAGTTCATTGATCACTGCAGTGCTAGTCGCATTATGCGGTGGAATTGGATTTGTAGGCTTAATGATCCCACACATAGTGCGATTTTTTGTATCTCAAGGAACCTTAACAGGCCTTGCGATGACTGCACTCGTTGGCGGTACATTTATGGTCTGGGTAGATGTGCTCTCGCGTATTGTGATGAGCAACCAAGAGCTACCAATCGGGGTGATCACCTCAGCTATCGGCAGTGTGTTCTTTTTATCTTTACTATGCTTTCGTAAAAAGGTGTATCAATAATGCATTCTATTAAAGCACTCAACACGCAATTTGATACGCTGATCAGCGATAAAATAAATCAAAAAACTAAACCGCTAGGGGCACTGGGTTTACTTGAACCACTTGCACTGCAATTGGTGAGTATTTTTAGCCAAGGTATTACTACACAAAGTGCGTTTTTAGATTTTCAACCAGCGATAAATCAGCCCACATTAATTGTGTTTGCCGGCGACCATGGTGTTGCAGCGCAAGGAGTGTCAATTGCCCCTAGTGAAGTTACTGCACAAATGGTCGCTAATTTTGCTGCGGGTGGCGCGGCAATTAATGTGTTTTGCAATCAGCTAGGCTGGCAGCTAGAAGTGGTTGATTGCGGTACTTTAACTAAACTACCTAATGCGGGTATTCGTGATTGCCGTTTAGGGGATATAACCGAGCCGCTGAATCAACACATGGCTATGAGTATCGATCAGGTACAGCAAGGGTTTAGTAATGCAAAACAACTAGTATTAGAGCTGAGCAAGAATGGCTGTAATACTCTAGCCTTAGGTGAGATGGGCATAGGTAATACCACTAGTGCAGCCGCGATTATGGCGGCGATGCTAAAACTCCCTGCCAGCGAATGCGTGGGTAAAGGTACCGGCGTAAGCGATGAGGTGATTGCACGCAAAGTAAAGGTTGTGGAGCAAGCACTGCTGTTACACAAAACTCAGCTAGATGATCCAATCACATTACTTGCAGCTGTTGGTGGCTTTGAAATAGTGCATATTGTCGGGGCTATGCTCAGTGGCGCAGAGCAACAAATGGCAGTGCTGGTTGATGGCTTTATTTGTACCGCTGCAGCTTTAGTTGCGATTGCAATTAACCCCAATGTAAAAGCCTATTTAATATTTACGCATAGCTCAAACGAGCAAGGTCATAGCAAAATGTTGGCCCATTTAAAAATTAGGCCTTTGCAGCAACTCGATTTGCGTTTAGGCGAAGGTACTGGCGCCGCATTAAGCTTACCCTTGTTACAAAGTGCACTGGGTTTTTATAATAAAATGGCAAGTTTCGCCGACGCGGCTGTAGATGATGTGGTGTGAGTGATGATCCAAGCACAAGCACGTATCACGCAATGGCAATTGCTCCAATTAGCGGTTAGCTTTTTAACCCGCATCCCGGTAAAGCTTCGTTTTGAGGTAACATCTCAGCACTTAAATCAAGCCAGCCGCTACTTTGCGTTAGTAGGTTTAGGGCTTGGTTTAGTACATGCTTTGTTGTTTTACTGCCTGCAATTTATATTACCTGTATCAATATGTGTGCTGTTAGTAATGGCACTTAGCTTACTCATCACAAGCGCATTTCATGAAGATGGCTGGGCTGATGTATGGGATGGTTTTGGTGGTGGTTGGCAGGTATCGCAAAAGCTTAATATTATGAAAGACAGCCGTTTAGGTTCATACGGCGCGGCGGCACTTATTATTATATTGATGCTGAAATATCAAAGTTTAGTGATATTAAGTGAACACAGTGGTGTGTTGTTATTTGCTATCATTGCAGGGCAATGCTTAAGCCGTGTTGTTGCGACCAGTATCATTTTTAGCATGGATTATGTCAGCGAAGATGCCAGCGCAAAAGTAAAACCATTGGCTATGCACTTATCTAAAACCAGCTTAGTCACTTTACTATTAACGGCAGCACTTTTATTTGCCGCTACGTTGATTTTCCAGCTTGTCACGTGGCAGGCATTAGTAATTATAACCCTGACTTTAGTATTCGTACGTTTGATGGTTATGCATTGGTTTAAACGCCAACTAGGCGGTTATACCGGTGATTGCTTAGGGGCAGCGCAGCAACTTAGTGAGGTGAGTATTTATATATCCCTCATTAGTATAATGACGAGTAGCGCTCAATGAACGCTAAGCATACCTTAATTCTCGGTGGTGCCCGCAGTGGTAAAAGTCGCTTTGCTGAGCAATTAGCAGCAAGCACTGAAAAACCCGTAATATACATCGCTACCGCACAAAGCCATGATGATGAAATGCAAGCGCGTATTCATCGTCATCAGCAGCAGCGCCCAGCACACTGGCAGCTAATTGAAGAGCCAATAGCGCTTGCAGACACCTTACTTGCCTACAGCAAAGCTGATAACTGTATTTTAGTTGATTGCCTTACACTGTGGCTCAGTAACTGTTTATGCCATGATGATAACTGCTGGGCGCAGCAAAAACAGGCCTTGCTTGGCGTGCTGAGCGAGCTCCCAGGACAGGTTATTTTTGTTAGTAACGAAGTCGGGCATGGCATTGTGCCGCTTGGGCAATTAAGCCGAGACTTTGTTGATCAGTCAGGCTGGTTACACCAGGCAATGGCTGCAGAGGTTGCTCGGGTTGAATTTATAATGGCAGGCTTGCCGCTCACTTTAAAAAGTAGCTAATAATGAAAACAATAATGATCCAAGGCACCACATCAGATGCCGGTAAAAGTACATTGGTTGCAGCTTTGTGCCGAGTGTTTGCCGAGCAAGGTGTAAGTGTTGCGCCGTTTAAGCCACAAAACATGGCACTTAATAGCGCAGTAACCGAAGACGGTGGCGAAATAGGCCGTGCTCAAGCGTTACAAGCAATCGCGGCAAAGGTTGCCCCAAGAATCGATTTTAATCCGGTACTGCTTAAACCTAATAGTGATACGGGTGCCCAAGTGATCATTCATGGCAAAGCAATTAGTAATATGGAAGCGGGTGCTTATCACGATTATAAAAAAGTCGCGATGGATGCTGTGCTCACCTCACAAAAAAGATTAAGTCAAGAGTTTGAACTACTGGTTGTGGAAGGCGCAGGGAGCCCCGCAGAAATCAACCTACGTGCAGGCGATATTGCTAATATGGGTTACGCTGAAGCGGTGGATTGCCCAGTCATTATTATTGCCGATATTGATAAAGGCGGGGTATTTGCGCACTTAGTGGGGACCTTGGCATTGCTGAGCGAGTCAGAGCAAGCGCGAGTACAAGGCTTTGTCATCAATCGTTTTCGTGGCGATATTGCACTGCTTCAAGGTGGCCTTGATTGGCTCGAAGAGTACACGGGCAAACCCGTGCTTGGCGTATTACCTTATTTGCATGATCTGGCCTTAGATGCGGAAGACGCGGTTGCTATTGATAACACAGTAACGCAAGCCAAAGTCAGCATTGCGGTGTTATTGTTGCCGCATATTAGTAATCATACCGACTTTGATGCGCTGCGGTTAAACCCACAAATAGATATAAATTACGTGCGCCACACACAGCCTATTCCCAATGTTGATCTAATTATTATCCCGGGCAGTAAAAATGTGATCAGTGATTTAGCCTTTTTAAAAAATGAAGGCTGGGAGGAGCAAATTAAGCGCCACCTTCGCTATGGCGGAAAAGTGCTGGGTATTTGCGGCGGCTTGCAAATGTTAGGCACCGATATTTACGACACAGCGGGGGTGGAGTCAAGCACCCAGCATTGTAAAGGGTTAGCGCTGGGTGATTTTACTACTCAATTAGGTGTTGAAAAAGTACTGACGCAAGCATCGGCTGTTATCCACTTAAATGGCGGTGAAGCCCAAGTAACAGGGTATGAAATTCACGCAGGACAAAGCCGTGGCCCTGCACTTGAACAGCCTTTACTAAAATTTACCACACACCCGCAAAATGTGACTCATGATGGTTTTATATCAGAAGATAACAGCATAGCAGGCACTTACTTACATGGCCTATTTGATAGCAGTGCAGCAAGCCAATTAATACTCGACTGGGTGCTACCAAACAGTGATATTGAGCAACAAATAGATATAAACACACATCGTGAGCAGCAACTAACGCGTTTGGCAGATATGTGCAAACAACATTTAGATATTCCACAAATTACTAAAATTTACCAAAGCTGGTAAGGAGCAAGCAGATGAGCGATACAAATAACGACAAACACCAACAGCGCCAACAAAAAGTAAAAGACAAAGTGGACGAGCGTATTGCTGCGGCGCAAACAGAAAAAGGCATTTTTCAGGTGATCACTGGCAATGGCAAAGGCAAGTCTACCTCAGGGTTTGGCACAGTAACTCGCTGTGTTGGCCATGGAATGAAAGCCGCTGTGTGCCAATTTATAAAAGGCACATGGCCGTGTGGTGAGCGCAACTTATTACAAGGTGCGGGCGTTGAATTTGCCATTATGAACACCGGATTTACTTGGGAAACACAAAATAAAGAGTCGGATACCGCTGCCGCTCAAGCTACATGGCAAGAAGCAAAACGTATGTTAAACGACGAATCAATTAACCTGGTTTTACTTGATGAAATAACTTACATGATCACTTATGGCTACATTGATTTAGAAGAAGCGCTAGAGGTCATAGCCAATCGTCCGCCGATGCAGTCATTGATAGTAACAGGGCGTGGCGCACACCGTAAATTAACAGATCTTGCAGACACTGTAAGCGAAGTGCGTAATGTTAAACACGCATTTGACGCAGGCGTAAAAGCGCAAATAGGGTTTGATTACTAATGTGGGTATTAAGGCTCGCATTATTTGTTGTACTAGGCTTGGTAAGTACCAAGCTTTTGGCTAAACCTAATAAGCAACAACTAAGAATCGTAGCCCTTGCTCCGCATATCGTTGAAAACCTTTATACCATTGGCGCCGGCGAGCAAATAGTGGGAACAGTTGAGTATGCTGACTTTCCAAAGTCGGCGAACGCAATCCCCCGTTTAGGGGGCCATCAAGGGATTCAAATTGAAAAGCTGTTAGCGCTTAAACCTGATTTGGTTCTGGCATGGAAAACAGGCAGTAAAGCAAACGATTTAGCCTTGATAGAACGTATGGGTGTTAAGGTCTTGTACAGTGAAGCCAATGAAGTCGATGAAGTGCCACAGGAGCTGCTACGACTAGGTAAGTTAACTGGCCGCGAAAAGGCGGCAGAACTTGCCGCGCATGAATTTCAGCAACAGCTAGGCGCTATTAAAGCCAAACAACAAGGCAAAGCCAGTGTTGCTGTGTTTTATCAATTATGGCCAGAGCCGATGATGACGGTGAGTAAAAATACTTGGATTAATCAACTTATTGAGATTTGCCATGGCAGTAACGTGTTTGCCAATAGCCGCACCGACTATCCGCTTATAAGTATTGAAAACGTTATCGTTGCTAAGCCTGAGGTGATTATTCTTCCAGAAGAAAAATCAAAAACTAAACAGCCGGTTATTGATTGGCAGCAATGGCCTGAAGTGCCTGCAGTGAAGCATAATCAATTTATTCAAGTAAATGCAGATTTACTACACAGATTCACTACCCGCATGCTTGATGGGCTAGATGAACTCTGTGATAAAATAGACCAAACAAGAGCCGTTTTAAAGGATGTACAATGAGTCAGTGGCAAACATTTCTACAAACCGAGTGCGCCAAATCTTATATGCAAGACACGCTTGCCTATGTTGCTCAAAGGCGTAGTGAAGGAATTGCAGTCTACCCACCAGAGCAGCAGGTTTTTAGTGCCTTTGAAGCAACTGAGCTTGACGATATTAAAGTGGTTATTTTAGGGCAAGACCCATACCACGGTGAAGGACAAGCTCATGGGTTGTGTTTTTCAGTTCTGCCAGAAGTAACTAAACTGCCACCATCACTGAAAAATATCTATAAAGAGCTCGCCACTGATATTACAGGTTTCACAGTACCGCAACATGGTCACTTGCAAAGCTGGGCTAAGCAAGGCGTATTTTTATTAAATACCGTACTGACAGTGGAACAAGGGCAAGCGCACTCTCATAAGCATTTAGGGTGGGAGCAATTTACCGATAACGTGATTAATCATATTAATAATCATACCACTGGTGTGGTGTTTATTTTGTGGGGCGCGCATGCGCAAAAGAAGGGCAAAGGCATAGATGCTGCCAAGCACTTTGTGTTAAATGGCCCACACCCATCACCGCTTTCAGCACATCGGGGCTTTTTTGGCTGTCAGCACTTTTCTAAAACGAATAAGTTACTTGAGCAGCAAGGTAAAGCCGCTATTAACTGGCAAGTGTAAGAATTAAAAAAGGCCGTTAGCTATAAAGCATGCGGCCTTTATTAATATTAAAAGTCTAACTCATCAACTGCAATATCGTCTGCAAAATAGTCTAACTCCTGTAGTTCTTTGCGTAAACGTTGCTTATCTTTCAATGCTTCGATCTCACGCCATTTTCTCTTTTTATTTTTTTGAGAGGTCTTTTTTGTTGTACTAGGACCTTCTAATATTTCTAAAATATCATCTAGGCTATCCATGAACTTCTCCTATTGAATTTTGAACCTCGGAAATACCTATACCACAGGCCTAACTAAAATAGAATAAAAAAGTGACATTAATGTTACAGTAATGTGATGCCTATATTAATTAAATTAATTTAAAAAATAAAAAAACGCCACAAAGGTGGCATTTTTTAAAGTAAGTATTTATTCACTTACATGGTAATTAATTACATTGCTTTAAAACGGGCTTCTAGCTGTTCCTGAGCATCAGCAAATGAGCGAATTCCTTCAGCTAACTTTTCAGTCGCCATGGCATCTTGGTTATGTAACCAACGGAATTGCGTTTCTGTTAGGGGCTCAGGTTTTGGCTCTTTAGGAATATCACTTTCAAGCAAGTATTCTTGTGCACCTTCAAGGTTGCCTAAATCTTCTAAAAGGTTAGGGCTAATAGTAAGCTTATCACAACCTGTTAGGGCAATAATTTCGCCGGTGTTACGGAAGCTTGCGCCCATAACTACGGTTTTATAATCATGGCGTTTGTAAAATTCAAAAATGCTACGCACAGATTGCACACCTGGATCTTGCAATGGATCTGTTGGTTTTTCCATGCCATTAGCAACGTGCCAATCTAAAATACGGCCCACGAACGGCGAGATTAAAAATACGTTTGCATCGGCACATGCGCGGGCTTGGGCGTCGCTAAACAATAAAGTAAGGTTACATTTAGTGCCTTCTTTTTCTAATTGCTCAGCGGCTTTAATACCTTCCCATGTAGAAGCGACTTTAATTAAAATTTTATCTTTGCTCACACCTTCTTTTTCATACAAGCTAAGTAAAGTGTGTGCTTTATTAATTGTTGCTTGGGTGTCAAACGAAAGGCGCGCATCTACTTCAGTAGAGATATAACCTGGTACAATTTCGCTGATTTCCTTACCAAGTAATACGGCAAAGTAATCACATGCTAACTCAAGTTGTTGAGCGGCATCTTGCTCGGTTTCTTTTGCATAGCTCCACGCTTTATCTAAATAAGGTTTATAAGCTTCAATCTCGCTCGCTTTTAATAAAAGCGATGGGTTTGTGGTGGCATCTTCTGGTTGATGCTTTTTGATCGCTTCAATATCGCCAGTGTCGGCTACAATAGATGAATGTTGTTTTAGCCTTTGTAGAGCTGAAGTCATTTGCTTTCCTCATTCCAAGCAAGTTAAAAGAAAATCTACACCCTTAATATACTTTGTTCATACTGCAACAGTGTGACAATGCTTGATAGGTCTTATGTCCTTATCAATTAAAAAACGGCGGCGTATGAATTTTTTAAGGGAGGATTTATTTAAACAAAACGTGCTTTTCGTTTCATTTAATGTTGAAATTGACATTAAATAATTTACAAGTCAATAGCTAACTATGATCACTGTTATTTCACCTGCAAAAAATCTTGATTACGACACGCCACCGGCAACCGATAAGTTCACTCAGCCTGAATTACTCGAGCACAGCGAAGAGCTTATGAAAGTATGCCGTAAACTAACACCGGCACAAATTGGTAGCTTAATGAAAATTAGCGATAAGCTCTCAGGGCTAAACGCAGCGCGTTTTAGCGAATGGTCGCAACCATTTACCACTGGTAACGCTAAACAAGCTGTACTGGCTTTCAATGGTGATGTATACGGCGGCTTAGACGCTGGTACTTTAAATGAAGGCGAGCTTGATTATGCACAAAGCCACTTACGTATATTGTCCGGACTATATGGCCTATTAAAGCCGTTAGATTTAATGCAAGCGTACCGTTTAGAAATGGGCACTAAGCTTGAAAATACTCGCGGTAAAAACTTATATGAGTTTTGGGGCAGTGTTATTGCGCAAAAACTAAATACAGTTTTAGCTGAGCAAGATAGCCAGTACTTAGTTAACCTTGCGTCTAATGAGTACTTTAAAGCGGTTGATAAAAAAACCTTAAACACACAAATCATCACGCCACATTTTAAAGACTGCAAAAATGGCCAATATAAAATAATTAGCTTTTACGCTAAAAAGGCGCGAGGTTTAATGGCACGCTACATCATTGAAAATAAAGTAACGCAATTAAGCCAGCTCAAAGAGTTTACCGTTGATGGTTACTACTTCAGTGAAGAGGCAACACAAAAAGAGCTTGAACCTGTATTTTTACGCGACGAGCAAAGTTAGCTTTAATGACGATATTAATTTAAAACCACGCTATTGCGTGGTTTTTTCATTTTTGGCGCTTATTTTGCAATCACCTAATTATTATTAAAGAACTTTCAGGACTTAGGCATGCTAAAAATACCGTCAATCAGTGAAGCAGAGAAACTCATCGAAGAGAAGCTTGGGGGGTGGGTTGATATTGTAATCAGTCATATTCCTAATTTTATAGTCGCAGTCATCATCGCGATTATCTTTTCTATTTTGGCCCGCTTTTTAGGGTCTATGATGCGCAATTTATTACGTCGCTCATTGGACTCAAATCAAATAGCAGATTTAATGGCCTCTATTTTTAAGATGATTATCTTGTGCGTAGGTTTGTTTGTTGCGCTGGATTTTGTAGGACTCAAAGGCACGGTTACGTCTTTACTTGCAGGTGCCGGTATTGTTGGCTTAGCTATTGGTTTTGCATTTCAAGATATGACCGAAAACTTGATTGCAGGTATTGCAATGGGGATACGTAAGCCCTTTAAAACTGGGGATGTAATCAAGACTGATGATGTGTTTGGCACAGTAAAAGCAATTAACTTACGTAATACCTTAGTTGAGAATTTTTATGGGCAATTAAATTTAGTGCCTAACAAAATATTGTTTCGCAATGTTTTACTTAATTACAGTACGTTGGGGGTTAGGCGTATAGAGGTACCTGTCGGGATTTCATACGGTGATGACCCAGAACACGCCGCTGAAGTTATTGTTAAAAAGATTAACGAGTTCGACTTTGTAATAAAACAAGATGAAACTGCTGTTTATGCATCTGGATTCGGTGATAGCAGTGTGAATTTATTACTTTGGTTTTGGATAAAATACCCTGGTGAAGCTGACTTTATGACAGTTAGACACAAAGCAATTGTCGCTGTAAAACAAGCATTAGGAGAGGCTGATATAAGTATTCCATTCCCAATTCGAACTTTGGATTTTGGTATCAAAGGGGGTGAAAAGCTCGATGCCATGATCAGTGAAAAGTGCCTGAACTCAGAATAATAAATGGCTTTAGGCTTATTGTACTAACAGGTAATATTTACCTGCCAATAGTGCTAATTTACACGTGGTAATACTTATGGTAAAGCATCAGCACAATTAATTGCTTAGGTCATAGTAAAGTTGTTGCTAGTTGATTATAAACTACAATCATAAGACACGGGCTAAAACTAAAGCTAGTGTCTAATTATAAAAGTCGAAGGTTACAATCAATGAATAATATTAAAGCGAGCAATGGAGAACCAAGTAGCGTATGTATTCGCATTGTTGTTTAGATAAAAATGATATATGTATTGGTTGCTTTAGAACCCTTGATGAAATCTTGGCTTGGCACAGTGCCAGCTCTGAAGAAAAACAGCAAATTCTTAATGCATGCCAAAATCGCAAAAAAGCCCAAAATAAATAGTGTAAGTAGCTGTCTATCCGAATGTTCGATTTGCTTTAAATTTCTTTTGTGTATTCCTCACAGGCTTAGCCATCATGTCTTTTTGTTAACGCTTCACTCATTGCTCTTTGCACAACACGAATATTACTGCTGATAAACTGGTCAGAAACAATGTTGTAACGTCACCTAAAAATGACACTAGCAAATGAAAAGTTAATTATTAAACGTTTGAATAAAATAGAAACGTGGCTATGGTTATTATAGCGATGAAAATAAATTAAAACGAGTAACTCTAAAGACTCGTTACAAGTATTTATATTATTTGAAGGGAGTTCACTCGTGAAAACACAGTTTAATCAAATCAGCCAGCACAGCTTTAAAGCGAAAGTTGTCTTGGCTAGCTTTATTCTATGTAGTTTGTTATCTGGCTGTGAAAAAAAAGAACAGCACCATAGCCTATCCAATCAAGCAGAAAATCCCAGTATATATTTTAATGGCGATATATTAACGATGGAGAGTGCTCAGCCTTCATATGCTGAGGCAATAGTTGTAGCAGGAGGCAAAGTCATTTTTGTCGGCTCTGAAACACAAGCAAAGCATGCCGCTGGTAATAAAGCTGAACTGATTGATTTAAAAGGAAGCACGCTTTTACCTGCGTTTTTAGACCCCCATAGTCATTATTATAGCTCTTTGAGTGTGGCAAACCAGGTTAATGTTTTCCCGCCACCAGCTGGCCCAGGGAACAACGCACAAAGTATTATTGAGGAACTAAAAAACTTTAAAGTGGCTAATAATATTGCTGATGGTGAATTAATCCAAGCTTATGGCTATGATGACAATGAAATGCCAAAAGGACAATTACTGGATTGTGACGATCTAGATGCCGCTTTTCCAAATAATCCAGTATTGGTTGGTCATGTATCCATGCATGGGGCAGTATTGAATACACCAGCACTTAAAAAATGGGGCATAGACGCTTCAACCGAAACACCAGCGGGTGGCATTATTGTTCGTAAAGAAGGCACTAATCAGCCCTGTGGCTTGATAATGGAAACAGCATTCCTGCCAATATTTGCATCCTTACCAGCACCCACCCAAGAACAAGAAATTGAGTGGTCCCGCGCAGGGCAAATGTTGTATGCCGCAGCGGGTATTACAACAGCTCATGAAGGTGTAACGCATGCCAAAGATCTTAAAGTAATGCAGCGTGCAGCTAAAGCAGGCGCGAATATTATTGATATTATCGCTTACCCATTTATCACAGACCTGGATGAAGTTTTAGCTGACAATCCAGTATCTACTTGGGGTAAATACTCAGACAGATTAAAAATTGGTGGTGCGAAAATTACTGCGGATGGATCACCACAAGGAAAGACCGCTTATTTTTCAACACCCTACTTAACAGGTGGTCCGAGTGGTGAAGAAAATTGGCAAGGCGAGCCAACATTTGATTCTGTCACACTACAGAAAATGTTGAAAAAGGTTTATGACTTAGGTGTACCGCTTAATTACCACGCTAATGGCGATGGCGCGATTGATATGCTTTTGCAATCTCACGAAGCAATTGCGGCAAACGATCTAACTAAGGATAGAAAGGTTACCATCATACACTCTCAATTTGTGCGTAAAGAGCAGCTTGAAAAATACGTAAAATATAAAATGAGACCTTCATTTTATACCTTACATACTTACTATTTTTCCGAGGCTCATATTGCCAATCGTGGTACCGAGCAAGCTATGTATATCAGCCCCATGCGTGACGCGATAGATATGGGCATAGTACCTACCAATCATACCGATTTTGTTGTAGCACCGTTGGATCAAATGTTTGTTGTTTGGTCGGCTGTTAACCGTATATCTCGTGGTGGTCAAGTTATTGGTGAGGGACAACGCATAACGCCTTACGAAGCACTACAAGCCATAACCATAAACGCAGCATTGCAATACGGTGAAGAGGCATCCAAAGGTACCATTACAACAGGCAAATTAGCTGATTTAGTTATTTTGGATAAAAATCCTTTAAAAGTTGACGCTGATGCGATTAAAGATATTCGAGTCCTTAAAACAATTAAAGAAGGCAAAGTGATTTTTAAAAATGAGAATATTTAGTTTTTACAAAATGTCTTTAGTAGCGAAAGGATTAACGATTCAATGACCCTGATGAAATTAAGTTTAAAGTTAATTGGTACCTCTATATTGTTGTCCATACTGCTTATTAAACACGTTTTTGCAGCCGATGCGGCTGTTGTTGATAACGGAACAGATCCGACTAAATTTTCTAAAATAGCCGAAGCAAAGTACGAACAGTTAGCTTTAAATGGCGGTATAGATAGTAATACCTTGCGGCTAAGTTATACCCAACCGCTAGGGGAAAATAAAGACTACAGCATACGCTTACAGGCACCTATAACGTCGATTGATGGCTTTGGTAGTGATGGTTACGCACTGGGTGACGTTGCTGTGCAGGTTGCCCAAGTTTTCGGATTGACGCGTAAACATGGCTTTGTTGCGCAGGGAGAGATAATATTTGATACGGCTAGTCGGCCAGAACTAGGTACAGGGAAAAACGTATTTAAGGGGACGTTTATCTACGCGCTTTTTCTCAAAAATGGGGGAGTATTTGCCCCAGCATTTGTGCAAAGTAACAGTCTCTCAGGTGATAAATTGCGCAGTGATGTTAATATGACAACTTTTGATTTTTATTACGTTCCTAAATTTACAGACCCTCGGAATTTAATGACCATTGATCCCGCATTTAATTTTGATTGGGAAAATAATAAAAAATTCGCTAGTTTAGCAGTAACTATGGGACGCGTTATTGGACCTGCATTTGGAGGAAATGGCATTTTGTTTATTAAGCCATCGCTTTTTTTAGGCAAAGATAGACCGAGTTCATGGGGCATCGAAATTGGTTATAAAGTACTTGGATTTTAATTCGAATATTTATACAAAGTAGACGTCGCATAAACCAACTTTTTATTTATAACAAAAATAGAGCATTAATGTAATAAGTTGTTGTTAGTGATGAATAAACTGAAGCTGGAACGGCTAACAGTAAGGGCAATTATAGTTCATACAAAGTAAATAAACTGAGAGGGAAATAACTTCCCACTCGCAGCGCGTTTTCACATCACCAGCTGAGCAGCACTTCTTTGTGTAAGCCACCATTAAATTTATTTTTATGCAGGTATTTATTTTCTCAATAAAAAACGCAGCGTGTTTATGTACTCTTCGCGCTTGATAAAAATTTAACCTACGAGAATTAACTCTTAAATAATAGCAATATAATTTTTAATGCGTTTAACCCCATCCATATTTTCTAAAAACTTTTGTGCTAGAGTAAGTTAAAAACCGTTATTAGCTTTGCCTTTGAGTTCAACGTCACCATTATTTACTTGTACGTTTAAATTTTCTAATTCTAAATTTGGATTAGTACGTAACTCATGAGTAATAGATTGTTGTAAATTAGGTTGTGTGGCCACATAACTCACTACTGCTAAATGCTTTGCTGCACTAACTTTAAAAGCAGAGACTAATAAAAATAAACAACAAAACGAAATAAAACCGATAGTAAATTTAATGCGACTCATAACTCTATCCTTAGTGTTTATAAGCCACAAAAAAGCTGACAAACGTCGGCTCAATCAATGTATTAAAGCTAAAGCTATTTTTTCTTCGTTTTCATTTTTACTGGATCTTTACGCTTTTTAACTGGTGGCTTAGCTTCTTTATGTTTTGGCTCTAATCCTTTATATACACGGCGTTTTAGCTTCTTCGCAGATGAGCATCATTTCTTTACGAAAGCCCATGTCGAGTATGCGGTCTGCTTCATCTAAAATAAGCATCTCAACATTTTAGTATGAAAATTTTCGGTTTCTAAGTATTCCATTCCCAATTCGAACTTTGGATTTTGGTATCAAAGGTGATGAAAAGCTCGATGCCATGATCAGCGATAAACAAAAGGATGATTAATACCCCAAAGAGCTAACTGTAATGTAAAAACGCGTGTTAAATAACACGCGTTTTTTGTATTTTTTACGAGTAAGTATGACTAATTTACACAGCTTTAAAAGCAGTACTTTTGCTGGCAGCTTTATAAAAGCTATCTACAGTTAAAGTAATCTATTTTGATACGGAGTATATATATGGTTAAAAGATTCCTAAATGAGCCAAGTACTCCTTGTATCAGTCGCTGCTGCCTTGATGCTGATGATACGTGCATAGGTTGCTTTAGAACGCTCGAAGAAATACTTAGTTGGCGAAGTTTAAGTGAAGCCCAAAAGAAACAAGTGATGGCAGAGTGTGAGGTTCGTAAACTACAGCGAAAGAAGTGTGATTGAATATATTGCCATATAGAAGTCGAATAAACTTAATGCTTGGTAACACTTATGAAATTGAGGATATAAAAAAGAGCGCCAATGACGCTCTGAAGGGGAGGGTGCGTAATAAGTTATGTATTATTGTGTGGCTTTTATTCTTATTTTATTTTCAATAATTTTAATGCCTTGGGTGTTTTCTAAAAACTTTTGTGCAAGGGCGCGTTCAAAGCCATTACGGGCAAAGCCATTTAATTCAATTTTATCTTTTGTGATAACGACGTTTAACTGAGATAAATGCAAGTTAGGGTTGGTGCTTAATTTATTAACAGCAAGTTGTTGTAGCGTTGGTTGCGTGGTTGCACTGCTGATCATAATGTTGCTAGGTGCGGCCATTACTTTCGTGGTACAAGCGAGTAAAAAAATACAACAAAAAGATATAAGTGATACTGTTAATTTAAAGCGGTTCATAGTTCCCTCAACTTATTTAGTTAATCTTATTCCATTCAATACAAGTTCTAAGCCAAGTTTAAGTTGCTGAAATTAAAGCTTTTAATTCACATGCTAAAATTAAGGTACGTAGTTTTTACACTTTACTGGGTAAAAAGCTCAGTGTTTCATAGGTAGGTTTGGAATTCTTTATCGATACAAGTATTTTAACTTTTTATTTACACTGTTTTTAATGTTAATTTTGGTATTTAACTGACTGAAAATTAAGCGGTTAAAATTCAACTCATTGTTTTATCTGGCTTGTTACTTGATGCAAGACAAAAAAATAACAGGTATTCCATCATAAAAGCTTTGTTGACAGCGTTGTCTTTGCGTGTTTCTATAAAGGGGTTGTGAATTAAATGTTAATTTACAGTCATTAAATTTAACATCCAAGGAATTTAAAAATGAGCGTGTCTAAACTACCTAGCTTTAAAATCTCTGCTTTAGCGAGTGCGGTTTTACTATCTACAGTGCCAGCGGCAATGGCTGAACAAATTGAGTCAGAACGATTTATTGTACATTTGTCAGAAAAAACAACAGCAGTACACACAACATTTGCGCGCAGCCAAGCGCAAGTGAACGACATGAAACGCAGTTTAATGAATAACATTGCAACGAACGCGAGCGTTGAGGTTATTCAAGCATTACCTGACATTAATGCCATGGCCGTGGTATTAACAGCTGAACAAAAATCACGTTTGGAGCAAAGTGCTGATGTAGTGAATATCGAAGTGGATCCTAAGCGCTATTTGATGGCTGAATCGACGCCTTATGGAATCACCATGGTGCAAGCAGCACAGCTTTCTGACAACCTTACAGGGAATCAGAAGGTGTGTATTATGGATACTGGTTACACGTTAAATCATCCTGATTTACCTAACACTGGTGTGACTGGCAGTGATGGTTATGGCGCTAACAACACAGGTAACTGGTATAACGATGGTAATGGCCATGGTACGCATGTTGCCGGTACTATCGCTGCTCTCGGAGGCAATGGTCAAGGTGTGATTGGGGTTAACTCATCGGGTCAATTAGGGTTGCATATCGTTAAAGTATTTAACGATCAAGGTCGCTGGGCTTACGGCTCAGATCTTGTTGCTGCAATTGGTCAATGCCAAAGTGCTGGTGCGACTGTAACTAGCATGAGTCTAGGTGGCCCTCAGTCATCGAATGCAGAGCGCCAAGCTTTTGCTAGCAGTTATGCCCAAGGTATGTTGCACATAGCGGCAGCAGGTAATGATGCGAACAGCTCACTAAGTTACCCAGCATCATACAATGAGGTTGTATCGGTGGCTGCAGTTGATCGTAATGGCACTAAAGCGTCTTTCTCGCAATACAACGCACAGGTAGAAATAGCAGCACCGGGGGTCGGCACTAACTCAACGTGGAACAATGGCGGATATAAAAGCATTAGTGGTACGTCAATGGCAACCCCACATGTATCAGGTGTTGCAGCATTGGTGTGGAGCCACTTTCCACAGTGTTCGAATCAACAGATTCGTGATGCATTAAATGCCACTGCGCAAGATAAAGGTGCACCTGGACGTGATACTTCGTATGGTTTTGGTATTGTTAAGGCGAAAGATGCCTATGACTATTTAGCTCAATCAGAGTGTGGTGGGGGGAGTGGTGTGGATAATGCACCTGTGGCACGTTTTAGCGCGGCGGTGAATGATAAACAAGTTACATTTTCTAACGCTTCAACTGATGATAAAGGCATAAGTGGTTACTATTGGAACTTTGGTGATGGTAACTCAGCCACCAGTGAAAACCCCATTCATACCTATGCTGTTGATGGTAACTATTCAGTTACGCTAGAAGTGACTGATACGGCAGGTCAAACAAATCAACGTAGTCAAACCGTTAAAGTAACATCGGTGGTTGGCGGTGAATGTGATGGTATTGCAGCATGGAATGCCAGCAAAGCATACCGCATTGGTGATTTAGTTGAATTTAATCAAGCTAAGTACAAAGCGACTTGGTGGTCAACAGGTGCAAGCCCAGCAGTATTTTCAAATGTATGGTCTCGCCAAGGTGACTGTAAAACCGGTGGAGGCACAGTTAATCAAGCGCCTAAAGCGAATTTTGATTTTAGTGTAAATGGCTTGGCAGTGAATTTTACTAATGCTTCAACTGATGATGTTGCTGTGACTGCATATAATTGGACCTTTGGTGATGGCAATGCTGCAAACACTAAAACCCCAGCGCATACATATCAAGCCGCTGGTAGCTACAAAGTTAAGCTGACGGTAAGTGACGCACAAGGACTAAACCATAGCTTAACAAAAACCATTACGGTGAGTGACGCCGTGACACCGCCTAATGGCTGTAATGATCTGGCTGTGTGGTCTGCATCAGCTGTTTATAACCAAGGTCAAGAAGTTGCATTTGATGGCCGCCGTTACAGTGCGAAGTGGTGGACTCAAGGTGCGAATCCTGCGGATAATTCATCAGCATGGGCTGTATGGAAAGACTTAGGCGTATGCCAATAACACTAAGTAACCAGAGTTCAGGTTAAAAAGTAAAAAGCCGAGGCTCAGTTTAATGAGGCTCGGCTTTTTTAATAATCTTGAAAGGTCAACAGACCCTAAATTACTATTTCTTTTTCTTCACTTTTGTTTTTGCTTTTTTGCGTGCTTTAATTTTAGCTGGGTCTTTCACTTTTTTAATCGGCATTTTCGCTTCTTTATGCTGCGGCTCAATCCCTTTGATTACACGGCGTTTTAGCTTTTGCTCAGTGTAACGTTCAACTTTAGATAAAACAGCAATATCATGTGCTTCAACGAGTGAAATCGCGATGCCTTTTTTGCCTGCGCGGCCTGTACGACCAATACGGTGAACATACACGTCGGCAGTACGCGGCATATCAAAGTTTATTACATGGCTAATGTCAGCAACATCAATACCACGGGCAGCAACATCGGTTGCAACTAAAATTTTAGTGCGTCCACTGTGGAAGTTTTCCATCGCTTTCATGCGCTTGTCTTGTGGCATTTCACCGCGCAACCACGCGGCTTTTACACCGTTGTTAGTTAGTTCACCAATTAAGGTTTCAAGACGCTCACGGGTTTTTACAAACACAATAGCTTTGGTGACATCGGGTGCATTTAAGGTATTCACTAATAGCTCTAGCTTGTGGTGATAGTCATCAGCTAAATGCACCCACTGGTGGATTTTGGCTTTTTCTTTACGCGATGATTCTGCCTCAAGCAGTGCTGGGTCATTTAATATTTGTTCTGCAAATCTCTCAACACTGTCGCCTTCAAGTGTTGCTGAGAATAAAAAGCACTGACGGCGGTTTTTAGCTTCTTCACAGATACGCATCATTTCTTTACGAAAGCCCATGTCGAGCATGCGGTCTGCTTCATCTAAAATAAGCATCTCAACATTTTCAGCATGAAAATTTTCGGTTTCTAAATATTCCATCAAACGCCCAGGCGTAGCGATAAGAATATCGTTGTTTTTTTCAAAAATTTCTTTATGTGTGCCGTAATTTATACCGCCTGTAACCACACCTATTTTTAAGTGTGTTTGTTTGGCAAGTAACTCACATTGTTCATGAATTTGATAAGCAAGCTCGCGGGTTGGTGTCATAATTAACACTCGCGCAAAGCCAGGTTCGCGGCGCGGGAAATCCAATAAGTATTGAATTGCTGGAATTAAAAATGCAGCGGTTTTACCTGTACCCGTTGGCGCAGATGCTAAAATATCACGCCCTTGCAGCGCTTCAGGAATAGCTTGTTGCTGAATGCTGGTTGGGGTTTCATAACCCATTTTAGCGACGGCGTTTAGTAACTTGTTATCGATATCAAAATCAGAAAATTGCATAGAGTGTCAAAAATAGAGGACAATGCAGATAATTATACGCGCTATACAGCGGTTGGTGAATGAAAAGGTGAAAAAATGTCAGGGTTTGTGTTTAAACAATTTAAAGTTGAGCATGACCAGTGCGCTATGAAGGTCTCGACCGATGGCATTTTATTGGGGGCCTGGGCGAAATTAACTAACGGCCAACGAGCGCTCGATATAGGTACAGGCACAGGGTTATTGGCTTTGATGTGTAAACAGCGAGCTGTGGACTTAGCCATCACAGCCGTCGAAATTGATGAGGCCGCTTATCATCAAGCTAAGCAAAATATTGCACAAAGCCCGTGGCCCGATATTGCACTGCATCACCAACGTATCCAAGAATTTGAAGCCGATGCGCCATTTGATATGGTAATTAGTAACCCGCCTTATTTTAACAATAGCTTAAAAGGGGATGATGCAGGGCGAAACACAGCACGCCATACAGATGGTTTAAGTTTTACCCAGTTAATTGCTGCATTTAAGCGCCTAGCAAATGCCAGTGCGCTTTTTAATGTGATATTGCCCTGCGAAGAGGCGAAATTGTTTATAGCTGATGCATTATCACAAGGGCTTTATTTGCAGCATCATTGTTTAGTACAAACTAAAAAAACTAAGCCTGCAACGCGTAGCTTAATGTGCTTTGGCTACCAAGAGGTTGATTACAAACCTCAGCACTTAATTATTCATAATAAAGGCGGTCAGTACAGTGATGATTTCGTTAACCTATGTAAAGACTTTTACTTAAAGATGTAAGCTTTATTGAAGAATAGGTACAAATAGCGCGCACTGACAAAAATGACTCTAAGTAGATAGATATGGATAATCAATTACCTAAATCATTCATGATACTGTTAGCAGTGTTGCAAGGGGTTGCTTTAACACTGCTATATCGCAGTCTTGAAGGGGCAACATGGCCCGCCTCAGACCCGATTTGGTTTACCTCTTTGGCTACATTTGTAATCAGTTTTCCTTTACTGACATTACTCGCAGTAGAACAAGGTAATATTAAAAAGTTACTTATTTACTTGCTGCCTTTTTGCTTATTGTTGTCACTGTTAGGTGGATACATTGGGTCTGAACATTACCCGTTAGCGCTGGTCGATAATGATTTGCTAACCGCTACTTTTGTGATTACCTCCTTGGTCGCAAGCTTTAAAGCCTTAATGTATATCCAGCAGTTTATAGATAAAGAGGCGATTCATTATACTCAGTTGTTTAAACTGTCATGGCAAAATTTTCTTTTATTCATCGAATGCTGGTTATTTGTATTAATCTTCTGGGGCATTTTGAATTTAGGCGCTGCCTTATTTGATGCGCTGGACATTGAGTTTTTCACAGCGCTATTAAGAAAAGAATGGTTTTGGATCCCTACAATTACCTTAGCGTTTGCTTTTGCGAGTATTGTATTTAGAAGCTTGTTAAATGTAGAGCAAAACATAGCCACATTACTGCAAGTTCTAATTAAGTTTTTACTGCCTGTTTTAACTATTGTTTCTTTGGGCTTTTTAGCGACTTTACCCTTTGCTGGGCTTGAAAAATTATGGCAAACAGGCAGTGGCACTTCGTTGGTTTTATGGCTGCAATTGCTAACACTCTTTTTTGTAAATACAGTATATCAGCAAGCGTCTTTGCAGCGTCCTTATAGTATTGTTTTGCACAGGTTAATTATTATAGGTGTTGGGTTATTACCTATTTATAGCTTAATTGCGTCTTATGGGCTGTGGCTACGTGTTGACCAATATGGTTTAAGTGTTGCCAGATGCTGGGCCATTTTAATGTGCTTTTTACTGGCGTGTTTTTCGTTTGGCTATTTAGTGGGTATTATTAAAAAACGAGATGCGTGGCTCGAGGTGCAAAACAAGGTCAATATTGTCATGGGCCTCATTGTGCTAGTAAGTATGCTGTTGGTAAATTCCCCCATTTTAAATTTTCAACGTATCGCGAGTGATAGCCAGATTGCGCGCTTAAATGATGGAAAAGTCACACTTAAAGAGTTTGATTATAATTACTTTGCATCAAATCTGGGGCGCCAAGGTTACCTTGCAATGCAAGATCTGAAAGCGAAAATACAAAACTCGCACCCAGAGCAAGTAGCAATCATTGAGCGAATGTACTTAAACCCTGATTTTGAGACTGTCAAAGAGCTTGAAACACTCTCAGAGTTTATTGCGCACAGTGTATTTTGGCCGCAGCAAGAAGCGGTTCCAGATGATTTAATCGAGTCTATCTTCGATACGGTGCATTTTAGCAACTGGGCACCTTTGAACAGCCACTCTTTTTATTTTATTGCAATTGATTTGAATAACGACGAAAAGCTAGAGTATGTATTTATTGATGAAACTAATCACTTTACAGAGGCTAAGCTTTGGTTTGAAAGAGACGGTGAGTGGCAACAAAAATACATGAATACGGATAACCCAGCGCAAATAAAGCTACTAAAAACTTTATTAGACGCAGGCAAAGTCGAAGTAGAAAAACCGAGTTATAATCATTTAAAGGTAGGCGATGTTGTGTTCAAAGTAACCAACGATGTGCCAGATTAGCCTTAAAGGCGATTTATTTATGGCGTTTACAGTAGTAAACGTCACTGTTTAATAAGGA
This sequence comes from Pseudoalteromonas sp. RWi3, assembly GCF_054960735.1. NCBI lineage: Bacteria > Pseudomonadati > Pseudomonadota > Gammaproteobacteria > Alteromonadales > Pseudoalteromonadaceae > Pseudoalteromonas > Pseudoalteromonas sp. RWi3. The sequence goes on from NZ_JBHNYL010000003.1 coordinate 282,785, forward strand.
TGTTACACATTAGGAAATATCGTAATTAAGGGGGGGCTCCCCCTTTTTTCAGCTCCCAGCACTCTAAGAGTTTGAAATACTTTTGACTGTTACAAAGTCTCGCTGTATTCAGTCATTATTTGCTCAACCCAATTGGCAATTCGCTCATCACTGTGCTCGTATTGACTGTCTTCATCAAGGGCGAGACCAACAAAGTTTTTGCCGTCAGGGGTGAGTGCTTTTGATGCTTCAAATTCATAGTTGGCATCATTTGGCCATAAACCTAGCAAGGTAAATTCTTGACTGCTGATTTCATCATGTAGCATACCAAGGGCATCTTGAAACCATTGGCCGTAACCTTGTTGGTCACCCATGCCAAATAAGGCGATAGTTTTTCCTGTTAGATTAACGTCTTTGATGTCATCCCAGATTGATTCCCAATCTTCTTGTAGCTCACCAAAGTCCCATGTTGAAATACCAAAGATGATAAAGTCGTAATTCTCTGCATTTTTTAGTGGCTCATCTTTGATGTTATGTAAGCTAACAATGTCTTGCCCAATGATATCGCGGATTTTTTCTGCTGCTATTTCCGTATAGCAAGTTGTAGAGCCATAAAATAAACCAATTTGCATCGTATTTATCACTGTGTGTTTGCTTGATATGATAGGCTCAAGTTTACCGTAAGGTATTACTAATTGATACCTTGATTACATGGGAATAACTGTGACATCGTTAAACAAAAACAAGCCATTAGAAACACTTAATGACTCTGATAATGAGGTATTAACTAATATCGATTATTTAGAATCGTTTTTAGACAATCTCTACCTTGAACAGCATGTCAGTGATAATACCTTATCAGCGTATCGCAGTGACTTAGATAAATTTTGTTTATTTCTTGAAGGGCAAGATTTACTCACAGTATCCGCCTTAGACATTGAAAGTTATTTAGCCCATCGAGTTGATTTAGGTTTAAAGCCACGAAGTACAGCGCGAAGCATTAGTGCCTTAAAACGCTTTTATCAGTATTTAGTGCGCGAAAAGTATTTAACCGAATCACCTATGGTAAATATTGCGCAACCCAAAGCGGGGCAATCGCTGCCAAAAACACTTTCAGAAAATGAAGTTGAAGCGTTGCTAGCAGCACCCAATACAGATGAGCCAATGGGGCTGCGCGATAAAGCCATGTTAGAGCTTTTATATGCAACGGGCTTGCGGGTAAGTGAACTGGTAGGTTTGCGTATGGAGCAAATAAACCTTCGCCAGTCTGTTGTGTTTGTAAAAGGTAAAGGCAATAAAGAACGCTTAGTGCCTTTGGGCGAAGAAGCAATGTATTGGCTTGAGCAATTTTTAAAAGTAGGCCGCGGGCAAATGATCAAGCATGCCACCGATTTTGTGTTTCCGTCTAAACGCGGAGTGGGTATGACGCGACAAACTTTTTGGCATCGGATTAAACACTATGCTATTTTGGCATCGGTTGAGTCGCCTTTATCACCCCATACGCTGCGTCATGCTTTTGCAACGCATTTACTTAATCATGGTGCAGACCTGAGAGTTGTACAAATGATGTTAGGGCATAGCGATTTATCGACTACACAAATTTATACCCATGTTGCCAATGAACGGTTAAAATCGGTACATCAGCAGCATCACCCGCGCGCTTAATGAAATTTTTTAGTGCAATAGCGGTCATAGTAAAGACGAATTATCAGGATATAGAGAACATGATGAAAAAGTTAGTATTAGCCGGTGCAATGTTAGGCACCAGTTTAAGTGCGTTTGCAAATGGTGTATTAGCCGTACCTGATGCCAATGACCCGATTGTGACTAAGTTTGCAGAGCTTGGAGTGACTGTAAAGCACATAAATCCAAGCCCTGTGGCTGGTTTAAAAGAATTAATCACTGATAAAGGTGTGCTTTACGCAAGCCCTGATGGTCAATTTTTAATGCAAGGTACATTAATTGATTTAAGTAATCGCAGTAATTTGACCGAGCAAGCATTAAATGGTGTTCGCAAAGAAGGGTTGTCAGATTACGAAGAATCAATGATTGTCTACAAAGCAAAAGATGAAAAACACAGCATTACTGTTTTTACCGATATAAGCTGTGGTTACTGTCGTAAGTTACACCGTGAACTGGACGACTTGCTTGAAGCGGGTATTACGGTTAAGTATTTAGCGTTCCCACGTGGTGGCTTACAAGGTTCTGGTTATGCTGATTTAATGAATGTTTGGTGTGCCAAAGATCAACAATCAGCACTTACTGAGGCAAAAGCCGGTGCTGAAACAATGGCAGTACAAGGCTGTGCTGCACCAATCGCTGAGCACTATCAGTTAGGGCAAAGTTTTGGTATTAGCGGCACACCAGCCATTATCTTAGAAGACGGTACTATGATCCCAGGATATCAACCTGCGGCAGCGCTTAGTGCTGCGCTTGAAGCGAAAAAGTCTTCATAATTAAATAAAACGTTTTAAAAAGGCCGTTTTAGGCCTTTTTTTGTTAGCTCTCCTAGCTTAAAAGTATCGCCTGCTGCATGAAAAAAATAATTCAAGCTCGACAAACTGTTGATGATTCACACCTACCTAGTAATTTACATCCTGTTATTAAACAAATTTACGCCACTCGCCAAGTAAGCCATGCCGATGAATTAAATAATAGCGCAGCCACATTGCATGACTTTAGGTTGTTTAAAGATATCGATAAAGCCACTGAGTTATTAATTTGGGCGTTGCAAACTCAAAGTAAAATTCTTATTGTTGGTGATTTTGATGCTGATGGTGCTACCAGTACTGCAACATTAATGCACGGCCTGACCATGTTTGGTTTTGCGCATTTAGATTACCTTATTCCTGACCGATTTAGCCTCGGGTACGGCTTAAGCCCTGCGCTTGCTGAGCAAATAGTCACCATAGCACCCGACTTAGTAATCACTGTGGACAATGGCATTTCGTGTATCGCAGGTATTGATATTGTTAAAGCCGCTGGCATAAAAGTACTGGTAACTGACCACCACCTTCAAGGCGAACAACTGCCAAATGCTGATGCGATAGTTAACCCAAACCGCCACGACTGTGAATTTCCATCTAAATCAATAGCTGGCGTTGGTGTCGCGTTTTATTTATTAATTGCACTGAGAAGTGCATTGCGGGACTTAGGTCACTTTGCGCAATCATCACCGCCCAATTTAGCCGAGTTACTTGATATTGTTGCGCTTGGTACTGTTGCTGATGTGGTCGCGCTGGATGCGAATAATCGTACTTTAGTGCATCAAGGTTTAGCACGTATCCGCAGTGGTAATACACGCCCAGGGGTCACTGCATTAATTGAAGTTGCAAATCGCAATGCTGCACGCTTAAGTGCCAGTGACTTTGGCTTTTCATTAGCGCCACGCTTGAACGCAGCAGGGCGCTTAGATGATATGAGCTTAGGGATAGCGTGTTTACTTAGTGCTGATATTAATCAAGCAAGGCGCATCGCTGGCGAGCTCGATAGCCTAAATCATGAGCGCCGTGAAATAGAGCAAGGCATGCAAACAGAGGCACAAGCGGTACTCGACCGCCTAGCTTTTAGTAATGATACCGTACCAGATGCCATTTGTTTATATCAGCAAGATTGGCATCAAGGTGTAATTGGTATTTTAGCGGGACGCTTAAAAGAAAAGTATCACAGACCCACCGTTATATTCGCTGGTGGCGATAATGGCGAAATCAAAGGCTCTTGCCGCTCGATTGAGGGGTTGCACATGCGCGACCTGCTAGAGCGTTTAAATACCTTACATCCGCACTTAATTAGTAAATTTGGTGGCCATGCAATGGCTGCGGGGTTAAGCATTAACGAGCAACACTTTAGTGAATTTAAACAAGCTTTTGAGCACGCAGTAACAGCACAACTAAGCGAAGAGCATAAACAATGCATTATTCTGACCGACGGCGAATTACCCAGCGATTGTTTTAATATGGATTTTGCGCAGTTAATTAAACAAGCAGGGCCGTGGGGGCAGCAGTTTCCTGAGCCTGTGTTTGAACACACCTTTGAACTTGTTCAACAGCGGATTGTTGGTGAAAAGCATCTAAAGCTGGTGCTTAAACATCAATCTGGCCGCTTGGTAGATGCGATTGCGTTTGGCGTTGATGTTAAAGCATGGCCTGACACTGAAGTACGTTTTGTTGATGTTGCTTATCAGCTCGATATAAATGAATTTAGGGGTAAATTTAGTTTGCAATTAATTGTCCGTGAGCTGCAAAAGAGCTCTTAAAAAATATCGCTCTTGGGTGTATAAAATACTAATAAAACGCGCGGTTTTTTGTTAAAATCGGGCGTTTTTATTATTTAAAGAAATTTATAGGGCAAATTGCCGTGTAAATCAGCCATTTTGGAGTAACGTAGATGTTTGAAGTGAATCCTGTGATTAATCAAATCAAGGAAATTCGCGAACGTACCGAGCTGCTTCGGGGGTACCTTTGACTACGCTCACAAACAAGAGCGCCTAGAAGAAGTTAACGCCGAACTTGAAGACTCAGCGGTATGGAATGAGCCCGAACGCGCGCAAGCGCTTGGCCGTGAAAAATCAGCACTCGAGGCCGTTGTTGAAACGATTGACAACCTTGTTGCAGGTGCTGACGATGTTGAAGGTTTACTTGAACTGGCAGTAGAAGCTGAAGACGAAGAAACTTTTAACGAGGCGCAAAGCGAGCTGGGTGACTTAAACGAGCAGCTCGAAGGTTTAGAGTTCCGTCGTATGTTCTCAGGCGCTCATGATTCAAACGATGCTTACTTAGATTTACAATCTGGCTCAGGCGGCACCGAAGCACAAGACTGGTGCAACATGTTGCTGCGTATGTATTTACGCTGGGGTGAAGCAAAAGGCTTTAAAGTCGAGTTAGTAGAAGCCACTGACGGTGATGTTGCTGGTATTAAAGGCGCCACTGTACGCTTTGTTGGTGAATACGCTTATGGTTGGTTGCGCACTGAAACAGGTGTTCATCGCTTGGTACGTAAGAGCCCATTTGATTCAAGTGGCCGCCGTCACACATCTTTTGCTTCAGCATTCGTATACCCAGAGATAGACGATAATATCGAAATTGATATTAACCCATCTGATTTACGAATTGACGTATACCGTGCATCAGGCGCGGGTGGTCAGCACGTAAATACCACAGAATCTGCGGTACGTATTACCCACGTGCCAACAAATACGGTTGTGCAGTGTCAAAATGAACGTTCTCAGCATAAAAATAAAGCGCAAGCGATGAAGCAGTTAAAAGCAAAATTATTTGAGCTTGAACTGCAACAACAAAATGCTGAAAAACAAAGCCAAGAAGACGCTAAATCTGATATCGGTTGGGGTAGTCAAATTCGTTCATACGTACTTGATGACGCCCGTATTAAAGATTTACGTACTGGCGTTGAAAACCGCAATACCCAATCGGTACTTGACGGTAACTTAGACAAATTTATTGAAGCCAGCCTAAAATCTGGTTTATAACCACCAAGCTAAAAAAGAGCTAAAAAATGACTGATCAAATCCAAGACGAAAATAAGTTAATCGCTGAGCGTCGTGGCAAGTTAGACGCTATTCGCGAAAATTGCCCAGCCAACGGTCATCCAAACCAATTCCGTCGTGAGCATTACACGGCAGATTTGCAGGCTGAGTTTGGTGATAAATCGAAAGAAGAGCTAATAGAGCTTCAGCATGTAGTATCAATTGCGGGACGTATCCTTGCTAAGCGTGGTCCGTTTATGTCTATTCAAGATATGAAGGGCCGTGTACAAGCGTATGCATCTAAAGATGTACAAAAAGATTTAAAAGCAAAATACGGTCAACTTGATATCGGTGACATCATTGGTGTTAAAGGTGCACTTAATAAATCAGGTAAAGGCGATTTATACGTAGAAATGACAGAGTATGAATTACTTACTAAGTCATTACGTCCACTTCCTGAAAAATTCCATGGTCTATCGGATCAAGAAACTAAGTACCGCCAACGTTATGTTGATTTGATCACCAACGAAGCAACCCGTGAAACGTTCCGTATTCGCTCACAAGTGGTTGAAGGTATTCGTCGTTTCTTAGCTGACCGTGATTTCATGGAAGTAGAAACACCGATGCTACAGGTTATTCCTGGTGGCGCAACGGCGCGTCCATTTGTGACTCACCACAACGCCCTTGATATCGACATGTACTTACGTATTGCCCCAGAACTTTACTTAAAGCGCTTGGTAGTAGGTGGTTTTGACCGCGTATTTGAAATTAACCGTAACTTCCGTAACGAAGGGTTATCAACGCGTCATAACCCAGAATTCACCATGATTGAGTTCTACCAAGCATACGCTGATTACATCGACTTAATGAATATTACCGAAGACATGTTACGTACAGTGGCAACAAACGTACTTGGCAGCCCAATTGTTGTTAATACAACGAAAGATGAAAACGGTGAAGTGATTGACTCAGTAGAGTACGACTTTGGTCAACCGTTTACTCGTTTAAGCATGGCAGATGCTATCTTGAAGTATAACCCTGAGTTTGATGCTGCGGTATTTAACGACCCAGAAAACCACTTTGAAGAATTAAAAGCGTACGCTAAACAAGTACACGTTAAAATCCCTGAAAACTGTGTTTGGGGTCCTGGTAAATTCCTGTGTGAAATATTTGAAGGAACGGCTGAGCACATGCTTATCCAACCGACATTTATTACTGGCTACCCGTGGGAAGTATCGCCACTTGCACGTCGTAACGATGAAAACCCATTTGTTACTGACCGTTTTGAGTTCTTTGTTGGCGGCCGCGAGCTTGCAAATGGCTTCTCTGAGCTTAACGATGCACAAGACCAAGCAGAGCGTTTCACGCGTCAGGTTGAAGAAAAAGACGCTGGTGATGATGAAGCAATGCATTACGATGAAGACTATATTCGCGCACTAGAGTATGGCCTGCCGCCAACTGCAGGTGAGGGCATTGGTATCGACCGTTTAGTTATGTTGTTTACTGACTCATCAACAATCAAAGACGTTATCTTGTTCCCGCACATGCGCCCGCAAGCTGACTAATACTATTTTATTTAATAGTAGATAAACGCCGCTTTAATGCGGCGTTTTTGTGTACGATATATCTGCAAGGCAAGTGCGCTATATCGGGATGTTAAGCTGAGGGGAGTCAAAAATTACCTTTTCAGTACTGTAATTAACTGATTTTTATTAAGTTAGAGAATTAGTTAGATATAATTTAATAAAAAAACGCAAAGTTATAATTTTAGGCTAGACTATTCAGTGTAAATACAGCGTAAAGTATGTATCTTGATTTAAAAGTTAACCCTAAAGTGTTTATAGATAAATGGATTTAGATATGAAAGATAAAAAACAGCCAAAGCCAAGCTCTTTGGATAGCTTCACAGATGAACAACAAAGACAAAACTACTATCGTGCGTGTATCGCTGAGTTTCAACAATTAGGTTATCAAGATCAGTATTTAGAACAACTAGGTGATGATCTCGTTCCTTTAATGGGTGTAGAAACGGCTCTCAAAAAAAACTAAACTGCTTAATCAACAAGCTTAAAACGCTCTTTTTTTACACTAATGTGTATTCTCTAACCGAACAGCCACTTTTAACAAGAAAAGTGTTTGACATATTTTCTGAAATCTTTATTATACGCCCCACAAGACGGAGAGGTGGCCGAGTGGCCGAAGGCGCTCCCCTGCTAAGGGAGTATAGGGTTTGTAGCTCTATCGAGGGTTCGAATCCCTCCTTCTCCGCCATTTATTTTTATAAATGGTATCTTGTAAAGTAAAGAATGGGCGCATAGCTCAGCTGGATAGAGTACCTGGCTACGAACCAGGCGGTCGGAGGTTCGAATCCTCCTGCGCCCACCATCCTTTACCTGCTTTGTTAAAAGCAAGCTCTGCTTAGAGTCTAAATAAGAAATAAAAAGTGGGCGCATAGCTCAGCTGGATAGAGTACCTGGCTACGAACCAGGCGGTCGGAGGTTCGAATCCTCCTGCGCCCACCACTTTTAAACTAGTTATTGCAAGCTAGCAGGTCAGACAAGACTTTAAAATCAAAATAGAATGTGGGCGCATAGCTCAGCTGGATAGAGTACCTGGCTACGAACCAGGCGGTCGGAGGTTCGAATCCTCCTGCGCCCACCACTTTCTATAGACTAACCTTTATAGAAAAAGTAACCGACGAGTGTCGGTTTTTTTATGCTTCAAAGCAGGTGTAAAAGTCAGATAAGACCTTAAAATCAAAAATAGAATGTGGGCGCATAGCTCAGCTGGATAGAGTACCTGGCTACGAACCAGGCGGTCGGAGGTTCGAATCCTCCTGCGCCCACCACTTTCTATACATTTACAGAACGATGTAAGAAAGCTACAACCGACGAAAGTCGGTTTTTTATGTCTGAAATAAAGTGAAATTAAAAGAGTAGTAGGCTGCGAACCAGACTATCAGAGGTTCACTCTTACAAGCTACGTCCTGCGCCCAGCACTTTCTATTACTATTAAAGTTAATAGAAAAGCAACCGACGAAAGTCGGTTTTTTTATGTCTGAAATAAAGTGAAATTAAAAAGAGTAGTAGGCAGCGAACCAGACTATCAGGGGTTCACTCTTACAAGATACGTCCTGCGCCCACCACTTTCTATACATTTACAGAACGATGTAAGAAAGCTACAACCGACGAGAGTCGGTTTTTTTATGTCTAAAATTTGGTATTTCCATAAATATGCCATACTAGCGGACAGGCAGTCGAAGGTTCACTCTTACAAGATACGTCCTGCGCCCACCACTTTTTATATCATTTAGTTGTTATGGCTTATGTTTAGTGAAGTTAAAACAGCTGATAATGCTCTATGGCTCAATAGATTTGAGCCATATTAAGATTATCAATTAAAACAATAAACTCACATTAAGGCGTATGGTACGCGGTTCAATAGGGTGGAAATGGTTATCCTCAACTCCTTCGCTTGGCTCACCTGCTAACCGAGAGGCATAGTAGTAATCAATGTCATGATCGGTGCTGTCAAACATATTTAATAGCTCCAAGCCAACCTTCCAATGAGTTTGTTGATAGCTAACTAAACCGTTTACGACTGTAAGAGGTTCTGAGCGCTTACTGCCATCATCGTTAAGTGTACGTTTACCAATGTGACGAACGCGAATTGAACTCTGCCATTGCTCATCTAAGTGCCAGTTAATACCTGCACTTGCTACCACTGGCACGGCGCCTTCAACACGATCGTTGTCACCACTAATATCTAATCTTGAATGTGTAAATGACGCCTCTGCATCAAGGCTAACAGCTTCGTCTAACCAATAATAAGCACTTACTTCAAGACCATAGCGGTTAGATGCATCACTGGCTTCTGTATTACCCGCATCGCCGACAAATAATAATTCGGAGTCTAATTGCAGCCACCACAGTGCAGCCGAGATATTAAAACGTTTTTCATCAAAATACCGAACACCCAACTCCCCACCTTCGCTCTGTACAAGAAGATCAACTTTATCGGTTGGTGCAAAGCTAACGGGATCTTGTGTAATAGTTGCGCCGCGAGCATCATTAGAGTGAAATGATTGGCCCCAATTTGCATAACCTGCCAAGTTATCAGTAAACACATAGCTAAGGCTTGCTTTAAAGCTAACTAAGTCGTCATTGGCATCACCTGAGTTTAAGCGGTTATCGCCACTTACTTGGGCATCAAGGTAATCGTAACGAGCACCTAGAGTAGCCTCTAAGCGTTCAGTTAAGCTCAATACGCTTTGCCAATAGGCTGAGTAGCTTGTTTCACTTATATCATCTTCTCTCACTGTTGATAGATACTCCCTCGCTTGGGTATTGTATAAACCAACCTTATCAATATTGTCATTGCGAAGGTCTACGCCTACAGTGTGAGCAACAGGTATTTGGCTAATCTGTTGGGCAAATTGATAACTAATTGCAGCGCCTGAAATAGTACGGCTATCACGCTGTCTAAACTGATCGCCGTTGAGTGGATCATTTAAAAAGTAAGAGAAATTTGAATATAAGCTTAGGTCGTAATCAATCACATAAGCGTTAGCTGAGAGGTTTTGTCCTTGCCAGTTTGCCGATAAGCTATAGCGACTAGAGCTGCCGCCGAGAGTTTTATCGAGTGAACCAAGCTGTGAAATAATGCCTCGATCAACAGCACGCTGCGGAATTTGATCTGCTGAGTTCCATTGATTATCGTAAGCCATGGCCGTGATTGATAAGTTGCCATTTGCCAGGCTACCAGCATAACGCAGAAGTGCATTTTTTTTATTCACATCTTCATCTATATCTTGCCAAGGGCCGTCATAGCCTTGCCATTCTACCGCACCTATCAACTTTCCTTGCCCGACATTGGTGTGGCCCAGTGACATGCCTCTGAGGTAATTGTCTTCACCAAGGGTAAAATCAAGTTGCTGGTGTTTAGGGTTATCGACTAAATTAAAATACGCACTACCAGCGGCAGAAAAATCGCCTTGAGATGCATTGTAACTGCCTTTTTTATAGCTTACTGTTGCAATTGTTTCTGGAATAATAAAGTTTAAATCAGTGTAACCTTGACCATGCCCGTGACTGCGCATGTTAATCGGCATGCCATCAATGTTAGTAGCAAAGTCAGTACCGTGATCAAGATTAAAGCCTCGGATAAAATATTGATTCGCCTTACCAGAGCCGCTGTGCTGGGTAACAGCCATGCCGGGAATAAGTTCCAGCATTTCAGTGCTGCGCAGCATTGGGCGGTCTTCAATTTCACCTTGACCAATAATGCCACTTGATGCGCTTATTGACTCACCAATTAAGCCTGTACGATGACCATAAACAGTTATTTTTTCGATATTTGCCAACGCTTGCTCGTGACAAAAAATGCAGCTAGTTAATAAAAGCAGCTTTTTCATTTTATCAGTCCTTATGTAATTATACTCAAGTAACGATTGGCCAAGCCATTTGGATGCAATAAAATTTAATAAACTCAAGTTTGAATAAACTTTTTGTACCTTTGAGCAGAAAAACCAAAACCTTAAGCAGCTCTTTAAACTGGGCTGTGTTAATTTAAACATCTTGTTTAAAAGGAACTTGTTGTATGTTTCAAGTTAAATTTTTTATCGTACTTTTTATTCTAAATGTCTTGATTACCCTTACCGCTCAGGCTAATGATGGCAAAAATGCTATTTCAGTAGGTGCGCAGCAATTTGCTTTGTACTTACCGCAATTAAAAGATAAACGTGTTGGGTTGGTGGTTAATCAAACTTCTGTGGTGGGGCGCACACATTTAGCTGATAGTTTATTAGCTAAAAATGTAAGCATAACTAAAATTTTTGCACCTGAGCATGGCTTTCGCGGTGATTATGACGCCGGAGCGCATGTTAAAAATACCGTTGACAATAAAACAGGTATCCCACTCATTTCTATTTACGGTAAAAACAAAAAGCCAAGCGCAGCCCAATTAAGCGGCCTAGATGTAATTATTTTTGATATTCAAGATGTTGGTGTACGGTTTTATACGTATATTAGCTCCATGCATTACATGATGGAGGCTGCTGCGGAGCATGGCATAGAGTTTATTGTGCTTGATCGCCCTAACCCAAATATTAGCCATATTGATGGGCCAATTTTAAAGCCACAATTTAAATCCTTTGTGGGTATGCACCCAATTCCTGTTTTACATGGTATGACGGTCGGTGAGCTTGCTAAAATGATAAAGGGCGAGAAGTGGATTAGTAATGCTGCTGATCTAAAATTAAGTATCGTTCCCGTCGCTAATTATACGCGCACCAGCCGGTATAGTTTACCAATTAACCCGAGTCCTAATTTACCAAACGATCAAGCTATTAGGCTGTATCCTTCGTTGTGTTTTTTTGAAGCTACCCCCATTTCAATTGGCCGCGGTACCGATTTCCCGTTTCAAGTACTTGGCTTTTCGCCACTACCACTAGGTGAATTTAATTTTACTCCTCGTTCAATCAAGGGAGCAGCAATGAATCCTAAGTTTAAAGGCATTGAGGTATCTGGATTAGATTTACGCCAAAGTGATATTAAGGGGCTAGAGTTAGGGCTTTTTATCTCGGCTTATAAACAATTAAAAGCTAAAAATATAACTTTTTTTGAACGAGAAAGTTTTATGGATAAGCTTGCAGGCACAGATAAATTACGTTTGGCGATTGCTGCTGGGCACTCAGAGGAGCGAATTAAGCAAAGTTGGCAGCCAGAGCTTAGCCGTTTTAAGTTACAGCGAGCACCTTATTTATTATATCGGTAGGCTAGTTAATCGGCCTCAATAAAAGTACTGAGGCTGCAGAATGCTTAACGAATTGACTGGGTGAGTGATATAAATAACATATCAATCACAAAATCTTGTGCTGTACGCGTCAATATAGACTGAAGCCGAGCCGACTTCTCATCTGCAATAGTATACAGTTGCACATGAGCTGCATTTGCAACGGGGTTACTGCCATACTTAGTTAAAGATATTACATTGCAGTTGTTTTGTTTTGCATGTTTGATGACATTCACAATGTTTGGTGTGCAGCCAGATTCAGTAATCGCAATAACTAAATCTTTGTTATCAAATGTTTTTACAAAAGGAAGTTGCACTGCATGGTCTAATTCTGCGATCGCAGGCATGCCAAGTTGTTGCAGTTTATATGAAAAACCTTTTGCAATGAGTGCTGAATCATCTTCACCGCAAATTAAAATACGTTTAGACCCTTTAATTAACGCAACCGCGTGTTCAAATGCCGCTATTTCATTAAGGTTTTTAGTTTCGCTGAGTACAGCATGTTGGTTGCTAATTAGTTTTTCACTTAATTGTTCAATGGTATCACTACGCGAGATTTTGCCCTGAGGTTTAGGCTCAGACGATTCACCATTTAACGCATCAATAACAGCTAACTTAAACGCTGGGAAGCCTTTGTAACCAAGCTTTTGAGAAAACTTTACAACGCTTGATTGGCTAACACCTACCGCTTTAGCTAGCTCTATTGAGGAAAGGTTCCTAATGGTATTCGCTGAAGTTAATGTGAAGTCTGCTAGTTTTGCTTCACTGCTCGAAAGAGACTGACGTAACGCTTTGATTTTAACAAAAGTGGACATACTACTCACTTATTAAGGTATTTGTCGTATTTATAGCATTAAACAGAATGATTTTGTACTTGTTTTGGGTTCAAATGTTGCCACCTGTAAATTGAAAACACAACCCGATATATAGATTATTCCAGTTTTATCTTAGTAATATGCAGCATTTGTTCTCAGTTATTAGCATTTTACCTGATAAATGTTATTTGAATTAATAATTCTCAATTGTTTATTGAATAAAGTATTTTTTTTACTCATGTTTAATCAGCAGTACTTATGATTTGCTCCTTTTATAGCGTTCTTGATTATTGTGTTTAACGCTGAATTAACTCTCAGTTATAAAAATAGAAAAGCACCTAAATTGGCGTTATGCTTATCGGGCTGTATATATAAAGTCACCACATAAATTAGGTGGTAATTCGTTGTTTTTATAATGAGAAAGCTATGACGTTTGTCTCTTGGTTTAAGAAAATCAGTTTATTTATCATCGTACTTTTTTTGATGAGCTGCGCTTCTTCACTCTATGAGTATTCACAATCTGAAAATTACAGCCATCGCGTTAAGTTTTTGGTAATGCATTACACAGGAACAGATTTCAACTCATCATTGACTCGGTTAACGCAAAAGGGCGAGGAAAGTGCACATTACTTATTACCCGCTCTTAATGATCCAAGTTACCCCAACGACAAACTTAAAATAATTCAGTTAGTTGATGAGCAACATAGAGCCTTGCATGCTGGCCCGAGTTTTTGGCAAGGGCGAAATGAACTCAACGATCATGCCATTGGTATTGAAATTGTGAACACGCCAACATGTCATGCCCCAGAGTTAAATACAGCCCTTCAGCAGCATAACAGTGCATCCAAGCTATGTATTTATCCTGATTATGATGCAGAACAAATTGCCTTATTAATTGAACTTAGTAAGGCAATTTTAGTACGCAACCCTGATATAGGGCCTACACAGGTTGTTGGCCATGCTGATATTGCGCCGAGCAGAGAAAATGACCCAGGCCCTCGCTTTCCATGGTATCAACTATACCAAGCAGGTATTGGTGCTTGGTATGACAACGAGACTGTTGAAAAATATTGGCAGCACTTTAGCGTTGTTAAGCCTTCAATTGTGTTAATGCAAAAAGCGTTACGAGATTATGGCTATAATGTGCAGCCAAGTAACCAATTAACCCCTCAAACGCTCGATACCTTAAACGCGTTTCAAATGCATTTTTTACCTTGGCATGTCAGTGGCGATGCAGATGCGCGCACTGCATCAGTGTTATTTGCTTTGCTTGAGAAGTACTTTCCTGAAAAAGTAGCGCTATTAATGCAGCAATATCACCAAGCGCAAAAGCACAGGACTAAGCCAATAAAGCCTCTAGCGAATGCGCAAGTTATTGCCAGAGTTCCCGCTGTAAACCCAAGCAGTCGAGCATTAGTGAATGACCGAGGGACATTTAAAGCGTATCGCGGGCATGGTGAATTAATCATTGAAAATGATGATGCAATCAGCGCTGATATTTATATCAACGGTGAAAAAATCAATATTGCCAACCCGCTTACTCATCAGCAGCTTTACCGATACAGTTTAGCTAAACGCACGCGCAATGGAGTGAATACCTTTAAAGTTGAAAACGTAATGCCAGAGGGCGCGGGTTTAACGTTGCGTTTCCCTTACCCAACTTTGAGTAATAGGCAAAGCACACACATTAACTTTGATGCTGTTGATGAACTAATAAATGACGAGATAAACAATGGCTTTCCAGGTGCTGTATTAGCAGTGGTAAAACATGGTCAAATAATCAAGTTGAGCGAGTATGGTGATGCTAAAAAGTACCACAGTGATGGCACTTTATTAGCTAGGCCACAAAAAATGCAAGCCGATACGCTATTTGATATTGCCTCTAACTCAAAAATGTTTGCCACTAATTTTGCACTCATGAGGCTAGCAAGTGAAGGCAAGTTAGATGTTGGAAAACCGCTTATTAATTACTTACCAGAGTTTAGAGGAAATGGGCGAGAGCAGCGGACCGTTAAAGATTTGTTGACTCATCGAGCAGGCTACCCTGCTGTGGTTGATTTTCATCGTAAAGATAATAAGTTAGGTGGGCAATTTTTTTCACAAAATAGCACGCGTACTAAAAACTTATTGTTAACGGGTGTGCCGTTTATAGCTGGGCGCAACGTGGCTCATATATACTCAGATATTGATTATATGCTGTTGGGTATACTGGTTGAGCGTTTATCGGGGCAATCATTAGATAGCTACGTTGAAAGTCATATTTATCAACCTTTGGGGTTAATGAATACCGTTTTTAACCCATTGCAAAAAGGGTTTGTTAAACAGCAAATTGCTGCCACTGAACTACAAGGCAATACCCGTGGTGGCCGTATTGAGTTTGATAATATACGCAAAGATGTTCTTCAAGGCCAAGTGCATGATGAAAAAGCCTACTACTCCTTTGATGGCGTAGCAGGGCACGCAGGTTTGTTTAGCACAGCGAATGATTTGAGCGTGCTTGCACAGGTGTTACTAAATGGTGGCGGTTACGCTAATAAGCAACTATTTACCGCCAAAGTGCTTGAGCAGTTTATTGCGCCGCAACCGACCAACCAAACCTATGGTCTTGGTTGGCGCCGGGCAGGCCATCAAGCGCGTAAATGGCACTTTGGCCCTTATGCAAGCCCGCAAGCTTATGGGCACACAGGGTGGACGGGTACGGTTACTGTGATAGACCCGACTTATGATTTAGCCATAATTTTACTCACCAATGTTCGGCATACGCCTGTTGAAGGCGGTGATATCCATTATGAATTTGCCGGGAAAAAGTTTGAAACCGGTAAATATGGCTCCGTGATCTCACTTATCTATGAAGCGATATTAAATCATTAGTCGAATTAAGTTGAGTTTATTACACAACCGATTAAGCTACTGGGTCTGTTGGTCTTTCAAGATTGAAATTTGTTCAATTTGGAGATGCTAAAGCGCGGCGCTAGGTTTTTAAGCTACTGGACTAGGTAAAAATTGGGCCACTAAGAGCTAATCGCCCTTAGGCCTAATAATCCTTCGAGCAACGTAAGTTTGGCGTTAATGCTGCGTTATTGTCTATTTATGCGGTACACCACACTGCATACACTCTGTCTTGTCTAATAACTAAACATGCGGCTGCAAATTTAATCTCAAAGATAAACAGGCCCTAGGTTTGTTCTACCCTTCATCATATAATTGAAGGCACATAACTATAAGAGTGGGCACGACTCACTAATTATTAAGGTTAACGTTTTATGCATTGGTATTCTATTTTACCGCCGCTGATCGCGATTGCTATCGTGTTTTGGCGAAAAGAAGTGATTATGGCATTGCTTGTTGCGGTGGCATCTTCAGAGTTCTTACTCGCTTTGCAAGGCGATGGGAATAGCGTATTTACGACATTTTTAAATACCATTGAGCGTATTATTTCGGTGGCAAGCTCGCCGGGTAACACCCGTATACTCATATTCAGTATTTTAATCGGGGCGTTACTTGCCTATATTCGCGAATCAGGTGGTGTTGCCGCCACAGTAAACATGTTGATGAATAAAGGCATCGCTAAAAACAAACGCCAAGTGGGCTTTTTAACCATGTTTACCGGTGTGGCGGTGTTTATTGAATCAAACTTAAGCGTACTTACCTCGGGTATTGTGTCACGGGGGTTATTTGATAAATTTAAAATGAGCCGCGCGCGTTTGGCTTACATCATTGATAGTACCAGTGCACCTGTCTGTATTTTGATATTGCTTAATGGTTGGGGCGCATTTGTGCTTGGCTTATTAGGCAACTACGAACTGGGTGAGTCAGCCGTTTCTGTGCTGTGGGGCAGTGTTGGGTTTAACTTTTATGCCATCATAACCTTGGTTATCGTATTTTACACGATTGCGTTTGACAAAGTTCACGGCCCAATGAAAGAGGCTGAGCAAAAACTAGAATTACAAAAAAATGAGCTAAAAGAAGAAGTTAAAGGCTCTAAAGCGCGCTTTATGCTAGTGCCTTTGTTAACGTTGATTGTTAGCATGGTTGGCTTTATGCTGTACACGGGTAATGGGGTACTGGCAGAGGGCAGCGGCTCTAAATCGGTATTGTATGCCACGGTACTAGCGATTGTTGTCGCTTATTGCTTAATGATTAGCTCACGCCAATTTACCCACCATCAATTAGTTGATACCGGCTTTAAAGGCATGGGTGAACTGCTGCCATTGGTGAGTATTGTTTTGCTGTCGTTAACACTAGGTGCAAGCCTAAAAGAGCTAGGTACAGGTGTGTTTGTGGCATCACTGGTTGGTGATTACTTGCCTATCTACTTAATTGTGCCGGTGCTGTTTTTAACGGGGGCTGTGATGTCGTTTACCACAGGCACATCATGGGGCACGTTTGCGATATTGATTCCTATCGGCGTACCGCTTATTCAAGCGCTTGGTTTACCGCCATCGCTGGTGGTAGGGGCTATTTTAGGTGGCGGTATTTTTGGTGATCACTGCTCGCCAATATCAGACACCAGTGCAGTATCTGCGCTGGCGTCAGGGTGTGATTTACTGACGCACGTTAAAACACAAATGCCGTATGCACTATTCGCTGGTGGCTTAACGTTTGTGGCTTACCTCATTACCAGTATTATTGTGTTGTAGGTTGGGTAGAGCGTAGCGAAACCCAACACGGTAACAGATAAAAGCCTGCAGTGATGCAGGCTTTTTTGTAGTTTGCGGCCAGCTAAGTGGTTAAATAGCAGTTTATTGATGGCTTGCTCCTTGCTGATAAATCAAAAAATTTTTATCGCAAACAGTGAGCCTTAATCGGATTGTGAGTGTATAACCGTATTAAATCTAACTAGCTCAAGGAAATAAGAATGAAAAAAACAAACCTCATGTTGCCTCTGGCTTTACTTGTAAGCGCAGCGATGCCATTAAGTGCACTGGCTGATGGTCATGGTAAACACCATGTAGATCATAAACACCGCAGTGACGCAAATCAGCAGCGTGATGAATTTCGCAAACCATATCAAACACTCGCATTTTTTGGTGTTAAACCATCAGACAAAGTCATCGAAATCATGCCAGGTGGTGGGTGGTACACGGAAGTTTTAGCGCCAATGCTAAAAGAAAAAGGTGAGTTAGTCGCTGCGCATTACCCGATGAGTACACCTTCAGAATACCGCAAGCGTTCACGCGTGAAGTTTGAAGAAAAGCTCGCTGATAATAAAGGCGTGTATGGCAACGTGACGATGGCAGATTTTGACCCTAAAGCAGCAGTTGATGCCAAAGCGATGAATGCAGACGTCGTGTTAACGTTTAGAGGGCTGCACGGCCTGCAAAATGGTAATGATTTAGCGGCTTCATTTAGCCAGTTCAATCAAATGCTTAAAAAAGGCGGTACCTTGGGTGTGGTGCAACATCAGGCGCCAGAAGGGGTTGACGCTGTTGCAACGGCTAAAAAAGGGTATTTACCTAAATCACACGTGGTTGCTGTTGCAAAAGCGGCTGGTTTTGATTTAGACGCCGAAGCGTATTTTCACAATAATAGCTTAGACCGCATTATTGTAGATGGCGTTGAGCGTGGCGTATGGGCACTACCACCTTCATTAAATGTTGAATCAGACACAGATAAAGAAAAGTTTAAAAAAGTGGGTGAATCAAACCGCATGACGTTGTTATTTAAAAAGCGTTAATACATAAAGTAATTAAAAAAGCCGGGACTTAAAACTAAGTCCCGGCTTTTTTGTTTATATCAGCAAAGTGATGCTGTTGGTTAAATTAGCTTTTTGGCACAATTTTGAAGATACCCATGCCATCAATGCCTAAGTATAAATCACCATTCGGGTGGGTTGAAATACTTCTTACTCGGCCAGCCCCTTCAAATAACTTGCTGTGGCCCGTTATTTTACTGCCATCGAGTTCAAGTAACACTAAGTGAGCAAACTTCATCGAGCCAATCACGATGCTGCCTTGCCATTGTGGGTATTTATCACTGCTAACAAATTCCATACCCGATGGCGCAATAGACGGCACCCAAATCCAATCAGGCTGTTGCATGCCTTCGCGTGATGTTTCATCGGTAATGGTGCTGCCGTTGTAATTAATGCCGTAGGTTATTTCAGGCCAGCCATAGTTTGCACTCGGTTTAATTATATTCACTTCATCGCCCCCACGCGGGCCATGCTCATGAGTCCATATAGCACCTGTTTCTGGGTGCATCGCCATGCCTTGTGGGTTACGGTGGCCGTATGAATAAATACTTTGGCGTGCATCTTTTTTATTATAAAACGGGTTTGATGTTGGAATAGAACCATCTGCATTGATACGGTGAATTTTACCCGCGTCATGGGCTAGATTTTGCGGGTGTACATCGCGGTTACCGCGATCGCCGATTGAAAAATAAAGATACCCGTCTTTATCAAACTCGATACGCGAACCATAATGATAGGTTGTTTTGGTGTTTGGGCCGCCATCGAACAATAATTGCTGATCTATGAGTGCCATGCCTTTTAATCGCGCACGCATAATTGAGGTGTTATAGCCTTCCTCATCGCCTTCATAGCCTGAGTAAGATAAGTAAATCCAGCCATTGTCTTTAAAATTTGGGTCAAGCTCTATATCCAGTAAACCACCTTGTCGCTCAGCATGTACTTTTGGCACACCACTAATAGGCTGTTCTACCAGTTTACCATTGCGGATCAATCTAAGCTCACCGGCACGATCTGTCACTAACAGGTCTTGTTCGTTAAGCCACACCATACCCCATGGAATTTGAACTCCCTTGGCAACTAATTCAAGTTCATACTTATCTGCGCTTTTAGCAACAGGAATCGGTTGCTCAGGCTGCGCGCTGACAAACATAGAACCCAGCCCCAGCAGGCTCAAAACCACACTAGTGCACAAAGACTTTTTCATATTAACTCCATCAATTAAATCGGCTGAAACTACAATAGCGTGATACGCATCAAATTGTCACTAGGATTCAACAAAGTGCGATTAGCTGTATAAAAAATGAGATAGGTGGAGGTCTTGGTTACTCCTTATGCTTTGTCTTGTACTAGGGGTGTAATGACGTTAGAAATAGAATATATTAACTGTTTTTACAAGCGTATAAGGACTTACCGTGTCAGCTCAGGGCAACGTTCAAAATAATGTACTAGAAAAAATAACAAAACAAAATGCATTGGCAGCCGCACTCGGCGCTGTCTTTTGGTGTATACCAATTTTAGTGTTATGGATGTTTGTTTATGAGTTAAAGCCAGCAGCAGCGACTGTTATGCTATGGCTAAGCGGCGCGTTAATAGGTTTGGCTGTTCGGTTTCATGGCCGTGGCTATGAACGATTATTTGCTGTAATCGGTTTTGTGTCTCACGCGTGTATTGTTTTAATTGCCTGGGATGTGCAAATAGTGATTGGTGGCAATGTGCTGTCAGTTATTTTGATTGGCGTTTATGTACTCGGCGCTTGGAGCGCGGCCTACCTTTCACGTATCAACATTTCAATGCATGATTACAAAGCATTTGATGCGTTTTTTGCGTGCCCCGATTACCTACAACAAAAAAAGTTTAAAAACAGGTGGTTTGTTGTTCTACCTTTGGTGCTGGTACTGACTTTTGTTGTTGGCTACCTTGTTGCCATTGCAATGCTCATTTTTCAAGAAGTTCAGTACATAGAACATGAAAATAATCAGCAAGCAAAGCATGCAGCCGAATTTCGTGATAAACACATTGATACCAGTGATGAAGCGCTTGCTGCAATAAATGAGCATAAAGCACTCACTTATGCTTTTGCTTACTATTCAGGTAGGCAGTTTGATGTTCACGGGCGCTACTTAGGTAAATACCCGCAAGATAGTTACCAAGCACAATTAATTCTGCGTTATTTAGCAGAGCAAAAAAGTAACCCGCGCGCTCAATTTATACTAGGCAAAATACTCGATAGTAAAAAAGGCGCCGCACTCATCAAGCAAGCAGAAGAGGGCGGCGATAGCTTTGCAAGACTTTACAGCATTTACGAATTTGGCTGCTATTTCGATGCTAAAAAAGGCAGACAGTTACTCAGCAGCTTTGCCAAAAATATTGAAGAACAATCAGTAAAAATTGATATCCATGGCATGCTCAGTGATGACTTTAACGAGCACTGCCAAGTGTTAGACGACACTGAATTTGATTATCGTTATATAAAAGATTACCAGCTTAAAAAGTCTTTGTAGGTTGGGTAGAGTGCAACGAAACCCAACGGGGTTTAAATTGTAGGTCGTCCTTTAGGGCGAGAAAAGTGAATGTCACCACAGAGGGCAAAGAGGCGTCTCGCTGCACAGAGGTTAAATAGTGTTTGCAGGGCAAGACTTTAACATCAATGTTAAGTGAGCCAACGTAGGCGCTAAGCTTGCTGGCGCGAAAGGTTTATCGATATGGCTAACTGTTTTACTCGTTAACTCCGTACTTATTTTATCGGGATAAATCCTCGACCTAAATTAGAAACCTTATTCAAGGTTTTTTGCCAGATTGCTGGCGGCAACCAAGGGGCGGCTGCCGCCGGTCGCCCCTTGGAACCCCACGGCGCCCCGAGCATCACGCTTAATCCTTCAATGCGTAATTGGTGTGAACGTAAACGGCGTAGATAGGCCATCCATGGCCTAGTTTCGCCTTACCGCGCATCCATGCGCGATATTACTCATCAATTACTTATTTTCAGGGCGTGATGACGGGGGAAGGGGGTTAAACTTGAGATCGCTTTTCGTTCTTGGCAAAATACTAGGTTTGGCCCTGCATAATTCTTTTATGAAGTAAGTTATTTGGCGCCTACCTGCTTGGATCTAAATATTGTTAAGTAATCAGCAAAGACGTAAGCTATTCAAAAGATGATCTAATATTTAAATTGGGAAGTTAATTTGTTACCTGCTTTAGAAGTACTTAGAGAATATCTACCCTATATGCCATTAGTTACTTTTGCAGTTTCAATAATTGGGTTGAGTGTTGCATTCGTTGCCTTAACTGTGGCAATTATAAATGTTAGGCGAAAGTCTGGAATGAATGTCAAGGGGCGTGTATGTATTAGAAGTAGTGCGAATGCTGAGGACGATTACGTAAGCGATATAGCTATAGAGAATTGTAAAGACAAAGCAGTCATTATCTTTAAAATATATTTAATGTTAGGTAGAAATTACTATGTCGAATTAAAGAGCTTTAGTGAGCCACACATACTCAAAGCTTATGAATCATATGTAGCTACATTCCCTCCTGTAGAGTTCTATGCTGCGGGTTTACAATCTATTGACCTAAATGATTTATTAAAAGATTCAAAAGCAAAAAAAAGAATCGTTTTATCTACTTCTCAAGGTAGGTATATAGTTAAAGATTGGATTGAACAATGGGATCCAATTATAGATCAGTTGCAAGGGGAGATGGCATTAGGCATACATCCAGTTAGGTATGATAATAATCTTGGTCACTACGGTCTTAATATTAAATACATAGTTAGGATAATAAATGAAAATGGAAGAAGTGTAAGCAAACCAATTCGTTTAATAGATTTAGAACGAGCAAGGTTTAATGAATTTAGATTGACTGAAAAAGCTCTATCATCAAAGGATGACCTAGAGGCATTCATAACTGGTAAAATTGATGAAGGTATAGCTAAATTCACCTTGGTCGAAGTAATAGATGTTGAAGCTATTAGGAGTGAGTCAATCCACAGTGGATATTGTTTGAATAGGGAGAAGCTACATTATTACAATTGGTTTGAACATATAGTTAATTGGAGAGTTGAAAATTTACTAGTTAAATTAACAAAAGTTGATATCACTACTTATAAGAAGGTTGGTAGTACAACTATAGCTGCAATCTTAACTATGCTCGTAGGTAGTTTTTTTATATAGGTATACCCAGACAACCTCACCCTAGGACAGACCTTTCTTTTTGACTTGTGCTTGAAAAAATTATACCTAAAAAATAAAATAGAAAGAGTACCTCGATTTATTAGGTATAATTTTACTGTACGAAAAACAAACGTCACTCAAACAAAGCAAAGGGTCTAATTAGCTGAGCATGCACCGTCAGTACTACCGTAGTTATTATAGATAATCTTTACATAGAAGCATGAAGCAAGTGATCACCCCCTACACACCTTAACCCCATCTCCCGCATGTTTAAGCGCGATAATTTGCCCTTGGCTGTTGTGAGCCATGGCGAGCATGTCGCCCATGGTGATGCCGCTTTCAATAGCGTGTTTGGTGTTTAGGTCATCCAATAATGAGTTTTTTATTTGAATGAGTACTTCGTTGTGGCAGCTGGCGATGTACCAGTCGTCATCTACGCTAACTAATTTACCGTATTCAATGTAGCGCTGCTGGTGCAAGCGTAGGTCGGCGGCGAGTTTATCGTCGAGCTGTTGTTTTTGTGTTGTTAATTCACTTAAATAGCTACCAGCGCTGTCGACTTGGTGAACTTCTATAAAATGATAGTTACTTTGCTGCACGGCATAGGTGTTAAGTGCCGTTTGCTTTTCATTGGTGTTAAACATGGTAAAGCCGAGCACGACCAGCGCGCAGGCAAGGCCGGTCATTTGGAGCGGGAGTAAAAAGCGGGTGGGCTTTTTGTTTGCTGCGCTTTGTGAGAGTTGCGTTAATGCGTCGCGTTGCTCTGCACTGAGCGTATGGCGTTTTTTACGCTCGCTAAAATGCTTATCAAGTTGCTCTTTAAATTGCTCGTTATGCTTGGTCATTGTTAGCTCCTAATATGATTTTTAAGTTTTGTTTTGCATAACGTAGCCGTGTTTTTACGGTTTCATGATTGCTTTGCGTAATATGTTGTATGTCGTCAAGTGAAAAGCCTTCTTGTTGTAGGCTGAGGGCTTCGCGTTGGACAAAGCTTAATTGCATTAAAGCCGCATTAAACTTGTCGTAATCAAAAGATTGCTCTGTGCTTTTTGCTGCAATCACGGTGCTGTCTTCAAGCTCTACGAAGCGCTGTTGCTTACGGTACTCATCAATTAATGCATTGCGGGCTAAACGAAATAGCCAGGCTTTTGGGTTTGCCTGAGGTTGATAGTGATGGCGTTTTTCCATCACTTTTAACCACGTTTGCTGGCTTATATCAAAGGCGAGTTGCTCATTACTTTGCGTTACTAAATAATGATATAAGTCGTTACCGAACAAGGTGACGAGCTTGGTTAAGTGGCGAGTGTCGCCACTTTTTGCGTAGTCAGCTAAGTGATCGTCACTTGGCTGACTAATAAACCATGATTTTAAACTTGTAAGCATAGGCACCATCAATTTGTATTCGCGCTACTGGGTTTGGTCTAATTTAAAATCAAGCTGCACGCTTTGGCCTGTTTGCACCTGTGCTACGCCATCAATCACTTTAGGGCGATATTTCCACCGTTTGATTGCTCTTAACGCTTCTTTGTTGAAGATGCGCTTTGGCTCTGCATCAATCACTTGCGCATCAATCACTTCCCCTGTTGGAGATACATTAAAGCTTAATTGTACCCAACCTTCAATGCCTTCACGTGCTGCAATGGTTGGGTACTTAGGGTTTATACGCACAATAGGCGTGGCATCGCCCGTTGGGCGCGTTAGGTTTGTATTAAAATCATTGCCTATTTTATCAATGCTAATGTCAGGCGTAATTGCGGTAGTAACGACGTTCGTATCTGTGCTTGGCGGTGTACGCGGGGGCACTTTGGGTGGCGTTTGCATTTTTGGTGGCGGTGGCAATGTTTGCTTTTGTTGTACTTTAGTGTCTTCGGGTACTTTGAATATCTCAACAACCACAGTGTCGCCGTTAAAGTTGGTTGCACGTTGCTCACCGGTTATTAAGTACTGCATAAAGGCAAAGGCGACAAAGGTCATGGCTGCACCGCCCACAATCGCGGTGGTTGTTTTTAATGTGCTATTAGTTTGGGGGAAGTCTACTGTTTGCATAAGCAAATCCTCGGTCATTAATGATGTATTTATCACTAAAACGTGCGGTAAATTAAAAAGGGGTGAAATAGTTTTAAAAAGTTTCGTTTTTGTTTGCGGGCTTGGGTATAGTATTTTTTTTTAAATTTATTGGGCAGTTATGAAACTAATTCAAATTGATAAAGCGCGTTATCGTAAGCATTTAAACCGCGTAATTATTGGCTGCGGCTTGGGGTTAGCTGCGGGCAGTTTAGCTATTTCACAAACCTTAATTTTATTGTTTCCGGATGAAAGCGGCAGCCATTTTCATTGGAACTTATTGGGTGTGGTGGTAACCAGTTTAGCCATTGCGTATGCGTTAAATAAATACCGCACCCATGACTACATGACCGAAGTTGTTTATGTATGGGAGCTTAAACAAGCGCTTAATAAAATAACTCGTAAAATGCCAAAGCTTAAAGCCGCAGGTCGTGAAGGTAATGCGGATGCGCTGCTTGCCATTCATTATAGTTATGCGGGGTCACGTTTGTTGTGGCAGCTCGATGACAACACCATCACCATGGATGAATTAGCTATTAAGCAAGCTGAACTCGATAGCGTTGCTGAAAAATTTAACTTAACGCTCAACGCCGATGATTATGATGACGCTATTTTGAAAGCATTTTAATAATGTGATTAGGTAAACCATTAATCAATAAAAAGCTCGGCAATTGCCGAGCTCTTTTATATTTACCCTTAGGTAATTAACTTTGTAGTTCACCAGTTGATGATTCAATGTGGGCTCTTACAAACCACTGGAATTGTTCAAGCTCAGCAAGCTGTCCGATGATCATATCCTCTGATACAGGGTCTAGTTCAGCTAGTTTATCAACTGCTTTACGGTGATCAGCGTTAACCCCGTTATATACTTTATCTAGTGCGACTAGGTGATCTTTCACCAGCCCCTTACCAATTGAATAATCTTCCCAAGAGCGACGGTCAACGATTGATTTAGGAGTACCTACAGGTACGCCACCTAATGTTGCGATTCGCTCAGCAATGGTGTCGGTCATTTCACGAATAGTTTCAACTTGTGGGTCCAGCATTTCGTGAACACCAATAAAGTTGGGGCCAACCACATTCCAATGAATGTGCTTTAAAGTAAGTTGTAAATCAATTAGCGCTACCATGCGATTGTCGAGTTGAGATATTGCTTGCTCTGCAGATTCGCTCGTCATACCTGGTGCTGTAAATTCTGCTACTTTTGAAGTGTTACTCATCACTACTCCTCGTTTTAGATAATTATCAAACCTGATTTACGGCTTGTATTTTGTGTTGTATGAATAGGAGCAAGCACTATGCCTAGTTGTTGTTTATCATTAAGTTGCTGTTATTTTAGTATTTTTATTTTTTTTAGAGAGGGGAAATAAAATCGTGCCCAACATCATATGAAAATTATGCACGAGGAGTGTAAATTATTCAGTGTATAAAATAGGAATTTGGATCTTTATATAATTTGTTTTAGATGTTGGTGAGGTCATGTATTACCACTTAATACAGAACTCTAAAAAGCATTAACTATACTTCTACTTTGTTTCGCCCGCTCTCTTTGGCAACATACAAGCGGTCGTCTGCTTTTTGAATTAATAGCTCTAGGGAGTCATCACTTAGTGAACTTGCAGACACACCAAAGCTGGCACTGATAGTGATGTGTTTATCTTTGACTGATAGCGGGTTTTCATTAATTTTTATGCGAATTTTTTCAGCTAAAGTAACTGCGCCATTAGCATTTGTTTCAGGCAGCAAAATTACAAACTCTTCACCGCCAAACCTTGCTAGAACATCCGAACTTCTAATATTTTCTTTTGTGATACGCGCAACATGCTGAATGGCAACATCGCCCGCAGCATGGCCATAGTTATCGTTAACAACTTTAAACTTATCAATATCAATCATGATGATACTGGATGGTTTTTTATTGCGTTTACTACTATGCAGTAGTTTTTCACCAATCATAAAAAAGGCACGTCTGTTATAAATACCCGAAAGGTGATCATGGGTTGCTTCCCACTGCAATCTGCGTGCAAATGAGCTGATTTTTGAAACCATGGGCCTAAACACAAAAACGGCTTCAATTAAAATAGTAAAAATGGTGATTATAAGCACGACTTGCTGAGCTGAACGCAGGTTATCTACTTCATCTAGGCTTTCTTTTTCGTAAAGGCTAACAACATCATTAAATGCAGTTAATAATGGCTCTTTTGCCATCTGTTTGAATTCTAAATTTTCAGAACTAAAAACGTCTATATTGCGAGGCGGCGACGCGAGAGTATCTGATATTAGGCTGACAAAGCGTGCAAGTTGTTTATCTACATTGTTATCTTTATTGAAGTAGAGGTTGATCATGTCGTTTGAAAGCCCTGAAGACTGATTATTTGATAAGGCTTTAAAATGATCTGTTAGTAATTCGTCATGATTTTGAAGCATCTGACTAATGGCTTTTTCTGCAATGCGTTTAGCATCACTGGAGCCTGTATCTAGATAGTCGAGTGTGAATAACGTTGCGCGCTGAGATAACATGCGCTGTTGACCACTGAGATTAATGATTTTTCCGGTTTGCAGCTGTTGCTCAATTACCGAGTTTAACAACATGTGAGCTACAATAGCGAGTAAGGCAATAATAGACAAAGAGACAACGTAAATTTTTGTCATCATCTTTCGAGGATTATGAATAGTGTCGCACGTTTGCTCGTCGTTCAATGTGGTTATGCCTTAAAACGTACTAAGTAAAATAAGCATGATGATATTATGAGCCATGCTGTTGCTTTCCCTATAGCTTTAATATAGCGCTAGTATTTAAATTTGCACAATAAAGTAAATAATTAGTCGTTTAAGGCAACCATAGCTAAAACTAAACCATTATGATAATAACGCGGCGGCTAAACGCACAAAGTCTGACGATGTCAAAATACCGATTAAATCGTTATCTTCATCTACCACCGGCATACAGCCATGTCGATTTTCGACGAAGAAGTTAGCAACCTCATGTAAAGGTTGTTTAGGTTCAATGCTAGTAAAGTCTGTTGCCATAATATCGTGGATTTTGATTTGTTTTTCTTTTCGTTCAAGGGCTGTGGAGCTGTAGTTCGCCATGATCCCCATGACCTGAGCAATTAAAATCTTTTGCGTTAACATGCCCACTAAACCACCACTTTCATTGATTACAGGAATGTGACGGATGTTTTTTTCTTTCATTAAATTGTGCGCATCGTGCAATGTATTATCTGCGTTAATAGCAAAGGGAGCAGGAGTCATTAAATCAGCTACGTGGTGAATCATAGTTCAATCCTTCTTAAATGAGTTTGTAATAAGTGTAGCTTTAATGTGGCTGATTACACCTTAGTGAGATCAATGTTTAGTTAAAAAACAGGTGACTCTAAGGCTTTACTAAAACAATGATTACCATAATAAACATTTATTTTGAAATGGATTTTATAAAATGGCGGTCTGCAGGGGAGGGTTAAATCGTAAATAAAAGGCTATTTAGAGATGACAAAAACAACACGCAGTAACAAGTCTACTATTAGTGTTTTTCGCGTATGTGCTTTGGCAGTATCAATGGGTGTATTTGCAACAGCTACGTTGTATTTTGCCGGGGCTTTTAATGGCGATAAAGTCACTGCAAAAGCATTTGTTGATTTACAGCAGGGCAGTACAGTACATGCCGGGTTTCGTAGGGCACATGCTAAAGGGATATGTGTTTCGGGCAATTTTGAATCTACGGGGTTGTTGTCAGCGTATTCAACCGCAAATGTATTTGAATCAGGTAATACACCATTTGTCGGGCGTTTTTCTATTGCAGGTAATAACCCAACGGCACCCGATCTAAAAGCACCCGTGCGTAGTTTAGCGTTTGTGGTTAATACCTCCACCGATGATGAATGGCGAGTTGCTATGAATACACCACCGGTTATGGCAGTGGCCACGCCCGATGCGTTTTATAAGCAGCTTCAAGCTCTTGCACCTAACCCTGATACTGGTAAGCGAGATGCAAAAAAAATTAGTGCATTCTTTAAAGCTCATCCAGAGAGTAAGGCGTTCAACGAGTGGAAAGCCAGCTATACGCCAGCCAACAGTTTTGCTACGGAACAATATAACAGCATAAATGCATTTTATTTGCATGATGCACAAGGGAAAAGGCAAGCCGTGCGTTGGCAGGCTGTGCCCAGTATGAGTGACCAAGAGGTCGCTGTGCTTGATAAGCAATCACCTGATGCCTTACAACTCCAACTAATTTCTCAGATAGAAGAACAACCTGTTAGGTTTGATTTGATGTTTACCCTGGCAGATAGCAATGACGATGAAAATAATCCAACTATTCCATGGCCTTCATCGCGCGAAGTAATTAACGCGGGCTCTTTAGTTATTACTGATTGGAGCTTTCAAAATGAAGTGGGATGTGGTGCACAAAACTTTGATCCACTCGTTTTACCTAAAGGGATGAGTGCAACTGCAGATCCTATTTTACGTGCTAGAGGTGCAGCGTATGCGCAATCATTTCGTCGCAGAGCAACAGAGACATTACTCAATCTGCATATAACAGATCAAGAAGGAGCGGGTGATGCAAGCAACTAAGCACTATTCAGCAACGAGCAGATTATTACACTGGACGATGGCAATACTGCTGATTTCGATGCTTTTTCTGGGTTTATCCATGGTGCAAAGTTTAGCCGTGTGGCAAGTTGAAGCAATCGCTTTGCATAAATCGTTTGGTGTTGTCGCGCTTATATTGGTGATTGTTAGGCTTATCAATACATGGCGTAATGTATCGCCTGTTCTTCCCAGTGAAGTTAGCCCATTACAGCGTATTGCGGCCTCTGTAACGCATGTAGGGCTGTATATTGCGATGTTGTTAATGCCTTTATCGGGTTTGCTTATGCAAAATGCAGATGGTCGGGTTGTTAATGTATTTGGGTTGTTTAGTTTGCCAAATTTGATTGCGGTTGATATTCGTTATTTTGCGTTTTTTCGTGAATTGCATGCGTTGGTAGCGTGGGTATTTTTAATACTGATATTCATGCATATAAGCGCCGCGCTTTATCATGGGTTAATAAAGCGCGACGGCGTTTTTTTATCTATGTTTAAAGGTAAGTAAAGGCATACACCAATAGGATATAAGCGTAAGCCCACACTCACTTTGTGCAGGCTTACGCTTTGAATTTATTCGTAGCCTCTGGATTTCTTAGTTTTGATAATGGCGATATAGCCATGCCAACTGGCATAACTAAGCAGTGGCATGAGCACAATAAACCCTGTGCCGCCAGTTACAAAACCTAAAGCAACAAACACAAATATACAGACCGACCATACAATCATTGCTGCAAAGTTATTTTTAACCGCGTTCATTGATGACATAACAGCGGTCATGATATCAACGCGTCGTTCCATCATAATTTGTGGCGTAAAGGCTGATATGGCAAATACAGTAACCAGTAGGATGCCACCTATAATACTACCGAGTGTTAAAAATGCAGACATTTCTTCAAAAGTGGGGTTGGCATGGCTTGGATATAACGCATGCACTAAAGCGGCTAGGCGCATCCAGATAATCATTATAACCATTAAAAGTATGGCAAACCCCCATTCACCAACCGGATTTCTAAACATCGATTTTAACGAATGCATTAACGTTGGTTTATGTCCTTTTTCAAGCTCCCACGCCACATCATATAAACCTACCGCAAACGCTGGGCCAATTAATGCAAATGCAACAGTGGCAGGTAAAATAACAAGGTGAGTACCTGCATACAGGGCGCTATAAATAATTGCTAGTGGAATAATTGTAAAAATTAATCCGTATATAAGACTAAGTAAGGGAGCGCGAGTCATGTCTTTTACTGCTAGTGCAAGCCAGTGAAAGGCTGCAAATGTATCGACTTTGTTGCACTCTAAACAACGTGCAAACTGGGCGTTCTTATCAATTGTGTTCGTTGACGGCATAAATGAGTCTCCTATTGGGCTACTCTTTAGGTTTAGAACACAAGGGTATTATTTACAAATTATTAAGGATATTTTTGTGTATAGCCTGCTTGTTAATTAAAAAGTTGGTGGCTTTTGAACAATGAATCTAGCGCGACTTTGTAGCATCATTTTGCTGCTCTTTTATAAGTAAAAGTAACTCTGCGGTTGCGGTTGCATCAGCAAGTGCACGGTGATGATTAGTGAGCGCTAACTCAAAGTGCTTAGATAAGTTACCTAAAGAATATGATTTAAGACCGGCAAATGCTTTACGTGACTCTACTACCGTACACAGCTTTGGCATTTTAAAGTAGTGACCTGCCATTTCGCACTCTTTGCGGATAAAGCCATAATCAAAATTGACATTATGAGCAACAAAAATGCTACCTTTTAACTTATGTATCAGGATGTCAGCTATTCCACAAAAGCGTGGTGCAGTGGCAACCATGGTATCTGTGATACCGGTGAGAGACACTATAAATTTTGGAATCCGCATTTGTGGATTTATCAGTGTTGACCAAGTCTCGATAACCCTGCCATGTTGTACTTTAACTATGCCGATTTCAGTAATTCGATTGCCGCCTTTTAGGCTGCCAGTTGTTTCAATATCGACTACGCTGTAAATGCGATTGGGATCATTCACCCAATTAACCGCTGCAATGTGTACATCGAATCCTGAGCTTTTAAGGTTATCGATGGTGGTTAGCTGGTTACGCCTGAGTTTATCACCGGGTGCTTTTACTTCTTCAAAATAAATAGTGCCGTCTTTTAAAATCATTAAATCTGGGTAGCCATCTTTAAGTTCTAAAAAACGTTGGGCCATGTTTTTTAAGTGGCTTTTAAGTGCTGTAATAGAGCTATTTAAAATCAATACTTCTAATGGTTTTAACAGCTCACTGTGCCAACGAAATAAGCCATTTGGTTGATCAAAATAGCGTGCTGCGTTTTTGCATACATGCTTTAATAAATCTTCAGGTGTTTGCCACTGTTCAAATAAAACATCAATCTGTTGCTGTTGTGTGTGATAAAAACTGTTAGTGCGTAATACGTGTGGGAACAAATCAAATTCGTTACACGGTGGGTGAGGAGTCTCAACGTAAAGTTCATGCCAAAACACCAGACCAAATAAACTTTGCCAAAGCGTGTTCTCGGTATTAAATGCTCGCAGACCTTGGTTTTCATAATACTGTGCTACTCCTTGTTCTACATCGCCGCGATAAATTTCATCTACTTCAATAACACACTGTGTATCCGCAAGCATTGCACTTAAACGAGAACGAGTTTGTTTATTAAATTTGCGCATTAAGAAATCATCGGCAAAATAGAGTAGATCATCTGTCAGTGGATCTTCAATAATGGCTTCAAGCTCGGCTTTAACCCAGTCTTTATTGCCTTGGCGATATTGCTCGCGTATTTGTATTTCAATCGCTTCAGGGCTGTTTTCACAGGCATTTAAAATACTAAAGCTCAGCGGTGGATCTACTTTTTTAAGTTGCTGATAAAGCCTCAGTAAAAGCTTGTTTTTAAGGTTTATTGCCAGTGTGCCTTGTGCGTGTTGCGCAATAACTTCGTGAGCTAAACCTTGGTATTGCTGGTCAGTTGTTATATTTTTAAATGCCAAGCGAGCTCGGTTTAACGCATAGTTCGACTTTGCCTCAGCTAAAGTATCAAAGCGTGCCAAGCTTTGAGTGTGGCTTTGGCGCGTAGCTCTAACGCCTAAATCACGCAGTACAAAACTGTTTTGATGATTTATATCTCCTTCGCTTAAACGGCCAATGTATAAAAACTCAAAATACTCATACACATCACTGCGATTATTTAAAATAAATTGACTGTAAATAGGTGTTAAATATTCTCGATTTTCTTTAAATATATTTATGGCTTGAGTAACAAGTGCTGTTTTTGAAGCGCTTTTTTTTATCGCAAGATCAGTATCAAAAGAAGCTAATAGTTCAATTAATGCAGGTTTGGTCAAGTGATGTAAAAGAGCGTCGTAGTCGTTATCTGTTGGGTGTGCAATTAGCCCCGTTTGGATTAACTGTTTAATTGCCAGTGGTGCGTTATCTATTTCGGCGTAATTAAGGCTACTGATCGCAACAAAGCGAGGCTTGCGAGAATAAATACGCGCGAGCATGCATTGAGCCTGCTCGCCAAGTGTATTTACCTTATTGATAAAATCAGTATGTGTTTGCTCTAATAATTGCCCACATTGCTCATTTATGAAGTCAATGAGTTCTTTAAAATGAGCTAAATAGTATTTTGCGGGTAGTTCTTTTTTCATTAGTCGGTCACACAATGTAACTGTATATAAAAACAGTATCCTGTATTTTTTTTGAGTAATCAACCTCAATGAATTGTTTATACAGCATTAGCCATAATTTATTTTGTCTTAATGTGCGTTTAGTATTCCTGTGATATTGGCTTTTATTTAGAAGGCTATTAATTGGTGTGATGACAATACAAGTCACTTTCTTACAGTTCGTTTTGTGACACTTTTTAGGTTAGATAAGAATGAGCCGCTTTTATGCTTATCATTATTTAATTATCCACCCTAAATACGTTTAAATCACCTTCAATCCCAGTAAATATCTATTCTTAGGCCATCTGAGTTTATAATTGGCAGGGCTGAATTAATAAACTAAACTTGTATAATGGCTTTTTTAAGAGCACATTTTGTGAAGTATTTTATTATTATTGTGTTGTTCTGCTTGATGTTTAGTAGTGTAAGTTATTCCTCTCAGAGCAATTGCCATCTTATAGTTCGCTTTGAAAATTACGCTGTACAGTCGTATCAAGATGAAGATTTAACATGGCATGGTCAGGATGTTGATTTTGCGAAAGCATTACTTGATGAAGCAGGTTGTACGTATCAGTTTGTCAGTGTTCCTTGGGGACGTTCATTAAAAATGCTCGAAACTGGCGAGGTTGATCTAATGCTTAGTGTGTCGAAAACGACACAGCGAATGCGCTTTGCTTATTTTATTGGGCCTCAAAGGCAAGAAAATATTGTATTTGCAATGGATACCGAGCGTATCTACTCTCTAGACTCTATAAGCAGCCTTTTTCAGCTTGATGCACCGATAGCCATTCAACGTGGTGCATACTATGGTAGTACATTTGAACAGCGTTTCATGGAAGAGCGAGATACCGATGAGCGATTTATTTACGTGCCAGACAACCAATTAAAGCTCGATTTGTTACGTAACGGGCGTATTTCTGGATTCTTTGAAGAAAAATATAACATCATTTATCAAGTGCAAAACAACCCTGACTTTATGAAGGTTGCCATTAGTCCACTAGTCATTAATTCTGAAGATGTTTATTTTGCGTTTAGCAAAGCGTCGGTGTCAAAATCGCAGCTAAAAATATTTGAAAAAGCCTTTTCATCAATCAAAAAATCAGGAAAGTTGACCGCTATTTTAAAAAAATACGACTTAGAATAAACATATACTTATTTTTCTGAGTCTTAAGGGGTGGCTATACGCTTTTATTTGGATTTTCCCCCCACACAAGAGCATCAAACGATCCTACTAAGTTTCCCGCGTTTTCTTCTTGAGTCAGCCTTAAATGTGCCTCTGGTGAGTGTAATAGCCATAGTCCCTTTTACTGTCTATGATTTTTTTAAAAGCGGTCTCATCCTCACTGTGTATCAGTGCTTAATAGTTTATAGTGCAAGTATCTGCATTGTTTTTATTACAATAGTGGAAATCTAGGTAGTAAAAAGGCTGTTCAGGTTTCTTATTATTGGCAATGTAGTTATACATTAATTCTGCACTTAGGCTGCCCATTTCAAATGGGTTTTGCCCTATATTTGAAGATGACAGCCCCTTGCTCAATGCTTTTAACTGAATTGTCTCTGTATCCGCAGACACGATAATAACCTCTTTTGATGCTATTGCATCTTTGAATGGGGTTAGTGACTTAATGTAGTGTGGGTTAAACTGGGCAAATCCTGCAACGGCTAAAAAAGCAGGCGGCTGTTTTAGTTTCAATAAATTGGTAACTTGTTCAAGAGAAGTGTCTCTTTTCCCTAAGCTATAAAGGGGGCAGCGGCTATATTCAACCCAGCCATTTTCACCCGACAAACGTCGTTCACTCTGCCCCGAAAGGGCAAACCTTACGCCAGCGATTCTTTCGTTTAAGTTGGGCGCAGTAAGATGACCTGATTGAATGCATATATTTTTATTGTTTTTATCAATTACTGTTTTTAGTTGGTTTCCCAGAGCAACACCAAAATCGAAGTTATTTGTGCCAACATAAGCCAGTCGGTAACGGTTATCTTTGGGCAGTAAATCAGAGTCAAATGTAATAACAGGAATGTTTTTTTCATACAGGTTTTTAAGTGCGCGATCCACTAAGTAATCAGAGTCGGTTGTTGCAACTAATAAACCATCAATACCACTTTTGACCATATCATTAATAATCAAAGCTTGTGTGCGAATGTCTTGATAGTCATCAGGTCCATCATATTGGCAAGTGACTTCGGGGTGAGACTTAGCAAAAGCCAAACAACCTTTATAAGATTGAATGTAAAAACTGTCGTTTTTAGTTTTTCCTACAATACCAATGACAAATTTTGCTTGTAAGAACAGCGGTGCGCAAGCGATTAAACATATGAGCCTAATAGATACGAGGGTTTTATAGCGGCCTTTAGTTTTAGTTAACAACAAAGTGAAATACTCCTTAATTATCGCTTTTTTAAACATAAAAGCATGTCTACGCTGCTTTAGATTAGCACGGAGTTACTCTTTTGTTAACAGTTTGGTTACATTGGTTGTGCGTGATTAGCGCCTTACTCAGTTTGATCTGTAGCATGCTTCACGCCATGCAAAAAGTTTGCTGCCAAGAGCTTGAGAGTGGATCCAAGAGTGATTGGTAAACGTATGGTTTCTATTGAGACATTTATTAGGTGAACCAAACTTATGTTAAAAAAATTCGTTGCTATTTTATTTGTGATGTTATTAGCTGGATGTTCAAGCCAGTACCCTAATCAAAACCCCATGGGAAAGCAGTTCCCAAGTGTTAGTGGTGAAAGCTTATCTAAACAAAAGATTGTGATACCAGATGACTTTAATAATGAGCATTCTTTGTTGTTAATTGGCTACAAACAAGATAGCCAGTTTGATATTGACCGCTGGCTTATCGGTTTAGATATGACGGGAGTGACCATTCCTGCATATGAGTTACCGACAATTCAAGGTATGGCACCACGCATGTTTAGTACCTTCATTGATAACGGTATGCGCAAAGGTATACCCAAAGAATTATGGGCAGGGGTTATCACAATCTACAAAGACGGCGACAAAGTACAAGCCTTTACAGGTAATGAAAATCCAAACAACTGCCGGGTTGTACTGATTAATAAAGCAGGAAAAATTTTGTACTTTTATGACCGAGGCTTTTCAGTGGCAGCACTTAATAATCTAAAAGCGGTGTTGGCTAAAAATAAATAAACCCATTGGTTGAAATCATCGCCTTACCTAAACCGCTTTTAATTCCAACGCTGCTCGCATCTTCAGGTGGCTTGGGTATATAAGTTACCCGAGCCAAATCTTTGCCGCACAACACCTCTTCTAAATATGTTTAAATGTTTTTTTATTCTAGTAATTTACCCGAAAATGCACGCATTTATAAACATTTCATAGAAAAACGACACTTTTAATAATTTTTTTAATCTATTTTTCATATCCGTTTTAGCTGCATTATTACAGGTACTTAGCGGCACTTTAGCCTGCTTGGTTTAGGTTCTTCACAGTTTGTCAACCTTGAATTATCAGTTCTATTACTCTAACATTTATTTTTATTGAACGATCAATTAATAAAAATTATGCCTAAAGTTGGAATGGAACCCGTCCGTCGTCAGCAGCTAATTGACGCCACTATTGAGTCGGTTGCTGAGCTTGGTTTGCAAGGTACCACCATTAACAGTATTAGCAAAAAAGCTGGCTTATCATCAGGCATTATTAGCCACTATTTTGGTGGTAAACAAGGTTTGATAGAAGCAACAGTACGCTATTTACTGTCTAACCTAAAACGCGAATTAATTGATCGAGTTACCGCCACTACAACGCCTGAGCAAAGGTTGATGTTTATAGTTGAGGCAAACTTTGCGCGCTTACAATTGCAAAGCGATACCACTAAAACGTGGTTAAGTTTTTGGGCGCAATCAATGCATGATGCGCAATTACATCGCTTGCAAAATGTTAATAGCCGCCGTCTTTTTAGCAATTTAATGAGCTCATTTAAGTTATTAATGAGCAAAGCCGACGCCAAGCTTGCCGCACAACTATGTGCAGCGATGATCGACGGGCTCTGGCTTAGAGCGGTTTTGAGTAAGTCAGATGAAGATCAATTTGAACATTGCGAGCGCTTAGCCAAAGGCTATGTAAATTCACTTATCAAACAGTACGGAGCTTAATGTGACAACGCCTGTTTATCAAAATTTTATCAACGGTCATTTTTTAAAAAATCAAAGTGGTGAGAAATTCGCAGTTAAGAATCCTGCCACCGATGAAGTTATTTATCATGTAGAAGTCGCCGATGCGTTTGTTCAAAATGCAGCTATTGAAAGTGCTAAACAAGGGTTTGCAACGTGGTCAGCAATGGCACCTATCGAACGTAGCCGTATTTTATTAAAAGCGGTTGAGTTACTGCGCGCACGAAACGATGAATTAGCAAAAATTGAAGTGTTAGATACAGGTAAACCTTGGCAAGAAGCTGAGTGTGTTGATGTACAAACTGGCGCAGATGTTATTGAATATTTTGCAGGCCTAGCCCCTGCGCAAGTTGGCCAACAACAAATGGTTGGTGAAGACTTTTACTACACGCGCAAAGAACCATTAGGAATTTGCGCAGGTATTGGCGCGTGGAATTACCCGTTACAAATAGCCTGTTGGAAGTCAGGCCCAGCGCTTGCGGCAGGTAACGCACTTATTTTTAAACCTTCAGAAGAAACACCCCTTGGCGCAATTAAACTAGCACAAATATTTATTGAAGCGGGCGTACCTGCTGGTGTGTTTAACGTTGTGCAAGGCGCGGCTAAAGTTGGTCAGTGGTTAACACAAAGCGATGATATCGAGAAAGTATCATTCACAGGTGAAGTAGGTACAGGTAAAAAAGTTGTAGCCAGTGCCGCAGGCTCGCTTAAAGATGTGACCATGGAGCTGGGTGGAAAATCACCACTATTAGTATTTGATGATGCTGATATTTCCCAAGCGGTAAGCGCAGCTATGTTAGGTAATTTTTATACCCAAGGTGAAATTTGCACTAACTGCACCCGTATTTATGTGCATAAAAATGTATACCAGCAATTTATTGATGAGCTTAAAACGCGCACTGAGCAAAACATTATTGCTGGCGACCCGATGAATCCTGAGGTTAACTTAGGCGCGCTTATTTCAAAAAATCATCATGACTTAGTAATGGGCTACATTGATAAGGGCATTAGTGAAGGCGCAACGCTGCTTACTGGTGGTAAAGCACTAAAACCTGACTCTGCACCAAATGGTTACTTTGTCGCGCCTACGGTATTTACTGATTGCACCGACGAAATGACGATTGTTAAAGAAGAGATTTTTGGCCCAGTGATGAGCGTATTGGTGTTTGATGATGAAGATGACGCAATTCGCCGTGCTAATGACACCCATTTAGGCTTAGCTGCCGGTGTATTTACCAAAGATATTAAACGCGCACACCGTGTTATTCATCAGTTACAAGCCGGTATTTGTTGGATCAACAGTTATGGTAACTCACCGGCCGAAATGCCTGTAGGCGGTTATAAGCAATCGGGTATTGGTCGTGAAAACGGTATCGAAACACTTGATCACTATACTCAAACTAAATCAATTTATGTTGGTATGACTGATATAGAGAGCCCATTTTAATGACTGCACAAACATATGATTACATCATAGTCGGTGCGGGCTCTGCAGGGTGTGTACTGGCGAATCGACTATCAGAAGACAGTAATAATCGCGTATTGCTATTAGAAACTGGCGGCAGTGATAAAAGCATTTTTATTAAGATGCCAACAGCGCTGTCTATTCCAATGAACACTGATAAATACGCATGGCAGTTTCATACTCAAGCTGAACCATTTTTAGATAACCGTAAAATGCATTGTCCACGAGGCAAAGTATTAGGCGGGTCGTCGTCAATTAATGGCATGGTTTATGTGCGTGGTCATGCAAAAGATTTTGACGAATGGCAACACCATGGCGCACAAGGCTGGGATTACCAATCATGCTTGCCGTATTTTCAAAAAGCCGAAACCTTTTATTTAGGCAAAGATGAATACCGTGGCGGTAACGGCCCGCTGGGCGTTAATAACGGTAATAAAATGGCCAACCCTTTGTATAAAGCCTTTATCAATGCAGGTCAGCAGGCCGGTTATGCCGCTACCGATGATTACAACGCCGGGCAACAGGAAGGTTTTGGGCCAATGCACATGACTGTTAAAGATGGTGTGCGTAGCTCGGCAAGTCGTGAATATTTAGACCCTGTTAAGTCACGCAGTAACTTAACGGTTGTGACCGGTGCTTTAGCTGAAA
The DNA here is from genome assembly GCF_054960735.1 of Pseudoalteromonas sp. RWi3. NCBI lineage: Bacteria > Pseudomonadati > Pseudomonadota > Gammaproteobacteria > Alteromonadales > Pseudoalteromonadaceae > Pseudoalteromonas > Pseudoalteromonas sp. RWi3. The sequence continues at coordinate 322,288 of NZ_JBHNYL010000003.1, forward strand.
AGGTATTGCTTGAAGGCAAAAAAGCCACGGGCGTTGAGTACAGTATCAAAGGTCAAACAAAGCAAGTATTTGCCGCTAAAGAAGTGGTATTGAGTGCCGGACCTATTGGTTCACCGCATTTACTGCAGCTTTCAGGTATTGGTGATAGCGAAACACTTACAGCTGCTGGCATTGAAGTTAAACACCATTTACCGGGTGTCGGTCAAAACCTGCAAGATCACTTGGAATTTTATTTTCAATACAAGTGTAAGCAACCCATTACCTTAAACGGCAAACTTGGCCTTATTTCCAAAGGGCTTATTGGCGCACGTTGGTTATTAAATCGCAGCGGCCTTGGTGCTACAAACCACTTTGAATCGTGTGCGTTTATTCGTTCAAAACCGGGTGTTGAATGGCCTGATCTGCAATATCACTTTTTACCTGCGGCAATTCGTTATGACGGTAAAAGTGCCTTTGCTGGCCATGGCTTCCAAGTGCATGTTGGTCACAACAAACCAAAAAGCCGTGGGTCGGTCGCTATTCAATCGGCAGATCCTGAAGTTGCGCCAAAAATTCAGTTTAACTACTTACAGCATCAAGACGATATTGAAGGGTTTAGAGCGTGCGTACGTTTAACCCGTGAAATTATTGAGCAAAGCGCGTTTGATGACTATCGCGATGATGAAATTCAGCCGGGTAAAGATATTCAAACCGACGAGCAAATAGATGCGTTTGTACGCCAAGCGGTTGAGAGTGCTTACCATCCGTCATGTTCATGCAAGATGGGGGAAGATGAGCTGGCAGTGGTGAACTCTAATACACAAGTACATGGTATCAAAGGCTTGAGAGTAGTGGATTCGTCAATCTTCCCAACGATACCAAACGGTAATTTAAATGCGCCAACCATTATGGTGGCAGAAAAAGCGGCTGACTTAATTTTAGGTAAGCCACCACTTAGTAAATCGCATGCAGCGGTTGTCATCGATACACAATGGCAAACAAAGCAGCGTAGCTCGGAGATCTAATAAAGTCACCTGAGACACATGTTATGTCTCGGGGCTTGCAGTGGCGCGCACCATAAGTTGTTTGTGGTGCGTTAATGCGAGATAAAACACACGGAGAAAAAATGACATATTATCATTTATTTTGGGGGGCAAATTATGACCTTATGGCTTAGTGCTGGCATTATTTTTACCCTACTGGCAATTATCGCAATATTAGTAAAATGGGGAAATGTAAAGTGTGTAGGCGTCACACCGGTTAGAACATTCACCTTTATCGCAATCTTATTTACATCAGGCTTAGACGTTGGCTTGATCATGTTTCCACTGACTGAGTTTGCAGGTTATGCAGACATAAAAGCAAGCCCAGAGTATACGTTTGCCAATCCACTGGCCATTGAGTTTGGTTATTGGGGCTTTCTGATCTGGGGATTTTACTTCCTTACGTGCTTTTATTTCTGTGTAATAGAACCCAAAGTGAAATTTTTTGAAATTCCATGGGTTAAATTAATCAATAATGTAGTAATTATTGGTACTTGTGCTTTTACTGCTTTTTTACTTTTATCTAATTTACCTTGGTACTTGCCGAGTCTCGGTGATGGTGAGTCAATTATCCCTTCGTTTTATTTAATCGTATTTGCCGCTATATGCTTCGCTGTTTATTCAAGCACTGATATTAAATATGTACGTTTTTTAAGTATCTCAACAACATGGTTGTTTATCGCGTTAATTGGCTTTATGTGGTTTGGTGCGTTTATGGGTGACAACGGGCAGGTTTCTGATTTTACAAATAACTTAGCGCTTATTGGTAACTATTTTGGCAATATTAATGAGTTTATTTTACCGCTTAATGACTATCATGAGTTTTACTTATTTTGGTGGTTTGCGTGGAGCATTATGATTGGTCAGTTTACATCGCGTTTTGTCGGTGGATTAAAGACCTATCAAGTACTTGGTGCAATGCTTATTTTCCCTTCAATCCCAATTGCGATCTGGTTTAGTGTGCTTTATCACTACCATGAAGCAGGCATACCAACGCAAGGCATTAAAAATATTGCGATGGTGTTTGTCGGGGTGGTATTTGTGATCAACTCGCTAGATTCACTCATTCGATTGTATACCGATAACTTAAATATGACCGTTAAGCGATTGGGTAAGTTTAATTATATTGCACTAAATATTGTTGCTCTATCATTGTTAACCCTGCTATTTAAACTAAACTTTTTACAAATACAGTGGGTCGGGGCGCTAGTAATAGGCTTGTTTTTTGGTTGCGCTGCATTTATTGCATACAGCAAGTTTAAGACGGTGAGCAATATCGATAGCTCGCCAAAAGATAACAAAATTGACTATACAAAAATTGAATCAGTAAGCTAAGGAATAAACATGACAACACAAAAAACACTACTTGCAGTTGCACTACCATTCGCCCTTTTTTCAGCATCAGCTTTGGCTGATTGGTCAACAACTATTACTGGTGTATCAGATTATACGTTTAATGGTGTGAGCCAAACGCAAAACGATCCTGCAATTCAAGGAAGCCTTGATTATTCATTTGGTGAGTCGGGCATGTATGCTGGAACGTGGGCATCAAACGTGGACTTTGGTGACGATACCAACATTGAGTGGGATGCTTATTTTGGTCGTTATGCACAACTAAATGATGCACTAAGCGTTGATTATGGTTTAGCGTACTACAGCTACCATGGGCAAAGCAATTCAAGCGATGGTAACTACTTTGAAGCATACACTAAGTTTGGTTATGCCAGCGACTTAGGTCAAACAGAACTTAACTTTTGGTACAGCTGGGACTACTTTGGTACTGGTGCTGGGCATGTGATCTCTATGGTTGCACACACAGTGGAACTTGCGCCTAACCATGCACTACGTGCTAGTTTTGATATTTCCAACTCGCTTGATGGCGATAAGTTTGCGTGGGATACCGATGGTAAATCTTACAATCACTATCGCTTAGCCTATCAGACTAGCTTTGAAGGATTTGATATTGAGGTGGCTGCGGAAAACACTAGCCTAGATATCAATACTGCTGATGAGCGCATTGTGCTTTCAATAGGTCGCACTTTCTCACTATAAACGTTTTAAATTATTTTGTTTAAGCACCAAAACGGCCATATTATATGGCCGTTTTTTTATCTTTCCCCACTCATTTAAACGCGAGTTATTGGCTATATAAATCTAACAGTAAAGCGGTTTAAGCCAGCCATGAAGACCGTATAGGTGCTTATTAAAGCAAGCATAACTATGCTATCAGCATGATCAAACATGTAGTTTGCCAGTCCCATATTTAAGCCAAACGATAAGCACAGAAATACACTTAATAAATTAATGTTTTTACATACATTGCCAATTGCAAAGCTAAACAGCACACCAGCAGTACAGGCTAAGGCATAGCCCAGCGTGTTAAATAATAGTAACTCCTGATAAGGTATAACGAGAGCCAACACGGTTATAAAAAATAGGGTAGAGACCATTAAAGCTAACTTCAATACACTGTAGCTAAAGGCTATTTTTGTGCCGTAGCTGGAGTTATAAAGTGGCAGAGTAAATAATAGCTCCCACGAATTTTGCTTTTGAATTTTACTCCATAAACTTAATGTTACTATGGTGAATAAAAGCAAGGTTAATATGAATATGGCATGCTCGATAATATTAATAAATAAGTTTGCAGTGACAGCGGCTGCGCAAAAAAGTGCGATGAGTATCAAATACTGCGATAAGCTTGCGCCAACAAAGTAGCTGAGAGGGAATAATTGTTTGTTTATTTCGTTACCGTAATTGGATAAAAAGCCACTGGGTATAGGTGACCAACCAGATTGAAGACCTTGGCGGTAGTTAGCCAAAGAACTTGAGTGCCAACGGTATGAATTAGGAAACGTTTTATTCGCCAAAACAATACCGATAAACATAACAGCACTATTGGGTGCTAACCACAGTGGTAGCTGGTCAGTCAACACACAAATAAGTATGCTTACTAGAAAGCCTATATAACAACCCGCTGTAAACAGGTGGCTGTTAGAGCGGTTTATAAACCAAATTATTATACCAAGCAGATTCGCAATACATAGTGTTGATAGTAGCTCTAGGCTACCAGCAAGAACAATACTCACTAGGGCAACTAAGTTAACAAATATAAGAAATAGTTTCCCTTGAAGCATAATGTGTTCGCGATAGCCTGTTACTAAAAACTGCCACTCAGTGGCTTGCAATCGAATACTTTGCCATGCAACAGCACTATACATACAGACAAGTGAAAACATGATCATTAATTCGAGCAATTCTTCAATACCTGTTGCAACTAAACACAAAGCAGTGGTTATCAAGGCTGAAATAAAGTAACTGGCACAGCCAGCCTCTTTTAGCCATAGATTGATTAATCCTTGATGCCAAGGTCGTTTAACTACTTGCACTTGCATCATCCATGCAGCTCCACAAATAACTGCTCTAATGACAGTGTATTAGTTGCAATAGCGCCAGGAATTTTATCGCCTGTGTATCCATAGATGATGGCACTGTTTTTTTGTAAATTAAGTATGTTATAAGCGCTTAAATCAATATCTGAATCAGCAAAGGTGACCTTTCTGACAGTATCTCGTATTACATCAAGCTCATCGAGTAACAAAAGTTTACCCTCTTTTATTAATGCAATATGACTAGCAACGCGCTCGATATCAGATGTGATGTGAGATGAAAATAAAATACCAGTGTCAGAATCGAGTGCTAAGTCAAATAAATCGCCCATAAACTCACGACGTGCGATGGGGTCTAAGCTCGCGACAGGTTCATCTAGTATTAGTAATTTTGGGCGATAGGCCATAGCCATGATAAGCGCCAATGTTTGACGTTGGCCTATAGATAAGTTGTTTATGGCAGCGCTGGGGTCAAGATCAAACCGTGTAAGCCATTTATTTTCAAGTTCACAATCCCAATCAGGATAAAAACTGCGGTGTAAGGCGAGGGCGTCTGCGATTTTAAAGCCTTCATAGCCGAAGGTTTGCTGCGCAACATAGCCAATCTTTGCTTTACTCTGGGCGCTAAGTTGATCACTTTTTTCGCCAAAAACGTAAACGCTGCCTTGCTCAGGCGTTAAAAGTCCTAGCGCTGAACGTAATAAAGTTGTTTTACCAGCTCCATTTTTACCCAATAAACCGACCACCATACCTGATTCTATTTCAAGGTTTACATCATTTAATATTTGGCGTTGCTGGTAGCTTTTACAGACATTCTTATAGCTAAGAAGTGGTTGTGTCATTGTTCTAATTCCCACCGTTTTTTTATTAGTTCGGATAATGTTGATTGCGGTACATCGAGCTGCTTGGTTTGTTGGATCAGCTGATCAATAGCTTTGAAAAGTAAGGCTTCTTGTTGATCTGATTGTTGGGCTATATTTTGCGCAACGCGAGTGGCTTGGCCACGGCGACGTTCAAGCCAACCTTGATCAACTAATTGGCCGATTGCTCTTGATACTGTCATGGGATTGACAGCGAAATGATCTGCTATTTTTCTCACTGAAGGTAACTCGTCCCCAGTCGATAATTGGCCACCCACAATTAACCGCACAACTTGCTCGTGCAATTGTTTGTAAATTGGATCGCCACTATTGGGGTTGACATTAATAAATTCTAGCATTACTCTTTCTCTACTGTATTAATACATTAATACACTGATACACTAAGTAATAAGTTATCACATTAGGTGTAAAATGCAAATAAGGGAAAGAGTGATGAAAAGTACATTCAAATATCGTAATGGTCTGATAAAACTGGCAATTTTACCTTTTTTAATCGTCAATTCAGCAATGATACAGGGACAAGAAAACAACAATAATCCTGTAAAATTAACGCCGTGTTACATGGAGGGCCTATCGGATAGATTAATGTGCGGCAGTATTGCTCAGCCTTTATCAGATAATCCAGCAGATGGTGAAGTTGATATTCACTTTGCTGTTATACCAGCAATAAAACCAAGTAACACTGATGAGGCTGTGTTGGGTTTTGCCGGTGGACCTGGTCAAGGAGCGGTTGATTTAGCGCGAATCTTTAATCGTAATTTACGCTTTGCCCGTGAAACACGTGACATTGTACTTGTGGATCAGCGTGGTACTGGCTATTCAAAGCAGCTGCAATGTGACAGCGATGATTTAAAAACACAGTTTGCATTTAATGATGCTATAACCGATTTACAAACCATGAGTAAGCAAGACACCGAGGAATGTAAAGCGAAGCTCAATGTTGATTTAAGCCACTTTACTACCTCTGCTGCAGCAAAAGACTTTGAAGCTGTACGTGTTGCTCTAGGCTATAAAGGCTTTCATTTATATGGCGTGTCATACGGTACACGTATAGCGCAAGAATACACCCGTCAATTTCCTGCTTCTGTTATTACAAGCACCTTAGATGGTGTGGTCCCCATGCAGCAAAGCTTTGCAGCTATCGGCGAGGCAATAGACGCCTCATTACTTGCTTTGTTCGAACGCTGCAAGAATGATGTTGCTTGCAATGAGCAGTTTCCGTCTTTAGAAACGGGTTTTAATGAGCTCCTAGCTAAACTTGAGCGACAACCCATTGAAGCGCAAGTCAGGCACCCTCGCACTTATGAACTAATCCCTTTTACTATTACCAAGATGAAGTTTTACAGTGCGATTCGTTTAGCGCTTTATAGCCACACAACCCGTTCGATTTTGCCACTAGTGATTACTAAAGCGGCTCAAGATGATTTTTCCCCATTGGCAGGTTTAATGGCAAACGCAGATTTAACCCAATCGCTCGCAATGGGCATGCATAACGCTATTGTATGTTCAGAAGATTGGCCCCAACTGACACCTCAACTTCGCAGTAAATACAGTAATACATACATGGGTAAAACCATGATTGAAGGGCTTGATATTGTCTGTCCAATTTTAGATGTTAAGCCTGCAGATAAAGCGTTTTATAAGCCATTACACAGTGATAAACCAACCTTATTGTTATCTGGATCGCGTGACCCTGCAACGCCACCAAGCTGGGCAGAACTAGCAATGGTTGATATGGCCGATGCAACACACTTAGTAGCCCCAACTGCTACACATGGCATTGGTTCGCAAACATGTGCGCCAAAAATTATTGCCCAGTTTATAAAGCAAGAATCGATGCAAGATATTGATACCGATTGCATCAAAGAAGCAAATGATAAACAGTTTTTTATGAACATTAATGGGGTTGCAAACACGCATTCAACACCTGCAGCGAACAAGGAGTAAGTTATGATAAACGTATCGAATTTGACCAAAAAGATTGGCGATGTTAATGCATTAAACGGATTAAGCTTTAGTGCAGAGAATGGCAAAATTACTGGCTTGTTAGGCCCTAATGGTGCAGGTAAAACCACCTGTTTACGCACTGTTTTTGGCTTATTAAAAGCAGACAGCGGATTTGCTGAAATTGATGGTATTGATGTTGCAAAACAGCCTATGCAAGCAAAACAAAACTTGGGGTTATTTCCTGATCCATGTGGTTTGTATGAGCGACTTACACCGCGGGAATATATTAGCTTTTTTGCACAACTTAGCGGCCTTAGTACTGCGCAAGCAAAGGAAGCCACTACACAAGTAATTAATAAGTTGAGCATGAATGATATTGCGGATCGCCGTTGCCAAGGTTTTTCGCAAGGCCAACGAATGAAAACGGCATTAGCACAAGCCGTTGTTCATAACCCAACGAACGTTATTTTGGATGAGCCAACACGTGGCCTCGATGTAATGAGTACACGTATTTTAAGAGAGCTGTTATTGCTACTTAAAGCACAAGGGCATTGTGTTTTGTTTTCATCACATGTGATGCAAGAAGTAGCGGCTTTGTGTGACCACGTTGTCATTATGGCAAAAGGGCAGGTAATTGCTCAGGGTTCTATTGAACAGCTGTGTGAACAAGCAGGTAAAAATACACTAGAAGAAGCATTTATTGCGCTAATCGGTAGCGATGAGGGGATTGCAGCATGATCAATTTATTAAAAGTACTCTTTAAAAAAGAGGTCATGGATGCAAGTCGTGATAAACGCTCTGTTATGGCGGGGCTTTATTATGCGATTGGTGCGCCAATTGGTATGTGCTTGCTAATGAGTATTTTATTACAGCAATTAGCTTCTCCTGAAGCGCTTAAAATTACCATCGAAAACGCCGATAATGCACCGGGTTTAGTCGCTCATTTAGCCAGTAGTGATATTAAAGTAGCCGACGATAAAAACGATCCTCTACTTAAACCTATAACGCTGGCGATCAGTGATGATTATAAGCAAAACTTGAGTGAGGGTCGCCCAGCGACAGTGACGCTTATTGCTGATAAGTCAGATGATAAACTGGGTAAACATATTAATCGCGTTGAAAAAGCGATGGCCGTATATAGCTCAGAAATTGCCAGTTTACGCTTGGTATCTCGCGGTATAGACCCAAACCTAATGCGTGCACTCGCGATTGAAGTTAATGATCAAGCAACCCCTGATTCTAAAGGTGGGATGATCTTAGGGCTTGTAACATTTTCTATTATTCTAACGTTATTTTATGCGGCAATGAGCCTAGCTATCGATACCAGTGCGGGCGAACGAGAGCGTAATTCTTTAAGTTTATTGTTAAGCCACCCGTTAAGTAGTTTGCATATAGTACTTGCCAAAGTGGGCGCAATAGCGGCGTTTTCAATGTTAGGCTTGATTGTTATTTTGGTTGTGTCTAAGGTTGTTTACCCCATGGTTGCATGGGAACAATTAGGATTTAGCATAACGATTACATCAGAGTTTATGCTGTTTTGTATTGCGATATGTTTCCCAATTGCGTTGATGTCGTCAAGCTTGCAGGTGTTTGTCTCTTTTATGGCAAAATCTTTTAAAGAAGCACAGTCTTACGTCACCATGGTGTTATTTATTCCAATGGCATTAAGTATGGTCACAACTTATGATATTGCGACAGATGTAGTGCAATGGCTGCCTATAGCCGCGCAACAGTTTGCTCTGATGGAGTTTATCAAAGGTAATCCAATCCCTGTTCCACAGCTAATATTGTCAACAGGAATAACGGTTGTACTATTTGCTTTGTTTAGCTTTTTAAGTGCACGAATGCTTAAAAGTGAAAAAGTGGTATTTGGCTTATAAAAGCACTGATTAAAAAAGCGGCCCGTTGGCCGCTTTTTGTGGTTTAGTGG